>NZ_JBHLWN010000031.1:0-401056 GCF_042432825.1 Paenibacillus chartarius | reverse complement strand
CCCTTAGAATTCATCGGAATAACCAGGGGGTTTTTCCAATGTCTATTCTAAGGGGTGCACTCCATCCCGGCAGCGCAGGTTCTTTTTTTGTGTGTATGATTTTGTTTAGAAATTGTTTAGGTTGATATTTTAGAATACAATTTGTATCCTACTTGAGGATACAAAAACTGAGAGTCGAGGGAGGGGACGGAAAATAGAAACTTGTAAATAGCCTCATAGAACAATTTGCCAGAGTTGAATGGAGTGAGGAAGTCCCTTGTGGAAGAAAAAAACAAGCATGCTGCTGGTCGTTCTTCTCGTCTTGATGCAGATGAGCGGAACCGGATTGCTGACGCGGGCTAATGCGGCAACGATCTCGAGCAATATCCTGACAAGCGTGTCCATGGCTGTGTACGACAGCAGCGGCAAGGTTGTGACGGACAGCGTGTACGAGCAAGGCTCCCGGGTACAGCTCGACTTCACGTGGGCGCTGCCGAACGGCCATGGATACGGGGATGGGGATACCTTTGCGTTCACACTGCCGCAGCAATTCCTGTTGTTTAACGACGTCAGCGGTCCGCTGCAGATCGACGACGAAGAGGTGGGGACGTTCCAAGTCACCGCTGCGAATCATCAAGTGGTGATGAGGTTTAACGACTACATTGAATCCCACGACAACGTCCAAGGCCTGCTGACCTTTCGGACCCAGTTTGACAGGGCGAAGATAACAGGCAGCACGACGCAGAAGATTACGGTTCCGGAAGGCGGAGCTCAAGAGTTTACGCTTCGCTTCAAACCGACTGTCTCGTCTACAGTTGCCAAGAGCGGCGTGCCGCAAGGCTACAATGCGAAGAACATCGATTGGACGATCGACGTCAATAAGGCGCTGGACTCCGTACAGAACGCCGTCGTGACGGATCCGATTCCAGCGGGGTTATCCGTTCCGGTCTCCGTTGCCGTCTATGAGCTGGATATGAATCTGAACGGCACGGGAACCAAAGGCGCTTTGGTCGATCCGGGCAAGTATACGGTGGACACGACGGGCAATACGTTGAAAGTCAGCTTTACGGACAGCCCGATTACATCGGCTTACCGGATTCAGTATACGACGCCGGTCACCGATATGGACAAGACCTCGTTCGTGAACAAGGCCATCTTCGGCGGCAGCAACACATCGAACGTGGAAGCGACGTCAACCGTCGCCGTGACGCGTGGAAAATCGCTAGAGAAAACATCGACGAAATATGATTCAATAACGCAAACGGTCTACTGGGAGATCAAGTACAACTACAACGAGAAGTCGATCGCGAAAGCGAATGCGTATCTGACGGATTTGTTCAACGATTCGCAGCAGCTGGTCAACGGTTCGCTGAAAGTGTATCCGGTCACGCTGGATCAGAACGGTAACGAGACGCTTGGCAGCGAGCTGCAGGCTTCCGATTATACGGTAGTCCCGGAGACAGCAACAGGCAAGACAGGCTTTAAGCTGCAATTTGCGCAGGATATTACTTCGGCTTATAAGGTCGAGTATAGAACACAATCCGTTAGCCGGGTTCTCGATAATGCGAGAATTACGAATGATGTAACCTCCGGCAGCGGGATAAGTACTTCGGCCTATCACGATGTGACTCAAGTCGTTCTGGTCAAGGGCGATGGAACGAAAGATTACCAAGCAAAAACGGTAGCTTGGACCATCACCTTAAACGCCGATAAGCAGCTGATGAAGGGCGTAACCTTAACGGATACGTTCCCTGCCAAAGGGCTCAGATTCATTCCCGGATCGCTTACGATTAAAGAAGGAAGCCCGGCAAGTACAACGCTAATCAGTCCTGCGGACTATTCGGTGGATGGCGCGATGACGGCCGATCAGGGCTTCAAGATCACGTTCAACAAAGATCTTACCGATCGGGTCACGATCAGCTACGTAACCGAATTTAATCCTGATTGGATCGATCCGTCGAAGAACACGAGCAATTATTCAAACACCGCAGATCTTACATGGACGGATGCTTCGAATACGAACCGCAATAAATCGGTAACGGATCCTTTCGAGCCTAGAAGCGAGTCGAAGAACAACGGCTTCAAGTCGGGTTTGTACAACGCCGTTACCAAGCAGGTTACGTGGACCGTCGGAGTCAACTACAACAGCAAAGCGATTGCGAATGCCATAGTAGAGGATCCGCTGCTGTTCAATCAGAAATTGGTCGACGGTTCTCTTGCCGTATACAATATGGTCGTTCCGGCTAGCGGCAATGCGTCGAAGGGAAGCCTAGTCGACAGTGCCGACTATACGTACTCGGTGACAGCAGATAACAAGCTGGTCGTTACATTCCGGAATCCGATCTCTACGCCGTACTATATTGAATTTAAGACGAGCCTGGACGGCGAACTAATCGACAGCACAGTCACGAATTCGGCCAGCATGTTCGACGGATCTGTTCCCGTAACCAAAGCTCTGATCGGCTCCGTCTCTATCCCTCAAGGCGGCGAATATGTGAATAAGACAGGAACGCAGAGCGGGGACAAGATCAACTGGAAGATTAATATCAACCGCGGCCAATCGACGGTAGCGGATGCGAAGATCGTCGATAACCCGAGCTCTAACCAACTGCTGCTGCCGGATACCTTCCATTTGTACGCGACGACAGTAGCGGTTAACGGCGACGTAACCAAGGGTACGGAGCTGATGAAAGGAACGGATTATACGCTTGCTTTCACGACCGACGATGACGGGAAGCAAAGCTTTGAGCTTCGCTTTACGAATGAGATCAGCTCCGCGTACATTCTGGAGTATCAATCGTTAATTGTAGCGAATGACAAGGACACCGTCTCGAACCAGGTCAGCTTTAGCGGCAATAACGTCACGACGGTAACGAAGAGCACTTCGGAGGACATCGTCGTGGGCGTCTCCAGCGGCTCGGGCACCGGCTCGGGCATCAGAGGCTCGCTGACCGTGAAGAAAACCGATTCTGCGAGCAGCAGCTTGATGCTGAGCGGCGCGACCTTCGAGTTGTACCGGAAATCGGGTTCAAGCAAGCTGCTGATCGACACGTTGACGACAGATACGACGGGAACTGTCGTGTTCAAGAAGCTGCTTGCCGGAGATTACGTTGTGAAAGAAACAACGGCACCGGCCGGCTATGTGCTGGATTCCAGCGAGCATCAGGTGACGATCAATTCGACAGCGGGCTTTACGCTGAACGTTGCGAACGTGAAGTCGACGACACCGCCGCCGACGGACCCGGTAACACCGCCGACGGACCCGGTAACACCGCCGACGGACCCGGTAACACCGCCGACGGATCCAGTAACACCGCCAACGGATCCAGTAACACCGCCGACGGACCCGGATCCGAAGCCAGATCCACAACCAGACACGCCGACGGATCCAGATCCACAACCAGACACGCCGACGGACCCGTCGCCGGAAACACCGACACCCGATCCGACGCCGGTAACACCGACACCGAATCCGACGCCAGTAACACCGAAGCCGACGCCGGTAACACCGACACCGGGTCCGACGCCTGTAACACCGGCTCCGGATCCAACTCCGGTAACGCCTACGCCAACACCACCGGTGACGCCGAGTCAACCTCCGGTAAAGAAGACGACGGATCAGGACACCCTGATTGAGGGAAGTATCGATCTGCCGCTCGGCGGCGTATCTTCGATCGGTAAACAACCGAATCACGGGAAGGCTACGATTGATCCGGATGGGCGTTGGGCCTATAGCCCCGATCCCGGGTATGTGGGGCAAGACGGATTTGGCATCAAAGTAAAGGACAAGTACGGCTTCGAAACGGAAATCTTTGTCGACATCGATGTCCAGCCAGTACCGCTCGCAGCTCCGGCTGTCACAAACGGCGGCGCGATGGAGCAATTGCCGCAGACAGGAGAATCCAGCCATCTGTTCACGGAAATTGGCGGAATCGCCCTGATCGCATTTGGATTCTTTTTAAGAAGAAGATTTGTGAAAAATTAGTTAACGTTATAGACTGAGACCGTAAATTGAAGCAGCGACAGCCAAGGACGAGGAAATAAAGTCCTAGACTGTCGCTGTTTTATTATACTATCGTTCTCCGTCCCTCAGTATTCATCATGTGCGAGAGCGGTTTGCCGGAAGCGGATCGCCCGAAGCGGTGTGGCGTCTGTGCTTCGGAGCGGTTGCCACACATCGGCATGGAACCTACACCTGCGGACAGGAGCGGCATGCTGCGGGTAAATCGGCGGGACTAACGGACAGCCCTGACGAATACCGTTCTAGAAAGAGCGTCATTCGGTCGGACCGGCGGTATTGCGGCGTACAAAGGCGGCAGCCGCGAGCAGGATTGCGGCCGACAGCAGCACAGCCATGGCGCCGGAAAAGAGCAGCGCCCCGATCGGCAGCGCCCACATCCACGCGGCTTGCTCCGGACCCTCTGCGGCAATTGCCGCCAAGGCGGCCGAGGCGTGTCCGCGCAGCGGCTGCAGCGGCGTCCACAGCAGCACAACCGTGCAGGCGGCCAGCAAGCCGTGCGCGAAGCGGGCGAGAAGGAAAGGCCCGTAGCGAATTGTTGTGCGGCTCATCAGGGAAATGGCCTGGGCATGGACGGATAATCCGGCCCAGGAAAGCACGAAGGCGGCTATAGCCGCTTTACTGACGAGCGGCAGACCGGCGTCCGCAGCCGCCGCTTTGGTGCCGAGCGTTACTTCGAACAGGCCGCTGACAACCGCTTGCGACAGCGAAGCCGGAAGCCCTGCCAGCTGCAGAGCCGTGCCGGCTGCGGCATGGAGCACACCCATAACCCCCGCAGAAGTAAGCACTTCGAGAATGACGGAGAAAAATACGACGAGTCCACCGACGACAAAGTTTAGCTGAAGCGCATTGCCGACCGCTTGGCTTAACAGCATGCCGATCGGCCTGCCGTCCTTGATTCTGGCATGGTGCATTGCCCGGAAGGCACGCAGCCAGATCGGACCAGCGGCCGCCGGTCCCGCTTCCGCCTCGGCGGATGGACTCAAGACTGTATCGGCGGGGGCTGCTTTTTCTTCCTTGCGGCCATAGAACCGCATGCCGATTCCGACCAGAACAGCCGAGCCATAATGGGCGATCCCGAGAATGACGGCCAGCGAAGCATCATGGAAAAATCCGACAGACACCGCTCCGATCAAGAAGATCGGGTCCGACGTCGTAATGAAGGAGACGAGTCGCTCGCCCTGCACCCGGGTGATCAGCTTCTGCTCCCATAGCTGTGAAGTCAGCCGCGCCCCGACCGGATAGCCGGAAGCGAAGCCGAGCGCCATCGCAAAGCCGCCGATGCCGGGGATGCGGAACAAGGGCCGCATAAGCGGGTCGAGCAGCGTGCCGAAGAAGTGCACGATACCGAAGCCGAGCAGCATCTCCGATATGATGAAAAACGGCAGCAGCGCCGGAAACAGAACGTCCCACCAAATCGAGACACCCCGCAGCGCGGCCGTCAGACTGGACCCGGGAAAAGCAAGCAGCAGCGCCGTTATCGTGAAGAGACCGGCGGCTACGACGGCCGTCATATAATTGTTCAAGTAACGCACTTCGCTCCCAACTCCTCTCTCGTACATGCTTATGTGCGGAGTCGGACAGACATGCCAGAACGGCGCGGGGCCGTGCCGAATAGGGCCGGGCGTTATTTTGTCGAAGGGGTTCCGAGATTGTCAGGGCATGTGGTACAATAGAACTAGAACGACATGGATTCTATAAGTTCCGGAGGGATGGCGATGATTGAAGTGATTGCCGGAATTTTGGTTTGTTTGTGCGTCTATGTCATCGAAGTGGCGAGAATAAATCCGTCGGAAGACGAAGTAGAGAATTACTAGACGTCTGTGGAGAGAACCGTCTGGAAAGCAGAGGTACAAACTGCATGGTGGAGCCCTTATTTACGGTTACGATTCATTGCGCTTTTTGCGCTAATTCATTTATGACCTCGCGGGTGCGGCCGAGCTTCAAGAAGGCTAGCAAGACCGACAGCGATTTTTGCCTGCATTACAAAGAGCACAATCCGGATTATTATGTCGTTCGCGTCTGCCCGTTCTGCGGCTTCGCCTCTACGGAGAGCTTCGTCACGGAACTTACGTCCGGACAAAAGGAAGCTTTCAAAGAGAAAATTTCCAAGCTGTGGACGATGCACGACTACGGCGGCGAGCGGGGCTGGGATGACGCGCTCGCGACATATAAGCTGGGGCTTCTTACGGCTCAGACGATCGGCGAGAAGGATCGGGTAATCGCCGGGATTCTTCATCATATCGCCTGGTTATACAGAGAAAAGGGAGATAGGACGAACGAGGACCGGTTCCTGGAGTATGCTCTCGATGCCTATATCAGCGTCTTCGAGAAGGAAGGCGTCGATTTGAACAACGCGCGGCTGATGTTCTTGATCGGCGAATTGAATCGGAGGCTGAAGCGTTATTTTGAAGCGGTAAAGTGGTTTGCACGGGTAGTCAACGATAAGAAAATCATGGATTCCGGCATGATCAGAGCCAGCCGTGAAGCGTGGATGACGACGCGCGAGGATATGCTGGCCGAGCAGCTGGAAGTTCCGGAGGAGTCGAAGCTGAAGTAAAATCATGTCGGGTATCGGCGGACGGGGTCCGTCCGGGGCCCGGCATTTTTTCTGGGGATTTTCGGGCGCACATCAAAATAGCGGATTTACAGACGCTTATTACATTGCGAAACCTTGAAATGGATGCCGTTCTCGGGTTATCGCAACGGATAAGCTGCTGCCAATCCGCTATTATTGTTATGCTCATGTCAAGTTGTCAAGTAACGCTCTTCGAAACCGCTATATTTGTGATGGTATAGCCTTGCGCCTATCCGGTCGACGAAGCGGCGGGAAGGTGGAACGTAAACCGGTTCTTGCCGCTCTTCTTCGAGGCATACAGCGCCTCGTCGGCTTCGGCAATGAGCTGCCCCAGCACGGCGCCCGGACGAGCGGCTACCGAAATGCCGACCGAGATCGTGATGCCCGGCTTGTCCGCTGCGGCCGCATTGTCCGGAACGCGATCATATTCGCTCCGCACTTGCTCGCATACCGCCTGGCACAGCTTGCCGGCATAAGCGCTTAGCGTCTCCGGGTCGGTGTAGTGGGACAACAAGATAAATTCTTCACCGCCGTAGCGGGCTACATAATCTTCCTCCGCAATCGTATGCCGCAGCACTTGACCGACTTCGCGGAGCAGCTCATCGCCGGCCAGATGGCCAAACCGATCGTTATACCGTTTGAAATTATCGATATCGATCATGAATATCGCTATGCGGCGACGGGATATCGTATCTTCCGCGAGCCGCATGAAGCTGCGCAGGTTGGCCAGCCGCGTCAAGCCGTCCTGGTTCGCCTGCAGCTCCAGCTGCCGCTGAAGCAGCCATGCTTTGTTATCGTCATTGTACATCTTGATGAGGATGACGATGGCGGCGGAACAGAGAATGAGCATATACAACTCCGGCATTAAGCCGGCAACGGTCGGCTGAACGGGATGGAATGCGTAGCCGATCAGAACATGGGCTATAAAAAATAGAAGCAGCGTACGGAAGCCGTCCGATAGCCGGATCGACTGAAAACCGGTCCGGTAGTCACGGTTATGAAACAATGCGCTGATCAGGGACGGCGCAAGCAGATTCTGGCACAGATGCAAAAAGAAATCGCTCTCATTCGTCCAGAAGCTGAATGCGGCGGGAAGCAGCATCGACAATACACAAATCGGCATGCCGAAGCAGAGCCCGGCCATGACGATCGGTGCAAACCTCAGGTCAATAATGCCGAAAGCGGAAGGGAGCGGCAGGAGCATCAGGATGATACTGGCCAGACCGGTCAGCACAGGGACGGCAACGATTTCGTAGGACTCCAGAAACCACTTGCTTCTAAGCTTGATTGCGATGTAGTTCAGCGTGACAAGCATACAGACGTTGCTGATCGGCAGCATCCATTCTTGCATTTGTATCGCCCCCCTCCCCTCACAGCTCCCTATCGGATTTGCACGTTAAAGTGAAAAAAAGGCCCCCCTGTCAACGGCGACGCAGGGGCCGGTCTGTAAGCAAATAGTCGCGATCGGCGTCCACAACCGTAACTTTGTGGCGGCAGCAAGGAAACACCAGCAGATGCTTCTTGCCGCCCTGGATCGACTTCAGCTCGGATGGCCTGAGCGGGAGCAAAACGTTCTCGGCGGAGCAAAACGGACAGCGCTGCACATACAGATCGTTCATATATTGCTCGTAAGGCCACGTATGATCGAATGGAAACACGGTTCTTAACTCTGCCCTTCTTCGGGCTTATCCGCCGAAGCGTCCGGCTGTGCACTGTCGCTCTTGGCAAGCTCGGCCAGCTTCTGCAGCAAAATATGCTGCGGCATATGCATGAGATGTTCGAGCGGCACGCCCAGCTTGGCTGCAAGCTTCTGGGCCGTTTCAGGGGAAATTTGCAGAGGTCGCATAGGAGAAAAGCCCCTTTCGAGATAGTTCGGCATGGCTATCTCTTATTGAATCACAATTTGGTCGCGGAAGCAATGACAAACGCCTAATTATTGGAAAGATTGCATAGGCTGTAATAGGGACATGCCCGGCTGCTGGCAAGCAAGCCGGAAGTATGTTTTAATGAGAATTAACATTTGGACAAAAAAGGGTGAGAATGATGACGCTACATACGCCTCTGGATCAAACCTGGGACCTCTCCGCCATTTTCCCGGGGGGCAGCGACTCGGCGGAATTCGCCGCATTCCTAGACCGGCTTGACACCGATATCGAGGAGTTCAAGAGCCGTTTGAACGGCGTGACCCCTCCCGCTGACGCGCAGGAAAGCGCTGGACTGGCCGATATTGTGGAACGGATGCAAGGACTGCTGATCCGGCTTCGCGAAGCCGGGTCGTTCACCGGATGCTTGACGGCGGAAAATGTGAAGGACAAGAAGGCGCTTCAGCTCAGCGGCAGAGTGAAGGTGCTGGGGGCTGCCTACGAAAGCTCGATGACCCGGTTTGACGAGCTGCTTACGAAAGTGGCGGACCCGGTATGGGAGCAGCTGCTCGTTAAGGAGCCGTTCGCATCCGTACGATTCGCCCTGAATGAGCGCCGCGAGCTGGCCGGCGAGAAGCTCCCGCCGGAGCAGGAAGCGCTCTTGACCGACCTCGCCGTCGACGGTTATCACGGCTGGAGCGATCTTTACGACACGACCGTGTCGCAGTTCCGGATGCCGGTCGAGGAAGACGGCAAAATCGTCGAGCTCTCGGCGGGGCAAGCGTTCAACAAGCTCCATACCCCGGATACGGCTAAGCGCAGGGAGCTGTTTGCCAAGTGGGAGGAGACGTGGGCGGAGAAGGCCGACTTCTGTGCGGAAGCGCTCAACCATTTGGCCGGCTTCCGTCTGAGCGTGTACAAGCACCGCGGCTGGGAATCGATCCATAAGGAACCGCTTGCCGTCAACCGCATGTCCAAAGCGACGCTCGATGCGATGTGGGGAGCGATCGAAGGCGCGAAGGACGCTTTCGTCGGCTACTTTGAGCGCAAGGCTGCCATGCTCGGGCTGGATAAGCTCGCTTGGGTCGATGTGGAAGCGCCGATCGGCAGCTCCGTACAAAAAATTTCTTTCGACGACGGCGCCAAGCTGATCGTGGAGCAGTTCCGCCAGTTCAGTCCGCAGCTGGCCGATTTCTCGGAGATGGCGTTCGAGAAGCGCTGGATCGAAGCGGAAGACCGCGGCGGCAAGCGCCCGGGCGGGTTCTGCACGTCGTTCCCGGCTGCGGGGGAAACGCGCATCTTTATGACGTTCGGCGGAACGATGGACAACGTGTCGACGCTCGCCCACGAGCTCGGACATGCGTATCACCAGCATGTAATGAACGACATGCCCGCGCTGGCCCAAGAGTATGCAATGAACGTAGCCGAGACGGCCTCGACGTTTGCGGAGATGATTGTCTCCGACGCACTCGTGAGCGCGGCGGCGACGGATGAGGAGCGGGTCACACTCATTGAAGACAAAATTCAGCGGGCTGTCGCCTTCTTCATGAACATTCACGCCCGCTTTATCTTCGAGACCAACTTCTATGCGGAACGGCGCAAAGGGCTGGTCAGCGTCGAGCGGCTGAACGAGCTGATGACCGAGGCGCAGAAGACGGCGTTCAAGGATGCGCTGAGCGGGTACCATCCGCATTTTTGGGCGGCGAAGCTGCATTTCTATATTACGGAAGTGCCGTTTTACAACTTCCCCTACACATTCGGCTACTTGTTCAGCGCCGGCATCTATGCGATTGCGAAGCAGGAGGGCGCGGCGTTCGAGGAACGGTACAAAGCGCTGCTTCGCGACACCGGCTCGATGACGGTCGAAGAGCTGGCGCACAAGCACCTGGGAGTCGATCTTACGAAGCAGGACTTCTGGCAGGGTGGGGTCCGAATGGCGGTGGAGGACGTGCAAACGTTCTTGAATTTGACCGAAAATATGGTACGCCGGTAGTATAGGCTGGGCTCCGCACTGTCGATATAATATGGATATGAACGAATGCTGACGCTGCTGCTGCAGCGCGAGAAGGAAGCGGTGGTACTAGTGTCTCTGGGCAATTGCAAAGACTGCGGTAAACTTCATCTGGCCACGACCTCGATCTACTGCAAGGAATGCATGAGCAAGCAGGCGAAGCTTTCTCAAGCGATCCGCAGCTTCTTGACTTCCCATCCGGGCGCGACCGTCATGGACGTGCAGCGGGAGATGGGGGTTCCGCTTCGTAAAGTTTTGGAGTATCAGCGCGGATAGTGACCATATACGAACAGACCGGAAGCCTGACGGCTTTCCGGTCTGTTTTTTCATATGGCCCGTTTCATGGACCGGGTACGACATTTTGCCGTATATTGTAAGAGAGTGCCATTGCCCGAAGGAGTGAAGCTTGATTTGAGAAAACTGATCTTGTTTCTGTTCGTTCTCGTTCTCATCTTGACAGGAGCTGCCGGCGCGGTCGTTTGGTACGTACAGCCGACCCGCGCGCTGGACCTTCAATACGAGAAGCTGTCCGTACCGGACAAAATCGCCGAGATGGTGCAGCGGCGGACGATGGAATTACGGCTGACCGAAGCGGATATGAATAACTTGATCAAAGCTTCCATGGCCGGACGGACGAATCTCCCGCATGATTTGCAGCTGACGGGAGTGTCCGCCGAGCAGCAAGGCGAGCTGCTGATCGTGGACGCCAACGTGCTGTGGCGCGACGCGATCGCAGCCGGAACGACGCTGACATACCGGATGTCGTACAGCGAACCCGATTTGATCCTGACCCGGGAATCGGTCCGTATTAAGGGTTATGAAATTCCTCCCGGCTGGCTTCAAACAGCGACGGAGTTCCGGTACAATCTGTACGATAAGCTGCCGAAGCTGATCGGTATCCAAGGCGTTGCGTTCGGCGAGAACGACCTGCGCATCGGCTTGAAGCTGCTTCGTTAAGCAGGGGGTTCGACTTCAGTCGTGTGACTGGCACCGTGCGCCGAGGGTTCCGCACGGCGCCGAGCCGTGCACCAGCTGAAACGCCTTTATCCGTTAGTGACTCGACGGCTGCTGAGCTGCGGTGCGCCGTTCGCGTCCTCCGGCAGCGGCAGCGGCCGCAAGCAGCACGAGCATGAGCAGCATCGCGGCTGCAAAGCTCCATACGGCCGCCGAGGCCCCCTCGGCGTCCATGATGCGGCCGACGAGCAGAGGAAGCAGCGAGCCGCCGAGTCCGCCCGCGGCGATAAGCAGCGAGGTCGTCCGTTCGGTCAGCGCCTCAGGCAGCAGCCGGTTGGCATAGATTAACGCGACGGCGAACATGCCGGCCATGAGCAGGCCGGAGGCGAGCACGAAAGCGAAAGCGCCGATCAAGCCGTTCGTGAACGCCAAGCCGACCAGGACAACGACGGTGCCCGCTACGCTCCACAGCATAAAGCTGCGGTACGTTACCGCTTCCGCGATATTGCCGGCGACGAGCCGTCCGATCACCATCGCAAGCCAGTAGGCCGTTACGCTGAGCGTAGCCGCCGAGCTGGTGAGCGACAGCTTGTCGGTAAACACCGACGGCAAATAGTTGACGATAGCGACTTCCGCACCGACGTAGAAGAAGAATACGCAAATGAACAACCCGAGCACGATCAGCCCTCTCGTACCGTAATGAGGAGCCCTGCCCGGTTGCTCCTTGCCGCGCTGCTGAACGGTCCCGGCGGCGGCGGCGGCGCTGTCGGCCACGCTGTCTGTCACGCTACCGATCCCGCTGTCTGTCACGCTGTCGGCCTCGCTTCTTCTCCTGCTTCCGGCAGCGCTCTCAGCCCCGCTGCCGCCAGCCCTCGTCTCCGCTTCATCCCGGGTTCGGAGTCCGCGCTTTCTCGCCCCAAGCAATTCGTCAAGCTCCCCGAACGACATCTTCGCCCAGACGGGAATCATTGCCAGCGCCGATATGCCGAGGACAAGGAACGACAATCTCCAAACGCCTTGCATAATCAAAAATGAGGAAATGAAAGGCATCAGCAGAGCTCCCAGACCGAAAAATACTTCCAGCCGGCTCATCGCCACCGCCTGCTTCTCCTTGGCGGCGATGAGGACGAGCGTTCCGATCCCGCCTTCCGTCAGGCCGAAGCCTAAGCCCGCCATACCGGCCAGTGCCATGGCGACGTTCCAGGGAGGCAGCAGCGAGAGCAGCACCTCGGCGCTGCCAAGCAGCAGCGCGGCGGTCAGCAGCGCACGGCGCCGGCTGATCGCTCCGGCGAGCCGGGGCATCAGCAGAACGCCGCACAGGAAGCCGGCGAATTCGATAAATACGATTCGGCCTCCATCGCTGTAAGTGCCCTGATAATGGGCAAGCAGCTCCGGGAGAACGGCCCCTAGAATGACGTGGGTAAAGCCTGTCAGCAAGTAGGCGAGGCATCCGATCCACAGCAGCTTCTTCATCGCGCACCCGTCTTCCCGGCAGCGGCGGCATTGAACTCCAGCGCCCAGGCGACCGCATCGGCGACACAAGCGGCTGTATGACGTGCCGAGGACCGAACGAGCGGATCGCAGCCGGCCATGGCGAAGCTGTGCGGCGTCAGCTCGAACATCGATACATCGTTAAAGGAATCGCCGATACAGAGCGTTTCTTCCGCCTTTAGTCCAAGCTCCTTGAGCAGCATCGCCAGCCCGGCTCCCTTCGTAACGCCATGAGGCATGATATCGAGACAGTCGACATCGGTAATATACGTCGTCACCCGTCCGCCCAGCTTCGTCTCGGCGTAAGCCTGCAGCCGTTTCAGCTCCGCCATTTCCCCGAAGTAGGAGAACTTGCACAGGCTGATGCCGCCGCCGCGAAGCGTTTCCGGCAGCTCCGGCATTAAGGTAGCTGGACGCTGCAGCCTCGGATTGACACGCTCCACGATCTCATTGGCCTCGGGGGTCACATTCAGCTCGCCCGTGCAGGCCAGCATCCCTACCTGGAAGCCGGCACCAAGTGCATACACTTCGCTGGCGAGCTCACGATCAAAGCCGGTAGCGTAGAGCGGCTTGCCGCCGGGTCCGAACACGTAAGCACCGTTAATCGAAACGATATACGGGGTAAGGCCGATCGATTGCCCGACATGCTCCATCTCGATGTGCAGCCGTCCGGATGCGAGGCACAGCTCGACGCCGGCAGCGGAGGCTTGCAGCAGCGCCGTCCGCTCCCGCTCATGAACCTGTTTGTCGTGAGCGAGCAGCGTGCCGTCCAAATCGCTTACTATAAGTTTAATCATCGTTTCATCCTCCTTGAGGTTCAGTTACAGCAATGTCGACCCGATGGCGCTCGAGCGCTTCTTGAAGCTCCGGCGATGGCAGCTGGTCGGTGACGATTACATCGATATCGGACAGCGACGCAAACCGGTGAAACAGCCGCTTGCCGAATTTGGAATGATCCGCGAGCACGATCACTTGATCGGCGCGCCGGATCATCTCCCTGCATAGAAAGCCTTCCTCCTCGTAGGGCGACGACAAGCCGTCTACGGTAATGCCGCATGTGCCGATCAGCAGGCGGTCAACCTGATAGTCGGCCAGCATCGCAACCGCACGGGCGCCGTAGACGGACCTCTGACCACCCCTCAAAATCCCCCCAAGCAGGTGTACCGACACGTCGGACTTATCACCGAGCGTCGTCGCAACGTCCACGGAATTCGTAACGACAATATTACGTTTCGTTTGCAGAAACTCAGCCGCCCAGCGCACGGTCGTAGAGGAGTCCATCAAAACGTAGTCCCCGTCTTTGATGTACGACGCCGCCAGCCTGCCGATCGCCCGCTTCGGCCCGGTTTCGGCCTGCAGCCGTTCGGCGTAGACGGGTACGTCCTTGGTTAAAGTCGGCAAAATCGCGCCTCCGTGAGTACGCACGATTTTTTTGTCCTCCTCAAGCTTCACCAGGTCGCGCCGAGCCGTATCGCGCGATACTTTCAGCAGCTCGCAGATGTCGTCGGTGCTGATGCGGCCGTGCTGCTGCAAATAGTCCAGAATGGCAACCCATCGTTCCTCCTGGTACACAAACTGCCATCTCCTTTGCCTTATAAATAATTAAGCATTTTCAAGTGAATATAAGTGTTATCCATAATTTTACGCGAACATGTAAGTATTCACAAGCGAAACATTGTACGAAGCAACATATCGTGTTAAGCTAGCGGCGGGAGGGGAGACTTTGAATCGCGAGGAAAAGAAGCAAGCGACCCGAACAAAGCTGCTGCAGGCGGCCATTGATTTGTTCGCGGAGCAAGGCTACGAAGCGACGACTGTTGCCCAAATAACGGACAAAGCCGGTGTGGCGAAAGGGACATTTTTTAATTATTTTTGCAATAAGGAGAATGTGCTTGCCGAGCTTAAGACGAAGCTGACCGTTGATGAGGCGAGAAGGCTGCTGGAACAGCCCGGACCGATTGCGCCACAGCTCGAAGCCCTCGTCCTGCAGCTGACGGAGCATCTTCGCGGACCGCGGCCGTTGACCCTGGCGGTATTTCAAGGAATTATCGGCACTTCGTCCGCATTGGACATTCAGAATGAACAAATCGCCGACATGCGGGACGCGCTCGTCCCAATGTTCGAGACCGGACAAGGAAGAGGGGAATTCGTTAAGGAGCTGCCGCCGGCCGGCATGGCCGATTTGGCCGTGCAGACGTTCTTCGGAGCGCTGCTGCTATGGGGCATGGGCCACGGGGATGATTGCTTGGAGACCCATATGCGGAAATCGTTTCAGCCATTTTTCCAATTTATAAGTACATAAGCATATGAAAATGATGAAAACCCTGAGGACGCTTCGCTATGAGCCCCTCAGGGTTGTTTGGTCTGCCGGGAACCGGCTATTTGCGCTTGTACGACGGATAATTGATTTCGCCGGAATCGAGCTTCCGCAGCTCTTCCTTTGTCCAGCCGGCCAGCTTGTTGTCGCCGACAACGCCGGTCAGCTTGATCCCGTGCTTGCTCGCAAGCGTCTGGTGCAGCTTGGCCAGATCATCGCCGGTTACGCTTGTGAGCGGCTTGCCGGAGGCGTGCAGCTGTGCCAGCAGCACGCCGATCGACTCCGCGGCAAGGCTGGTGTTCGGCTGGATGCGTGCGCTGCCGTAGGCGATGGCGGTGGACCCGACATTTTTCCCGGCCATGACGATGTTGTCGTAGCCCTTCAGCAGGAAGCTGCGCAGCGGCATGCCGTACTTGTCCGGTCGGCCCATCTCGATGCCCCACTTATTGGAGGTGATGCCCTGCAGGTCGAGCGGGTAGCCGGCGATCGAAACGTTGTCGGGGAACATGCGGCCGGACAGCATGTCCGACACCTGCAGCGTATATTCCGTTTCATAATGGTTGTATTCGCGAATATACGGGTGCGCCGGGAAGCCGTTCAGCTCGGCTTTCTCCCAGCCCGGCAAGCTCTTGCGGAAATGCTCCAGAATGAGCGGCATCTCCTTCTTGCCGAGATCCAGGGCGTACTGCACGGATGCGGGATCCGCCGGATTGATGTCGTACACGAGCAGCGCGTTGATCAGCACTTCGCCGTCCCGCTGATACACCGCGTTTAAGCCGCGCAGAAACAGGCGGTCGTCGGACGCCTTATACGCTTTCGTCACGCCGTCAAACACGAGCGCATAGCTTTCCGACAAATACGCGGTGCCGAACTTCTTGCGGCGCTCGGCGTCCGACATCGCATTGAATGCGGTCATCCATGCTTTCCAATCGACGTTCTTGAATTTCATCATATAGCCGGCGCTCATATATTCGATGCGCTCCTGCCCGTAGAAGGCTTCGAGACCCGGCAGCCGCTTCACCTTCAGCTTGCTCGCCAGCTCGGCCGAATCGGTGTTCTCCACCCACGTTTGGGCAGTCAGCTGTCGCCGGGTACCGTCTTTGGCGGTATACGTGACGGCCTTTACGTGCTCCCGCCCGTCAGGACCCTGTACGGCGCCGACCTGCTCCAAGCTCACGCCCTGCTCGACGGGTATGCCCTGGGACAGCTTGGCAAAATATTGCTCAAACTCGGCCAGCTTACGAATCTTGCCGTTCTTGAAGCCGTCGAACAGCTCTTTGACCCGGCCCTGATGCAGCGATTTGCCGTGCCCGTCGGATACTGCGTCAAGGAACAGCATTTCGCCCTGAAGCACCTGGCCGCCGAACGCGGGGCGGGGATCGATGATTTTCACGCTTAAGCCTTCGTCTGCGGCGGCGCGGGCCAAGTACAGGCCCTCCAGCTCGCTTCCGACCAGGACAACGTCAGCCTGCTCCTGCTGCACCGGCTTCTCCGCCGGAGCGGGCGGGGCGGCCGGTTTGTCGGACGCTTGCGAATGGGGCGGTGCGGCGGAAGGGACTTCCGACGTAGTCGAGGGGGTGTTCGCGGCGGGAGTACAGGCGGACAGTACCGCGATAAGGGCGATTCCGGCCCAGCTTCGCGCAGATTTGCGAATGTACGGCATGGATAAGCTCCTCTATTGTGCATTTGGAAATTCCTGATCTAGTTTATCATGCCGCGGAAGCTTGAATCAAAAGCCGACAAAAACTTCTTTTTTCCGTACCCCCAAAAAACGGACAACCGGCGGCGAACGATATGGCATAACCGGGAACACTCGCGAGGTCTCCTGCAGCTGTAATTATCCAATTCTACTGAATTCAAAGGAGAGAACTGAACGATGAATCCGATCATGCGCAAACTTGTAGTCTCGAGCACAGCATTAGCTTTACTCCTGGGAAGCGGCACCGCGGCATTGGCCAAAAACGGAAAGGGTAATGACGACGACCATAAATTTGGCCGCAGCAAGCAGCAATACGAAGCTTTCCTGAAGCAGGTTCAAGCGCAAGCGAAGGCGCAAGCCCAGGCTCAAGTACGGGCCAAAGGCAGCAACGGCCTTGAGATTAAACTGACGTTCAACGATATGAAATCCGGCGATGCCATGTGGGCGCTCCGTTACATAGCAAGTCTTGCTTCCAAGCAAATTTTTGAAGGGTACGAGGACGGCACGTTCAAGCCTTACAACAATGTAAGCCGCATCGAGGCGATTGCCGCGGCTGTCCGGTTGATGGGGCTGCGCGAGCAGGCGGAATCCCCGGCCGAAATGCAGACGAAGCTTAACTTCAAGGATGCGAACGAAATTCCGGCTTGGGCGGTAGGTTATGTGGCGGTTGCCGTAGAGAACAACCTGTTCGCCGAGTCGGAGGCGGTGGTGCAAGCGAACAAGCCGGCCGATCGTCTGTGGGCGACAACGCTGCTCGTCAAGGCGCTCAAGCTGGATGCGGAAGCGCAAGCGAAGATGAACACGCAGCTGACCTTCAAGGATGCGGATAAAATCCCGGCGGGTTCCGTCGGCTACGTAGCTCTTGCGGTAGAGCGCGGTCTTATCGACGGCTTCGAGGACAACACCTTCCGTCCAAACGTACCGGTGACGCGCGCCCAAATCGCAGCGCTGCTGGACCGTACCGGCTCGCAGCTGCCGGGCGCTAACGACGACGCGGCAACGGGGACCGTATCCGCCGCCGTTTACAACAATCTGCTGACGCTGACGAACAACGGCGAGACGCTTAGCTATGCGCTTAACGCGAATACGTTCGTGTTCCGCGGCGGCCAGCAAGTGGCGGCAAGCGAGCTGCAGGTAGGAGATCAGGTTCGCGTCCGCACGGTGAACGGCATCGTCGTTTACGTCGAAGTCGTACAGCGCTCGGAAGTAAGCCCGTCCTTCACGGTTGACGGTACGCTGAGCTATTATAACATCAACAATGACGGCGACATTTCGCAAATCGTTATTGTGCAGGACGTTAACGGTACCGTAACGACGAGCGTGTACAATGTTTCCGCCGACGCTACGATCAGCGGCGACGCTTCGAAGCTTGTAGCCGGCCAGGCGGTTCAGCTTCAGGGTAAAGACAACCTGGTATCGACCATTGTTGTAAAGTAAATTTTTAGATATTAAAAAGGTTAGAAGCTTCGGTAAGGCCCCCGCTGCGTGCTGCGCACGGGGGTCTTTGCGTTGTCAGGCAGACGGGCGGCGCTTCGCGGGACGACAGCGTTTGCGTTTTTTTGACGGCCAAAGCTGCAAAATATTGAAAGCGACACGCATCCGCGATTTCGATGGAACGTCGAGGGGGGACGGAGGTCCCAAGCGGTAATGTCAAGAACTATGACACAATGTTTCCTGTTAAACGCATTCAATGTAAAAAATGGTCGAAATTAATTTGTGTTCACGCTAAAGTCCCGTTAAGATATCTACCATAGATATTTGTTGTCAGCGGGAGGGATAAGCGATGTTTGATTGGTTAGGATTCCGCACAGGGCTGCCGCTATGGCGAGCGTATCGCCGAAACCGGCATCTGAAGGACGACGTGGCCGAAGTGTTCGAGGGGATCGCGCATACGCGGCAAGCCATTTTGACGCAATGGGCGAACGATTGCTGGACCGCGCTCGACCGGCTCGTGGAGCAGCTGTCCGGCGAGCAGCAAAGCGTCGCTTCAAGCGGTGTCGGAAATCAAGCGTGGGACAAGGCGTTTCAGGGCGCCATGCGGGCGAGCCCGGACTTCTCCGAGGTGTTCCTGCTGGACGAACGCCGTACTGTCGTCTATTCGACATATAGCGCGCACATCGGGACCGAGCATCGGGCGGATTCGCCCCTCTCGGCCGGGCTTGACTATTCGCTCCAAGGGAACAAGTGCTTGTACGGGCCTTACGCAGACCCCCGCACGCTGCAAATCGGACCGAGCACGTCATCCTTTCATGACAAAATGACGCTCCTGTTTATCGTTCCGCTCAAGGATAAGGGAGCTTGGCGCGGAGCGGTGTGCGCACGGGTGCCGAACGATGTGCTGGGCGATTTGATTCAGCGCGAATCGGGGCACGTGTACCCGGACTCGGGGGACAATTATATTTTCATGGCCGAGCCGAAGCTGCTGCATCATATTGCGCCGGGAACCGCCTTATCGCGGTCCCGCTTTGAGGACAGAACGTTTACCCACGGCGAGAATTTGAAGGACGGCGTACATACGGCGTGGGGAACGGTGAAGGTGAAGGAGCATACGGAGCTCGAGCTCGTGTTCACCGATCCGGCTACGGGGCAGCTGCACCCCGGCGTAGCGAGCACGATTAAGAACGGCTCCAACTTATTCGTCGAGTTTCCTGGCTATTCCGATTACCGGCACATTCCGGTCATCGGCAAAGGAATTACGTTCCGTCTGCCGCATTGTCCCGACCTGTGGGGAATGATGTGCGAAGGGGATCTCGAGGAAGTATATCGAATCCGCGGCCTGCAGTCGCAGCTGGACAGCGTCCGCATCGGACTCGCCCTGCTGTTCATCGTGCTGAATATGGGAATCACCTGGCTAAGCGCCGGACTGCTGCCGCCGTGGGGCGCCGTTGCCCTCAGCGCCGGCGTGAACATCCTGCTCGGTTGGTTCGGCTTCGGGCTGCTGCGCCGCAGAGCCGGGGGCGTCGCCGAACGGCTGCGCAAGCTGACGAGGTTCATCCGGATCAACGCGGAGGGCGAAGGCGACTTGACACTGAGGCTGTCGCTGGACGATTTTGCCGAGGATGAAACGGGTGAGCTGGCCAAATGGATCAATAATTTGATCGATTCTCTGGAGGGCATCATGCTGCGCATGAAGCAGTCCGCGGCGGACGTGCGCGAGAGCCAGCAGCTGCTGCTCGATACGACGAGCCGGACGGCGCAGTCGACGGGGCAGGTCAGCGGCAAAATCGAGGATATGATCCGCAGCATGCGCGCGCAGCTCAAAGACATTGATCTGGCGAAGGACGTTTCGACCAATATGAGCGACTCGCTCAAGGCGATGGAGCGGCAGGCGGCGCAGCAGCTGGCGGTAGCGAAGGAGCAGGTCGAGCAGGTCGGCGGCAAAATGAAAGACATCCAGCGCAAGGTGACGGAGACGAATCAAACGATTCATATGTTCCAAACCACCTTCGGCGAAATTGCTCAAGTCGTAGGACTGATCGAGAAAATCTCGTCGCAAACGAACCTGCTTGCCCTGAATGCATCCATCGAGGCGGCGCGGGTCGGCGAGCATGGGAAAGGCTTCCACGTCGTTGCCGGAGAAATCCGCAAGCTGGCGGAGCAGACGAAGCAGTCGACCGAGAAAATCGCGGGTATCGTCGATTCGATCAAAGTACATGCCGAAGAGGCGATTTCATCGATTGACGAAGGCAGCCGCAGCGCATCGGAGGGGGCTCGCATGGCGGAAGCGGCGATCGGCATTCTGGAGGCGAGCGCGGCCAGCGAATCGAGCAAGTCTCGGGTTGTGGAAGAAATGGTCTCGGTTATGGAGAATATCGCCCAGGTCAGCATTGAGAACCGCCGCTTGTCCCGCGAGGTGGAGCAGACCGTCAGCGATTTGACGGAAAGCATGACGCAGGCGCGGTATTCTTCGGCCAGCGTCAGCGATATTACAAGCTCCCTGCTGGCGATGGTCAACCAGTTCAAACTGACGGAAGGGCGCATTCGATAAAACCAAAAAGGCTCTCGCTCTGGCGATTTTAGATCGCGCCGTGCGGGAGCCTTTTGGTTTGTGAACTGATGCGAAGCAAATTTCTATGGATAAATGGGGAGCTCCGTATTAATTCGTGCCGCTCGTTACGGTCTCCAGGTCCTTCACGCCCTGATAAATCGTAGCGAACAGATCGTCAATGTCTTTCTCTTCGATACAGGAGAAGGCGACGCGCAGATCGGTGTCTCCGAGCGCGATGGTGCCGATGCCATACTTGTCGAGCAGGTGGGTGCGAAGCGTCTCCGCATTCACCGTCTTCAGCTTCAAGCACATGAAGTAGCCGGAGTTAAACGCGTAGTAGTCCCACGCATCGTCATAGCGTCCGCTGTCGAGCACGTCCTTGACACGGTTGGCCCGGCCCTTCATAATTTCGAACTTTTGCTGCTTCTGCGCCGCGAACTCCGGCGACTGCAGCGCATGCAGCACGAACGTCTGCGACGGGTGCGAACAGGACGATACGGTGGCGCGGATAATGCCCAACGTCTTCTGCTCAAGAGCCGACAGCAGCGCCGCGCTGCCTCCGCCATAAGTAATAAAGCCGACGCGGAAGCCCCATACATATTCTTCCTTCGTCGCGCCGTCCACCTTGATCGGGAGAATGCGCGGATGCAGACCGGTCAGGCGGCCGAACAGCGACTCGTGCAGGGAATCCTCGAAGAACAGGCCGAAATAAGCATCGTCCGTTACGGCAACGACGTTGATGCCGGCTTCGGCGCCGGCCTGCAGTGCCGCTACGATTGCGGCGCCCTCTTGCGGCCCCGGCGTATACCCGGTCGGATTGTTCGGGAAGTTCAGCACGACGATCGCCTTGCCCTTGGATTTCTGGGCGATAATCGCCTCGCGCAGGCCATCCGCATTGAAATTGCCTTGATCGTTATACAGCGGGTAATAGACAAGCTCGGCGCCGCGGCGGATGCCGAAGGTCAGCTCGTAGTTTTCCCAGTTTTTGTCCGGAATGATGACCGCGTCGCCGGCGTCGGCGAACAAGTCGGCCGTGATGCTTAGACCGTGCGTCAAGGCGTTCGTCACGATCGGGGTGCCGAACGCTTTGTCCTTCAGCGACGGGTTCTCTTCCACCATCTTGCTGCGCCATGCGGCGCGAAGCTCCGGCTTGCCTTCCGGCGGAGCGTACGGATACAGATCCTTCGGGGCATAAGCCGAAAGTGTGTCTTGAATCGTCGCCAAGTGCATCGGCTTTCCGTTCTCCAGGGCGATGCCGATCGTTGCGTTATATTTGGTCGCTTTATTCTTCGCTTCGGCGGATTGGCTTAGAATGCCTTCCTTTGGATAATAAATGTCTTTGCCGAGCTTGGACAGCATCTCATATACGTGGGGATTTTCGCGTTCCAGCGTTTCGTTGAGCTGGCTGGCCAGAGGGTTCATAGCGAGCGTGCCACCTTCCACAGATTGGTTTCGAGCTATTATACCACTTTCGCGGCTGTGCGTCACGGCAATACGGGATGGATTTGTTCGGATGATTTTTTCTTTTCTTTGCACTGAACGGAACAACGGGGCGAAATATTTATACTTTTTTGAGAAAGTGTGAATCGGAATACCGAAATATGCAGGAAGATAGGGTACAATGTCGAATATGACGGTTGAAAAGGGTATTTTGTACTACGTGAAAATTGTCGAATTATGGATTTATCATGACTTTGGTCTTTGATTACTGGACTAAAAGACATGGTTGTTCAGCAATGGAGCAGCATCGGTGTGCTTGTGTGGCGGCAGGTTTATGACGCTCGGCCGTTATATGAAATCAAGTCATGAAATGGAAGTGAAGGGCTTGTTTCGTAATTGGAGAAGTTGGCTAAGCAACGATAGGGATAGGCTGCGTAAATTCGTTGGACTCGTCAACGACAAGCATCGGGTCATATCTGCTCTTACCGATGACGAACTGCAAGCTGAAGCTAGCGAGTTAAGACAAATGGTCCAAACCGGCGGCAGAACCGATCGTTTGCGCGTGAAAGCTTTTGCCCTCGTCAAGGAAGCGGTAAGCCGCAAGCTAGGCATCGTTATGCATGACGAGCAGATCATGGGCGCTTGGGTCATGGCTGACGGTCAAGTTGCCGAAATGAAGACCGGCGAAGGAAAAACAATCGCCTCTTTACCCCCTCTCTTTTGGTTGAGTCTTCAGAATCAAGTTCATATGATCACTGTTAATGATTATTTGGCACAGCGCGATTATGTTCAAGCCGACAAAGTTATGGCTGTGTTGGGCACGTCAGTAGGGTGGAACCATGCCGCATTGTCTGGGCTTCAAAAGAAAGAGGTTTATGCGAAGGAGATCGTTTACGGGACATGGTCGGAATTCGGTTTCGACTTTTTGCGGGATCGTATGGAGTACCAGATCGACCGCAGAGTCATGCCGGGATTTAATTATGCCGTAATTGATGAAATCGACAGCGTCCTCATCGATGAAGCCAAGACCCCAATCATTATCGCCGGGAAATCCCGGGCTTCCCCCGATCTTTATTATTTAAGCGACAAGCTGTTGCGCGCCCTGACGAACAGGGACTATGAGGTCGATGAGGAAACGCAGCAGGTCATGTTTACGGAAGCCGGAATCAGGAAGATCGAGGCTATGTTCATGATCGATAATTTGTTTGATATAAGCTGCGTCACCATCTATCACCATTTGCTGCAATGCCTGCGGGCGCGAGTCATCATGCAAGCCGATCGAGACTACATCGTTGATAAGGGTAAGGTTCAAATTATCGACGCGTTTACCGGCCGGATTATGGACGGGCGCGAGTTTAGCGACGGATTGCAGCAAGCCATTGAAATGAAAGAGAATGTCCCGCTCAGCGAAGAAACCCGAGCTCATGCCTCGATTACCGTACAAAAGTTTTTCAGCCTCTACCCGTTCATATCGGGAATGACGGGCACGATGGAATCGGACAAAGAGGAGATGCGTGAAATATACGGGCTGCATGTATTCCGAATTCCGACGCATAAACCTGTCCTTCGCAAGGATTTGATTGATCGTGTATTCCTGACCAAGCGGGATAAATACAGGGGACTGGCCAGTGAGGTGTCCTCTTTGCATGAACGAGGTATACCGGTTTTGGTGGGGACGACCTCGATCAGCCAATCCCAGGAAATATATGAGCTACTTCGTGGGATGAGCTTGCCTTGCCAAATTTTGAACGCCAAGACGGAGCGAGAAGAAGCTGAAATCATCGGTCGCGCCGGAAGACGGGGGGCCATAACCATTGCCACGAATATGGCTGGACGCGGGGCGGATATCCATTTGGATCCCGAAGTCATATCACTCGGAGGCTTGCATGTCTTAGGGACTGAACGTCATGAGAGCAGACGAATCGATCTTCAGCTTCGAGGGAGATCGGGCAGGCAAGGGCTTCCTGGAGCATCCCGGTTTTTTATTTCGTTAGAGGACGACCTGATCCGGCGTTTTGGCGGGGAGGAAGCGGAAACGGTTGCAATCGGCTGGCGCACAGGGGAAGAAGGAAGCTCCGACGTGGAGCTGGTGCGCTGGGTGGATGCGGTGCAGGAACGAGCGGAACGGCATATGTATGAGGTTCGTTTGTTTGTGTACCGATTAGACTGTGTTGTACATAAGCAAAGGCAGTGGTACTACGAGTACCGCGAGAAGCTGTTCAGCCTTGGGAATGTGACCGACGAGCTGCTGGCATCCGCCAAATACGTCTTTGCTGAGAAAGTCGCAGCGTATTGTCCGGAGAATGATGTATTTGAGGAGTGGCAGACGGACCGGCTCCGAAGCGAGCTTGGGTGGGGTGAGCCGATCCGGCTCAGCGGGGGGGTCACCCAGCAGGATGTACTCGATCAGATCAAGCAAACTTGGGAGCAGCATTGGTTCTCCTTCCAGTATAGGCTTGTCAGCCCATTGTGGTCGGAGGAGTGGAGGCTTGAGCTCATGAAGCTGCTCGACCGAGGCTGGCTCGAACATATGGAAAGCTTGAATGCCTTAAAACTGGGGATTCATTTTAGAGCACTAGAGAAGAGGGACCCTTTGGACATTTATGAAGAAGAGTCTTTTGTACTATTCCAAATGTTCGAGAGGCAGTTCCGACTGGAAGCGGGGGGCAAGTTCATTAGAGAAGTGCTGGACTTTTGCAACCGCAAATTGCGGGGAAGTGCGTAGCTTTCATTTCGGTATCCATTTCATTCATCATATAGGCTTTCAATTTACTAAGAATAGGGGTTAAACCATGGCAAACAAGAAAACAACGAATTCCAAGAGCAAGTCCAAGGAAGTAGCCAAAATATTAACGGCAACTTTAGCGGCTTCCACAATCGTCGCCGTGCTGCCCGGAGAGACGTTCAGCAGCATTGCAGCTCTGACCTCGAACAGCGCGAATAGCAACGATGCGACGGTTGAGCAAGAGGTATACCGTGACGAGCCGTCCGGTCAGTCTGTCGGCGAAACGGTTTATTCTGAGGGGGACGCTCCAACGACTCCGGAGCCGACGGTTACCGATCAAGTGTACGTACCGGTAGCTCCGAAGCCCGTTGTCCCTGTTGCGGTGCCAAAGATGACGTTGGCTCAATCGCTGGCCCAAGTTCAGCAAGCTGCCACAGTCGAAGACATGAAAGCTGCTATCGTTCTTGCCGAGCTGGGTTTGAATTTGAGCGGCTATCAAGTTCTTGACGAGGTTGACCAGAACACTGTGGCAAGCAAGCTGGTAGGCAATAAGCCTGCATCCGGTTATGCGGATGTGCGCAGCCTGCAGAAAGCTCTCGGCAAAGCTGTTTTCGACGCCCAGCATGCAGCAGGTCTTCGTCAAGCGGTACAAGCTGTGAACCAATCGACATCGCCGGATGAGCTGAAGAATGCACTGGAACGTCCTTACTTGGGGTTGATTTTGGTTGTATACCAAGACTTGTCGTCGGAAGGAAAGCAGGCTGTAGCGGGTCAGGTCCTGACGTCCCGTCCATCCGGGGGCTATACCGACTCGGCAGCGATTCAAGAAGCGCTGAACACCGCTGTCAAAAACCAGCTTTCACAGCAAAACGACGTAAAGTAACGGTATGACCTCCATACGAACGCTGAGAGATCGAATTCGTGACAAGCTGTCGCAATGGACTTCAGGCGGCAATCGTGAACCCGCCTGTCTGGATGAACCGGAGCAAGAGCTTGAAGACGAAATTGTGCAGAACCTTGCCCTGATTGAGCTTGCGGAGCAGCTAACGATGATCCGTATTGCCGATCGATATATGAACGAGTTTGTTCTGCATGAAATGAAGATTCCTGCAGATCTGCAAAAGGGCTTCGCTTTGCAGAACCAAATATTTGTCACAACGGGTACGGAAACGGTGTTTCGAGCGAACCTGGATTACTTTTTCCAAGATCAAAATAACCTGAGGCATATCCATTACGTGGTCAGTCTGATCCGCTTTGCTGACGATGCCTGGCGCGTGTTCCAGGTCAAAAATAAGCTGGACGGATAAACGTTCCGAACACTTCCGAGACAAAGAGAGGTTACGAAATGTCCAAGAATAAAAAAGAAACTCCCAATAAGACGATAAGCAAGGGCCTTTCCAAAGTATTGTCGGCAACCTTGGCCGCTTCATCGGTTGTATCCGTCATTCCCGCCGGCATCGCAAGCGCCGATGTGGCCAGCGCTTTGGCTGCGGTCAACTCGGCTGCAACAGCCGCAGATATGCAGGCCGCTATATCGGCGCCTGAGCTCGGCTTGAATTTGACGTTCTATACCGCTTTAAGCTCTGCCGGACAAACGAATGTAGCAACAAAATTAGTAGGAAGCGCACCGTATGCGGATGTTACAGCCCTTCAAGTGAAGCTGAACGATGAGACTGCCGTAGAGCAGAACGCTGAAGTTTTGCAGAGTGCAATCAATGCGGTGAATAGCGCTTCCAGCAATGCGGATATGCAGACAGCGCTTGAGGATTACGAGCTGGGACTTATTCTTACTTCCTACGACAACCTGACGGGACCGGAGAAGACACTCGCCGCAGGACGTGTGCTTGATTATCGGACAGCTCATGGTGCTTTCGGTACGAAAAACGATATTCAAACCGCTCTCAACAACGCAGTAACGGACCAGATCAATGCCCGCTACCTGGCTGCGGTGAACAATGCCTCCGACCGCGCCTCGATGAAAGCGGCACTGGAGGATACGTACCTTGGTCTGATTCTTACTTCCTATCAAAACCTGAGCTCGGACGGCAAGGATGCAGTCGTCGACGCTATGCTGGCCAATCGCGGAGCAGGCTATGCCGACAAGACGGCCATTCAAACGCAGTTGAACCTGCTCGTAACCGACCGCACCCAATATGAGGCGTTTAAACCATATGTAGACAATGTGAACTCGACTGCTGATGCGACCGCAATGAGGTCTGCTTTGGAAGCGCCTGAGCTGGGTCTGGATTTAACGCTGTATTATTCGTTCTCTGCGTCCCATAAAATGAATGTTGCTGCCGCCCTCTTGGCACACCGCACCGCGAACGGTGCATATGCACGTCAGAGCGATATTCAAGCGGCATTTACTCCGATCATTGCGAACGAACGACTCGTGATCGCGGTTGAGGCGGTTAATACGTCCTATGACACCACCTCCACTCATACGGCGATTACATCGCCTGTCCTGGGGCTGAATCTTACGGTTTATAACGCTTTGCTGAAGGCAGACCGCAATGCGGTAGCGGATTTGGTAAGAGCCGGAGTCGGCGGTGGCTATGCCGATAAGGCGGCTATTCAGACGGCGCTAGATAGTGCCATTGCAACCAATGCACCGATGGCAGCCGTCAACAAGGCGGCTACTGCTGCGGCTGCAGAGGCGGCGCTTGAAGATGTGGCGCTTGGTTTAAATTTGGGGGCCTCGTATCCTGCATGGACTACGGCTGACCAAGCTGCAGTAGCGGCTGACGTTGTGGCGAACCGTCCTTCAACGGGATATGTTGATGCAGCCGCAGTTCAAACCGCATTTGACAATGCCGTTACTGCGCGTACGGACGTTGCGAATATCAACATAGCTGCAGATGCTGCAGCTACCCAAGCCGCACTGGAAGCAGGGTCACTGGGGCTGAGTCTGGGGGTATATTCCAGCTGGATTACTGCTGACAAAGCTGCAGTCGCAGCAGCGGTTTTTGCAGCGAAGCCGGGTACCGGCTATGCAGATCTTGCCTCGGTTCAAGCGGCATTTGACACGGCTGTTACGGTTCGGACACCAGTGGCTAATGTGAATATCGCCCCGGACGCTGCAGCGATTCAAGCCGCTTTGGAATCGGTCTCGCTGTCATTGAACTTGACTACTTACACTAATTGGACATCAGCCGATAAGCAGGCGGTTTCTACCGGAGTGCTGACAGCCCGTCCTGGGACAGGCTATGTCGACAAAGCGGCCGTGCAGGCGGCTTTGGATACGGAAGTTGGTCTCCGTACCGAAGTCAGCAACATCAACATTGCTTCGGACGATATAAGCATGCGGACGGCTCTGGAAGCTTTGACCGGGCTTACGCTTGGGGCCTATGCCACCTGGACTGATGCCGACAAAGATGATATTGCGCATATCGTGCGGGTAAATCGACCGGTATCCGGTTATGTGGACCAAGCCGCCATTCAGGGAGCCTTTGATGCTGCTTTGACTGTGCGTACACCGGTTGCTGCCGTAAACACTGCCGCCGATGCCACGGCTATCCAAGTTGCTCTGGAAGATGCTCCTCTTGGCCTTAATCTGGGCTCTGCCTATCCTACGTGGTCTAACGCGGATCGCGCAGCTGTGGCCGCCGAAATATTTGCTGCACGTACGGCGAACGGATACGCTGATCTTGCGGCCATTCAAAACGCGTTTGATACAGCTGTCGCGAACCGCATCCCTGTTGCGGCGGTGAATATTGCAGCAGATGCAACACAAATGCAAACAGCATTGGAAGATGGTACGCTTGCATTGACGCTGGGGGTATATACCACCTGGACTGCAGCCGATAAGACTGCCGTTTCGGCGGATGTGCTTGCCGGACGTCCGGGTACCGGATATGTTGACCAAGCTGCCGTTCAAACCGGGTTTGATACAGCGCTTGCGGCTCGTACGCCTGTGGCTAATGTGAACGTAGCTGCGACGGTATCGGATATGCAAACTGCGCTTGAAGACGTTGCCCTTGCCCTTAACTTGGGAATGTATAGCACTTGGTCAACTGCAGATAAAACGGCCGTAGCGGCCATTGTCATGGCGTCTCGCTTGCCAAGCGGCTTCGTAGATAGCGCCTCTATTCAATCGGCATTTGACGCAGCTCTTACTGCGGTGGCCCCAATGGCCAATATTAATGCTGCTTCATCCGACGCTTTAATGCAGACAGCACTTGAAGATAGCGGGTTAGGCTTGACTCTAGGCGCTGCCTACACAGCATTTGGCGGTGCGGACAGATTGGCTGTGGCGAATTGGGTGCTAAATGCCCGTCCTGTTGGCGGCTACCCGGACGCAGCAGCGGTTCAATCGGCATTCGACATGGCGGTAGCGATTCAGAACGTGAATGTTGCTGCGACGGCGACGGCGATGAATACGGCGCTGACCGACCCGACATTAGCTATGGTATTGGGCGCATATTCCACATGGGGAGCAGCGGACCAAGACGCTGTCGCAGATCATGTTATGGCGAATAGAGGCAGTGGATTTGCCGATCAAGCGTCTATCCAAACCGCTTTTAATAACGCTATTGCTGCAAGGCAGTATATTGCAGCTGTGAATGGTACAGCTACCGATGCGGCCATGCAAGCGGCGCTCGAAGACGTGGCGCTGGGGTTAAACCTTGGTTCAGCGTATCCCGCGTATGCAACTAGCGACAAATCGGCTGTTGCAGCAGCGGTAAGAGCAGCCAGGGGCAGCGGATTCGCAGATATAGCAGCCGTACAAGGGGCGTTTGACACGGCTGTAACGAATCGTTCTTATGTGGCGGCGGTAAACACGGCGGCATCTGATGCAGCAATGAAGACGGCATTGGAAGATGCAGGGCTAGGACTGAATTTAGGTGCATACGCCGGCTATGCAACCGAAGATATGAAGTATGTCGCTTCGGCAGTTTTCGCTGGCCGTCCTGCTGACGGTTATGCGGATACGGCAGCGATTCAGACTGTGTTCGATAACGCTATTACCGCTCGTTCGGCCGTTGCTGCGGTAAATGCTGCCGGCAGCAACAGCGTGATGACAACCGCTCTTGAAGATCCTGTTTTAGGACTTGCGTTAGGGGCTTACTCAGCTTATTCAACAGCAGATAAAGATTTTGTAGCAGCAACGTTGTTGGCAAATCGTCCTACCGACGGATATGCGGATCAGCCTGCAATACAAACGGAATTTAATTCGGCGCTCACCGCCCGCACTCCAATGGCCAATGTTAACGCTGCGGGTTCAGCGTCCGCAATGCGCACGGCACTTGAGGACGGGACCTTAGCACTGGATCTGACTGGTTATTCCGGATTGACGGATGCAGACAAAGATGCAATTGCGGCTGAAGTTGTTTCCGATCGCCCTATAGGCGGCTATGCGGACGACACTGCCGTACAAGCGGAACTTGGAACTGCGATTACGAATAGAGGACCAGTATCGGCTGTCAACACGGCCGCTTCTGCAGCAGCAATCGGTTCCGCCATTACGAATGTTTCCCTTGCGTTGGATTTAACTGCGTACAATGCGCTTTCCACTGCGGATAAAAACAACGTGAACGAATTGCTCTTTACGAACCGCCCTGTAACGGGGTTTGCTGATGCCGCCGGCATTCAATTGGCGCTCAACAGCGCCATTTCTGCCGACGCGCCAATGGCAGCAGTCAACAATGCTTCGACCGGCAGTGACATGAAAACGGCTTTGGAAAACGTAGCGCTCGGTCTGACTCATGGGGCATACACCGGATGGACGGTCGCCGACAAGAATGCTATTGCGACTGACGTTTTAAATGGACGCCCGGGTACCGGCTATGTCGACGTCAATGCCATCCAAACCGCTTTCGATGCGGCAGTTGCGGCGCGCCAGTATGTAGCGAAAGTGAATATCGCCTCTGCAGCAGCCGACATGAGATCGGCCCTTGAGGATGCAGGGCTCGGACTGAATCTGGGCGCGTATGCCGGCTGGACAAGCACAGATAAAGATTATGCAGCAAACGCCGTTATCGCCGGCATTGGCTCCGGCTACGCTGATTTTACTGCAATCCAAGCTGCGTTCAATTCGGCATTGACCACCCGCACTCCGGTAGCCAATGTCAATGCAGCGACCACAGACACAGATATGCAAACGGCTCTTGAGGATGTAACTTTAGGGTTGTCACTCGGCGCTTATAGCAGCTATTCGACCGCCGATAAGACTGCCGTTGCACATGCAGTACTTTTGGCAGCCGGCAGCTTTGCCGACGCAGCAGCTGTTCAAACGGCTCTAAACAATGCGGTGAACGCAAGAAGCGCGGTAGCGGCAGTGAATGCGGCAGCCGATGCAACAAGCATGCAGACCGCTTTAGAGGATTTGGCTCTCAATCTTACCCTAGGGACGTATGCAGGGTATGCGAATGCAGACCAAGATGCGGTTTCGAGTGCAGTGCTTGCTGGTCGTCCTGGTATGGGATATGCAGACGTTGCTGCGATTCAATCGGCTTTTGATGCTGCGGTTTCAGCTCGCTCCGCAGTAGCTGCGGTTAACACAGCAGCAGACGCAGCTGCAATGGAGACGGCGCTTGAAGCTCCGGCGTTGAGCCTGATACCTGGAGCTTATGCAGGCTGGTCGGCTGCAGACCAAGCGGCGGTAGCCTCCGATGTGCTTTCCAATAAGCCGACAGACGGGTATGTGCTGCAATCCGATATTCAAACCGCCTTCGATAGCGCCATTGCGGCTCGAACTCTGATGGCTGCCGTGAACTCGTCAACGGATGCGGCGTCCATGGAGTCGGCCCTGGAAGATGGCGGGCTGGGTTTGAACCTAGGTGCTTATGCAGGCTGGACAGCGTCGGATCAAGCGGCAGTATCCAGTCAAGTACTTGCTGACCGTCCGTCGATAGGCTATGTCGACCTTGCGTCGCTGCAAAACAAGTTCGATGAGGTTCTGAACGCGCGAGCTGCTGTCGCGGCTGTGAATACGGCAACTTCCGGAACGATGAAGTCGGCGTTGGAAGACGCGACACTGAATCTTACTCTGGGGGCGTATCCGGCTTGGACTTCGGTGGATCAGGGCGATGTTGTTTCTCAAGTGTTTACAGCGCGTCCTGTGGATGGATATGCCGACACAGCAGCTGTTCAAAATGCATTCAACGCAGCTATTACCGCACGTCAGGGTGTAGCCAACGTCAACCTCGCTAATGGAACGACAATGCGAGCAGCTCTTGAAGATGCGGGACTTGCGTTAACGCTTGGTGCATATTCAGGCTGGAAAAATGCCGACAAGGACGCAGCGGCGACAGCTGTTCTCGCTGCTAGGGCGACGACTTTTGCCGATAAGACGGCCGTCCAAACTGCTTTTGACAACGCTGTGACAGCAAGGACTCCTGAAGCCGATGTTAATAAAGCTGTTGATGCAGCAGCGACGAGAACCGCCTTGGAGGCACCGGGACTGGCGCTTGACCTCAGTGTCTACAATCTGTTGAGCAATGCGGCCAAAGATAGCACCGCGAGCTACGTTTATAACGGCAAACCGGCGGATGGCTATGCGGATAAGGCGGCCATCCAGACCGCGCTGGACGCCGGTCTGAATACAGGAGCGCTGCAATCCGCGAAGGACGCGCTGGAAATCGGCTACACAGGAAGCGATAAAATCAACAGTGTGACAGGCGACCTGATGCTTCTACCGACCGGCACTGGCGGTACCGCGATTACCTGGAGCAGTGACAATCCTGCCGTAGTCGCAGCTGATGGCACAGTTACTCGTCCGGCGTATTCCACGGGAGATCAGGCGGTTACGCTGACAGCCACTTTAACGCTGAACGGCGTTACGTTAACTAAAGAGTTTGTAGTCAAGGTCATTAAAAATGCAATTACCGATGAGGAAGCTATTGCAAACGGTAAGTCCGTGCTGGAAATCGGGTATACGTCAGGAGATTCGGCGTTTGCTGTGACAAATAACTTGATCCTTCCTACAACAGGGGTGGATGGAACGACAATAACTTGGTCTTCGAATAAGACCGGTGTGATTGCCATCTCTGCCAATAATGGGATAGTCACTCGTCCGACCCATGTCGAAGGAAACACGGCGGTTGAGCTCACGGCGACAATTACCAAAGGAGCGGCAACGCCACTACAGAAGGTATTCGTCGTACAAGTCTTTGCGCAACCTGAAACCGATGCGGAAGCGGTCAGCATCGCCAAGTCGGCGCTGCAGCTCACCTATGGGGTTGGCGATTCTCCTTCGGGTGTAACGCAAGACATTACTCTCCCGATTGCAGGAGCCGACGGTACATCGATCAGCTGGACTTCTGATAATACTGATATTATCGAAGTGAGTGGTGCGAACGGTACTGTGAAACGTCCTTCGCACTCTGCCGGCAATGCTGTGGTTACTCTGACGGCAGAAATTACGAAGAATGGCGCTACCGAATACAAAGACTTCGTACTCAAGGTGCTCAAGAAATCTATATCCGATTCGGAGGCATTAACAAACGGTAAAGAAGCTCTGGAAATCGGATACTCAGTCGGCGATAGTGCGGCAAGCGTCACGCAACTCCTAACACTGCCTACAACATCGGCGGACGGTACGACTGTAACCTGGTCCTCAAGTAACAATGAAGTTGTCAAATCAGACGGAACCGTAATCCGTCCTTTGTTTACAACAGGTGATACGCGTGTGACGCTGACCGCAACGGTTACAAAGAACGGTATATCCTCCGACAAGGTATTTACTGTCAATGTACTGAAGCAAACGGCTCTGTCCGATGCGGAAGCAGTCAGTGGGGCGAAAGCACGCCTGGAGATCGGTTACGTCGCTGGAGAAACCCGTTACGACGTAACAAAGAACATCACCCTCCCTACAGATGGCGGGGATGGCACAGCAGTGACATGGGTATCCTCAGACCCGGCGCTGATTGCAACAAACGGCGTTGTCAACAGACCGGCTAACAGCGCGGGCAACAAGGATGTAACGCTGACGGCGACAATTACGAAGGGTACGGTTCATGAAGATAAAATTTTCACGGTGACGGTAATTAAAAAGGACATCAGCCCGGCTCCAGCTGGATCCGATATTACCGTTATCAACAATGCCAGCGGACAGGCCGACACGGTTGAAGTTGTTAACCTGAATCCAGGCGATGTGGTTAAGGTTTATCGGGATGCGGTTAACCCTTCGGCGTTGATTGGCAATCAAACTGTCCTTCCGGGCGCCGCAAAAGCAACCGTTACGATTGCTCAGCTTGGTGCAGAGTCTGGAACGATCTTGGTGACCGTAACCCACAGCGGTTTGGATGAGAGTGCTCCGACGTCTAAGGCGTTTGCTGCCGAGTCCGGCAAGCCGTACGAGATTAAGGACGCCAAGCTTGAAACAACCGGCGGCATCAAGGCGACCGTAACGGTATCGGCGAAACCGGGCGTATCCGACACCAAGACCAAGTATGTCGTGTTCCAATTGATGAACGGGACTACACCGGACAGCATTGTCGTATTCGAATATAAAGGCGATACTGCTCAAACCGTATCGGCACTCTTTAATAAAGCTTACGTTTCAACTCATAAAGTCAAAGTTTTGATCCTAGATTCCTTCAATAATTTGGATAGTACGGTAGGCACACAGCTGGCTGATGAAGTTGAATTAACGAAATTACCTAATTAAAAAACAATGCAATACAGTCGACCAAATCCGGTGCTCGCCGGATTTGGCCGCACATCATGGGGGTGGATGCAAGAGTGAAGAAACGTCTGTTAACTATCGTTTCAGCGGCGGCCATCGTATGGGGCAGTATGTCCGCAACCATTTACGCCGACGCTTCTGTAACGGTAAACGTCAGCCAAACGCAAGTTAATCCCGGCAACAGTTTAACCATTTCCGGCAACTCGATTTATCCGCAAGTCATCATCAAAGTCATTAATAGTACGAATAACACCGTGTTTTATATAGATACAGCTAGTACGGATTCTTCCGGCAACTTTACGAAGACGTTCACGATCCCGACTGGCGCCGATCTAGGCTCGTACGTGACGGTAGCCGGTTCCGCTACGGATGTAAGCAAAGCAACCTTCGTTGTTGCCGCTCCTAGTAACGGTGGCGGCGGAGGCGGCGGAGGCGGCGGTGGCGGAGGTGGTGCCACAACTGGCAATACGGACAAACCGGCCACACCGACCACGCAGTCTGAGATCGTCCCCATCACAGAAACGGTCATTGAAACGGTTCAGCAGGGCGTTGTTACAGCCAAAGTAGATTCAGCCAAACTGAGCGAAATCGTTACGAGCTCGGGTCCTCAGGCGAAGGTATTTTCGGTTGACGTACAAGGTACCGGTGATACGATCAAAACAGAACTGACGCTCGAGCTTTTAGCTCGGATGGCTGAGAAGAATCCTTCGTCCGTTCTGCAAGTCAACACCAACATCGGCAAATACAATCTGCCAACCAACGTAGATGCGCCTACTCTAGCTAAAACTCTCGGGGTAACGGAGAAGGACGCAGTGATTACAATTACGATCGAGAAGGCCAAGCCGGACGTGTCGTCGCAGGCTGAACAGACGGCCTCCGGCCTGGGAGCCTCGATGATCGTTTCACCGGTTGATTTCAAGGTGGATGTAACCGGCGCGAATGGCCAGCGCCAGGAGCTGAGCTCGTTTGCTTCCTACGTTTCCCGTTCCGTGCCGCTGGTTCAGCCGGTTGACGCCGAAAAGTCTATAGGCGTTCTGTACGATCCGACGGCAAAGACCCTGTATCCAATACCAACGTGGTTTGAGAACAATCAAGCCACCATGCTGAGAAAAGGTAACAGCATTTATTCCATCATCACAAGCTCCAAGACGTTCGATGATTTGTCCGGCCATTGGGCTAAAAAGGATATTGAGCAGCTTGCCAGCAAATTGATTGTGAGCGGCGTGGATGATCAACATTTTGTGCCGGATTCCAAAATCACCAGAGCAGAATTCGCCACTCTTCTTGTTCGTGCGCTTGGCATTGAGCAGCGGAAGGCGGAGGGATTCAAGGACGTGCGGGCCGACGATTGGTTCGCAGGCAGCGTCGGAGCCGCTCAAGAGGCTGATTTGATCAATGGATATGAAGACGGCACCTTCCGTCCAAATGAGGTCATTTCCCGCGAACAGCTCGCGGTCATGATTGCAAGAGCGATGAAGTTCGCAGGCACCGAGGTTAAAGCAGACCGCACCGTACTGAATCCATTCGTCGACCAAAGCAACATAGCGGATTGGTCCAAGGACGCTGCCGCACAATCGGTGTCAGCAGGGATTATTCAAGGCATGACGGATACGTCGTTTGCGGCGAAAGAATCGGCTACGAGAGCTCAAGGAGTTTCCATTCTCAAGCGGATGCTGCAATACGTTAAGTTTATGAATTAGTTTACATCATGGATAGTCAGAGGCTGCTCGGTTCGAGCGGCCTTCCTCTTTTTGTAGTCCAAATGAACGAATAATAGTCGAAAAATACTGACTTTAGCATTCCTTCAGAACTAATTCAATGTTAGAATATTCATAACGATGCAAGTTGATAGAGGTGACGTATGGGTAGAAGAAAATCGAAAACAAAGCAGTACACAGCGAATACGAAAATCGCGGCCGCATTAGCCGCAACGCTGGGGATCGTTCCCGCGGCGGCTCCCGCTGCATATGCCGCTGCCGAGCCTTTCACAATCCTCGGTCAACCGGGCGAATCAAAAACGATTAAGCTGGCAACCAACAGTTTTTCAACTTTTAAAATTGACGCCGAGACTCCGGGGGCGGGAAATATCGCCGAATGGCAGTTGAACGGGGCGTTCCTCAATGTCAAGCTGCGCAGTGCCGGATTTGCCAAGTTGACGGTCACCAATATGGTAACGAGCCAGCAGCAAACCGTGAACGTCAACGTCATCGGGCTAGGCGCCAACGGCAGGGCGGATATCGGCGACCTCGTCAGCCATATGTATCAATATGGCTCCCAAAACTCGTTTAAGGCGACTGATTTAGCGACGGCGATCGAAACGCAGGTTGCGCCGGTTGCCAGCGAAATGCCGTTCAATCATGCACCCAAGGTCGTACGGGTTCCCGAGGCACGGTATAAGACGCAAAATGAATTGATGCCGTACATTGATGTGACCCAATTCTTCGACGATGAGGATCCGGACGATTTTTTGCGCTACTCTATCGACTATAATCCTACCAGCACCGGACTCCGTGCAAGTCTCGTATCCGGCTCGCTCCTGTCGGTGACCGGCTTCGAGAATAATGACAAAACGATTTCCGTCACCGCAACCGACCGCGCCGGGCTCTCCGCATCGACGTTAGTAGTCGTCAAACCGAACCATGCCCCGACAGTAAGCAGTGTGACGTATAGTGTATATGCGCCGATCGGGTATGTAGACACAACCGTAGAGCTGAACAAATTAGTGAAAGATGCGGACAATGATACGCTGACATTTATTTTGAATGAAGGCTCCGAGCATCAGAACGGTGTGAACGCATCGATATCCGGTTCGAAGTTGCAGCTGAGCGGAACGATGACGGCTCCGTCACGGTTCTATGTCCTTGCTAACGACGGAAAGAGCGCGAACACGGTAACGGCTGAGGTGTATTTGGACCCCGAGGCCCCGCAGCACGTCAACCGCCCGCCTTTCGTCATCACCGCTTCGCATACGTATGAGAAGCCTTATCTTGCTGAACTCGAACCGATTGACGTGTCCGCCGATTTCAGCGATCCGGACGGCGATTCGCTCGTTTACGCGGTCTCGCCTCAGACGGAAGGCGGGGTAACCGCGTCGATGAGCGGAAGCTGGTTAACGTTCTCGGGCAGCCTGTTCTCCGATGCGGCATTTACCGTTTATGCCGAGGATCCGCAAGGCCTTCGCAGCGGCTATGCGACATACCAATTTGTTGCCATACCGCCAGTCAATCATGCGCCTTCAGCACATCCTTACAACTTTACGTTCCCGTACGACAGCGGGGACAGCGTGACGGGCGTAACGTACAATCTGGACAACATTTTTACGGATGCAGACAATGACACCCTGACGTTCGGTATCAATGAAGGTCAATCGACAAGCGGGGCTACTATTTCGGCAACGATTAACGGCTCGACATTGTCGTTCAACGGAACGTACACAGGGTCCCCTGTGCATTACGTCATATATGCTGAGGATTCAAAGGGAGCAAGAGGCGAAGCGGTGTTTACCTTCAAATCGTATGAGGATTTGGAGGCGGTTCAGTCCGAGGTTATCGTATATGAGCAGTTCTATCATGATGAAAAAGATAAGAGACGAGGGGTGTTCTTCCCTGTCAATTTAAGAGACAACTTCATACCGAAAAACGGCGGAACGATGTCTTACACGGTCGATGAAGCGCCGGCATGGAATGTAAACGGGGTTAAAGTCGACAAAATTGAGCACGATCAATTGTATTTCGCCGGAGACTTGAAGGGGACGGAAGCTGCGTTTACGATAACGGCGACGGAAACGGCTCCTGGCGGAAGAACGTCCTCGGCGTCAGCTGTCTATAAAGTGAGAGCGAATACGGTTCCTTCGGTGACTACGGATACGTATCGTGAGTTGCTGTTCGATGGCGACCCGCTGCCCGAGCCGATCGATTTGACGGAGCTTTTCTACGATATGGACGGAGATACGTTGAGCTACGATGCAAAGGTGATCAGCGGTTCGGGCATTACGCCATTGATTACCGGCAATATGTTCAGCTTAACCGGCAGCTTGACGGAAGATGTGACGATTAAGATTTGGGCGAAGGACAGTAAACGCGGAGAAAATTACGTTACGTACACTTTGCTGCTGGGCGGCACTCCGAGAGTGATCGAAGCTAACATAACGGAATATTTCACCGTGAACGGAGCGGATGGCGGAGAGAACGTATTTAACTTATCCGAAAATTTCATCGGGGTCGGTACAGGTCCGCTGACGTTCACCGCCGAGCAAATCGGTACAACGGTACCGGATGTGTATGTGGATGGAGAAGCGCTGCCATCCGGCTACCTTGTATTAAGAGGTAATCTGCCGGAAGGGAAGACCGTATCCTATAAAGTGACGGCTTCGCAGACGATTCGCGGAGAAGAGCTCAGCTCGGAGGCCGTGTATACGTTCTCGAGAAACCATAAGCCGGTCGTGACATCGAGCTATTACGAGGATGACTATTACAAAGTTATCCGGGACGGCGATTCACTGCCGCAGCTGGACTTGTCTCAGCTGTTTAAAGATGATGACGGCGATGCTTTAACGTATGAATTGTGGTTCGATCCGGAGCAGTACATAACCGCATACAGGGACGGAAATATCGTCAGATTCGACGGAAATTGGGACTCGCGCAAAGCCCAGTTTGACATTGTTGCCAACGACGGGAAGTATAAATCCGGCGCTCACATCCATTATGAGCTCGTTCCTCCGGTCTTCGAGAGCAATGTCACGCATTATGCATTGAACGGGGAGATTCCATATATTAACCTGTGGGACAATTTCAACAAATCGTCGGAATCGGAAGAGTTGAGCTTTGAGATTGTGAACGTAGTTCCGGAAAATGCGGAGCTCTCGGAAGAAGACGGATGGATCTATTTTAACGAAAACTTATATTCCGGTTCTATCGAACTTACCGTGAAAGCGACGGAAACGACTGCGGACGGAACGAAATTCGATTCGCAGGCCATTTACACCGTATTGCCGAACACAGCCCCTACGGTGACCGATGAGTATAATAATTATTCGATCTATATCGAAGAAGGACAAACGCTGCCGACTTTGAACTTGTTGGACATCTTCCAAGATGCCGACGGGGATACACTTGAGTATTCAGCAGACTGGTATGGTGATATTGAGCCGATCGTTACCGGCACAGAGCTGACGTTCACCGGCGATTTGACCGAAAGGGCGGTGATCTACCTCTATGCGGAAGACAAAAAGGGAGGCCATGTGAATACCCGGATTACTTTCAGGCCGCTGAGCAACCCGACGGTACACGAAAATAGCGTATCGTTGTACCAGAATAGAACGCCTAACAATGACGTTTATCTTCCAATGGCGGATTTGAGCGGGAACTTTACATCAAGCCATGGAGGGGATCTGGAGTATTCTGTGGTAGGAGACAATCCGGCGGACGGCTTGACCGCTTACTTTGCAAGCGGCAATCTGTACTTTACAGGCGAGCTGACTGGGCCGGAGGCAACGTTTATTGTTAAGGCTGCGGAACCTTACAAGCCGAGCTATTACGCGACCGCATCGTATACCGTATACCAAAACAACGTGACTACAGTATCTTCAAGCAGCTATGAGCTTACGCTGGAAGACGGCGAGCCGCTGCCTGACATTGATTTGAATACGATTTTCTCGGACGGCGATCAGGACGCGATCGATTACGATGTTTACACATACATGAGCGGCGGGTTGACGGCGAGCATCAGCGATTCGGGGGTATTGAGCTTTACCGGCCCTCTGGCATCTATGGCTACCTTTACGGTCACGGGAACCGATCACAAGTCAGATCCGGTGTACTACTATGTGAATTTGAAGCCGATTCGGAATCCGGTCGTCAAAGTGAGTGAACCTGTTATTTACTGGACGGATGGCGAGCTCCTGAAAGAACCTTATGGCTCCGAGTATATGTGGAATATGTTCGAGTCGACCGACGGTGGAAATTTATCGTATTACCTGATGGACGGTGCGGCCGAAACGAACCAGTTGAATGTAGGCGGTTTGACCGTGAACCTTGACTACGGGCAGCTCTCATTCAGCGGCACGTTGAACGATGACGAGGCCATGTTTACGGTGAAAGCCAAGGAAGAGTTTAACGGGAAAACGTTTGAGTCAACGGTGCCGTATCGGATCTTGAAAAACGCGAAGCCGAGCCTGACGAAGCCGCTGCCGCTGATCAACGCGGTGCCGAATGAATATGTACCGATAACGACGATCGATCTCCGGGATTATTTTACCGATTCGGATAACGATACGATCACCTTCGAATATGATTGGAGCTCGGCTTCAGGCGCACTAATGGACTACATTGTAGATGGACATAAGCTGGTATACAGCGGAACGTTTTGGTCCGGGGGTTACTTGTACTTCTACGCTTCCGACGGAAAAAGTGCTCGGCAGCGGTACGGCATCGAAGTCAATACGCCTGTCACAACGAAAGACGGGGTATCCACGAACGAGTACTATACGCCTACAGTGAGCGGTTCGAGCCCTTACGTATCTTTGTATAATAAGTTTTACGATCGGGAATCGAATGAGCTTTCGTTCAGCCTGTCCTCTACGTCCAGTTTGATGACGGATGAGAGCAACGGAGTGACGGCCACGCTGGATAGCGGTAATTTGGTACTATCAGGAAGCTTTGACAACTGGTCGACTCCGGCTACGTTCATGGTGACAGCGACGGACGGTAAAGGTCCGGCTTTGACGGTGCCGTATACGATCAATCCGATTATCGATTTGGCGGACTCTTATACGGTGTATGAAGCGGAGGGGCTGTCGCTAAGCTTGAAGCCGCTCTTCATCGGCGGTACGGACGGGCGGATGTATACGGTGGACACATGGATCCCGGGAACGTATGGTTCGGAGCAGGATTGGGTTCATACGGATGAAACCGATCCGTTTTATCCTGTGATTGAATTTGCCGGCCATGCGGAATCGCGTCCTACGGATGCGTTGATCAATGTGACGATAAGCAATACGTCCGAGGAGCAGCTGACAGGCAAGACCGTCACGCTCAGAGCTCCGGCTGATCCACTAACCGAACCTGTTGATTATGTATTCATCAACTTGAATATTGATACGGAAAGTGTTGTAGAGAACTTGTATGAGCTGTATGCCGCTGCCGATGCCGGGATTACCTCAGCGACGCGATTCACGATCGCTGCTATGGAATGGACAGGCATGGAGAGCAATGATCTGGCACCAACGGTGACGATGGAAGGAAACGATTTGAAGGTGAAGTCAAACGGCTTAGGTCATGGTTACATCACCCTCGTGGGTACCGATCCGACAACGGGGAAAGGGATCATCGATCGCTTTGCAGTTATCGTGGATCACCCAGTATGAGTGCAATAGAGATTCTTATCGGCTTGCTGCAGTCGGGCCGGCATGCCGAAGCGGAAGCGCAGGCTGCCGCGGCGCTCCGGCAGCAGCCGCTGCAGGCGCAGCTGTGGGTGCTGCTCGGGCAAGCGCTGCAGAGCCGCGGCTCCGGCGCCGCGGCGGCGGCCGCCTACGAGCGCGCCTGGCTGCTGGATCCGCAGGCGACGTGGGTGGCGGAGGCGCAGGAGTCGCTGCGGCCGGTGCCGCAGGGCTCGCGCCGACCGGACATCGAGGAGCTGCTCCGCTGCAAGCCGGTGACCGTTACGGCCGGTATCATTGCCAGAGATGAGGAGCGTTCGATCCGGCGATGCATCGAGAGCTTGCTGAACGCCGTGGATGACATCGTCCTCGTCGACTGCGAGTCGCAGGACCGCACGGTGGAGATCGCTCGGGAATACGCGAAAGTGCGTGTTGTGTCGGCGGTATGGCAGAATGACTTTGCGGCGCTGAGGAATGCCGGGCTTGCGGCGATGAACACGGATTGGGTGCTTTGGGTCGATGCGGACGAGCATCTTCATCCGGCCGATATCGCTGCGGTGCGGGAAGCGGCTGGATTGTTTGACGAGCTGAAGGCGCCGCCGGTGCTCTATATTTGGCAGGTGAACGAGAAGCAAGGCGCGGTTCACCATGAATTTTCGCAGACGCGGATGTTTCCCTTGAATCGGAATCTGCGGTACTACGGCCGCGTGCATGAGCAGGTCATCGCCCTAGGGAAGGGGATGTTCGCGTCGGAAGCGTACCGCCAGCCGGTGCGGATTCGGCTCCTGCATGACGGCTATGAGCCGGAAATGATGCAGCGCAAGGGGAAAATCCGGCGCAATCTCGACTTGCTGCGCATGATGGTCGAGGAGGAGCCGGACAATCCCGGCTGGTGGCTGTATTATGCGAGAGAGTCGCTGGCGGACGGAGCGAAGGACGAGGCGCTGCGCGGTTTGCACGAAGCCGAGAAGCATGCGGGGCGGCAGCCGCATTTTGCGAGAAGGCTTGATGTGTATATGCTGCAGGCGAAGCTGTATACGGAGCGGGAAGAGCTGGACGCCGCCGAGCGGGCTTGCCGGAAGGCGCTGGAGCTGGAGCCGCATTATCCGGACGCGCAGTATTATTTAGCCTTGCTGCAGATGAAGCGCGCCCGCCAGCTGCACCGGGAAGCCGAGAAGCTGCTGCGCGGCGCGAAGAAGGGCTTTGAGCAGTACCGCGGCACGGTGTCGCCGGATCACGAGATCCGGCGCTGGCGGGCGGACGCCTCGCTCGCCGAGGTGGCGAAGGCGGCCGGGAAGTTCGGCGATGCGCATCGGATATTCACGCATTTGGCGGAGACGTATCCGGATGTGAAGCCGAAGCTGGAGAAGCCGCTGGAGCGAATACGGGAACAGCTGGTGAAAATCGAAGATAAGTAGGAAGAAGCCCCCGACCGCGACGATGGTGCCGCCGGTGGGGGCTTTTTGCCTTTACAGCAGACGTCCGCCTTCGAGGCGGTACGTGCGGCCGTATTCCGGCAGCAGCTGTACGCCGGACTTCGGCAGCAGCAGCTCGGGATGGAAGCTGTGAAGAGGCACGAGCGTCGGCGGATCGATCATGTCGGCGATGTACTTGAGGTTCTCGGCCGGAGCGTGGCCGGAGCAGCGAACCGCGGCGAAAGGCAGGCCGAGGCTCTCCAGGAAGGCAAGCAGCTTGCCGTAGGTCGGGTCGAACGAGCCGAGCGGTACGCCGTCGCTGTGCACATAGATGCCGCCAGACGTATCCAGATCAAGCAGCTCCAGCAGGTTGCCGTACGTGTTTTGCAGCAGGTAGCGGGAAGGACTGCGGTTCACACCAGCAGCGTTGATCAGTACGGATCGAATGGCGGTTTTACGCAGCCAGCCGGGCGCTTTGCCGGCGGCGAGAAGCCGGCTGGTCGTATCCGATTCGTAGACGAGGAAGTCCCGGCAAGCGGTCATCGTGTGCAGCAGGTACGCGGATTCCGGCTCGAATACGGCCATCCGGCCTGCCTGCCGGGCAGCTTCGGCCATCGAGACGAGGCGCTCGACATTGCGCGGGGCCGTATTGACGAGGGCGAGCCCGTTCGCAGCGAGCAAGCGGTTCGCCACCAGACCCGGCATATCCGGCTCCCGCGTCCAGCCTTCGGGAAGCTCCCGCGACGGCGCAAGGTCCGCGGGCTTTACGTCCACCGGCAGTCCGTCGTCGTTCGGCAGGTTCAGCATCGTGCCCTCGATGATGAGAATGTCGGCGCCGAGCTCCTTCGCCTTGGCCATCATCGCTTCCGTCCATTCCGGATGATTGCCGTGGAAGCGCAGGTCGCCGGTATACAGAATCGTGCCGTCCGGCGTGCGAATATGGAATGCGCAGGCGCCGAGAATATCGTGGTCGACCGGCAGAGCGGTCACCTCGATGGCTCCGATGCGGACAGGCTGCAGACCGCCCGGCATCGCTTGAAAACGGTGGCGGGAACCGGCGACGCCTTCGCCGATCTTATGCAGACGGCGGTACAGCCGCCGTGACATACGGCTCATGTAAACCGGAATGTGCTCCGGGATGAGGCCTATACCCAGCATATGATCGTAGTGCAGATGAGAGATGAACACTGCCGTTCGGGCGTCCCTTTCTCGATCGAACGGACGAATGCCGGACAGCCCGCGCAGCTGCTCGGCCTCATATAAGCCGTCGACGCCCGGCAGCGTGCCGAGGCGGATGTAATCGTGCAGCAGGGCGCCTTGACGCAGCCGGACTTGACCGTCCAGCACATTCGCTGCGGGATTGTACGCTGCGCCGAAATCGAACACGATTTTCGCGTCCTCATATTGTACGGTAACGACGGTGCCGCCGATCGTGCGCAGTCCGGACCAGAACCGGACCGATGTTTTGGAGGATGCAGACATGGCGGTAGACTCCTTTAGCAAGTTGCATTTGGAATATCGGGAAGAAAGAAAGGATCGCGCCGGGGCGGATCCTTTCTCCTCTAGCAGTAAGCGTATTATTTTCCGGCAGCGGCCTTCGCTTTCGCGATTTCGTCGTTTGCAGCTTTCTCCGCGTCCGCCAGCGCTTGTTCGATGGACTTCTTGTTAAGGTTCACGTTCTCGACTTCCTTGATCAGCACGTTCTGGATCGCGTTCGCACCATAACCGCGGTAGTAGAAGTAGCCGTCTCCCAGCTGCTTTTCCGCTACGCCCTGGTTCGGGTTCGACTTCACGAAGTTTTTGTACTCTTCGGAGTTGGAAGCTGACGTACGCACCGGCAAGTAACCGGTTTTCATCGCCCAGTAGGCGGTATTCTCGGTGTTGATCAGGTGCTTCAGGTACATCCAGGCGGCAAGCTTCTGCTCATCGTTAGCCGTGTTAAAGACCGATACGTTCGTGCCCTGGATGACCGCAGCGGCCTTCTTGCCCTTCGGCAGCGGAGCGACCGACCACTCGAACTTGCCGGCGACAGCCTTGTCCACGAAGGTCAAGCCCGCGGAGGAGCCGATGTACATCGCGACGTCGCCGCGGCCGAACGGCTCGGACATGAACTTGTCTTCGCCTGCAAGCCGGCCCGTGCCGTCCTTGATGAAGCTGTTGATGAACGTCAGCGCTTCTTTGCCTTCCGCCGAGTTGAACAGCGCCTTGCCGGCCTTCTCGTCGATAAAATTACCGCCGGCTTGACGAACGTACGTGTTGAAGTCGAGGCCGACGGAGTTTTCAAAGCCCATGCCGAGAATTTTGCCCTTGCCGTCCGGCTTGTCCTGCGTTACTTTCTTCGCAGCGTCCTTCAGCTCGTCCCAAGTGGTAGGCACTTTAGCTCCGGCTTTGTCGAGCAGCGTCTTGTTGTAGAACAGCACGTTCGTCGACTTGTTGAAAGGTACGGAATAGAACTTGCCGTCCCACGTGTTGTTGTCGCGGTACACTTGGGCGATGTCGTTCAGCTCGTCCTTCGTCCAGCCGTACTTGGCGTCGTTGATGTACGGAGTCAGATCGGCGGCGACACCGTTTTCGATAAATTCGTTGTTCCAGTTTTCGTACGTTTGCGACAGCGTCGGGGTGTTCTTCGCCTTAGCCGCCGCCGTCAGCTTCTGCTGCAGGTCGTTGTAGCCGCCCTGAGGAACGAGCTTCACTTTGATGTTCGTATTTTTCGCGGTAAAATCGTCGGTAATTTTCTTCAGCGCTTTTTCCTGCTCGCCGGTCATCGCGTGCCAGAATTCGATCTCCACCTGCTTGCCTTCGATGCTGGTCGTAATGCCCGTTGCCGGTGCAGCCGCCTTGGCAGGCTCGCTGCCGCTCGCCGTACCGTTCGATGTGCCGTTAGCAGCGCCGTTATTTGCCGCATCGCTGCCGCAAGCCGCAGCTGTCGCTGCGAATACGAGCGTAAGCCCCAGGGTTGCCAATTGCTTTTTCATCATTACGTGTTCCCCTCCGATAATGGTTGAATTTATTTATGATTGCAGGGGCTGAGATTACCCCTTTAATCCGCCGCGGGATATGCCTTCCACGATTGAGCGCTGCAGGGCAGCGTAGAGCAGCAGCATCGGCGCCACGATCATCATCGAGGCCGCCATCAGCAGCTCATAGTTCAGGTCGGTTTCGGAAAAGAAAGCGGTCAGCCCGACAGGCATCGTGCGCATCTCCTCCGAGTTCGTCATAATGAGCGGCCAAAGGAAGGCATTCCACGAGCCGATCGCCTTAAGCAGCGCGATGGTGACGAGCGCCGGCTTGCTGAGCGGAACCATGATCCGCCACAGGAAGCCCCAGTCGCGGCAGCCGTCGATGCGGCAAGCGTAGTAAAGCTGCTGCGGAATGCCGAGGAAGTATTGGCGCAGCAGGAAAATGGCGAACACCGAGGCGATCCACGGGATGATGAGCGCTTCGTAACGGTCGAGCCAGCCGAGCTCCGTCAGCGTGATGTAGTTTGGGATGAGCAGCATTTCCTGCGGCACCATCATCGTCGCGAGCAAAATCGCAAACAGCGCATCCCGTCCGTAAAAACGCAGCTTGGCGAAGGCGAACGACGCCAGAATCGTCGTGACCAGCTCGCCGACCGTGCATAGGAAGGTGACAACGACACTGTTGATCATGTACCTGCCAAACGGCGCGGCCTGCCATGCTGTGACATAGTTCTGCCATTGTAAGCGGGACGGAATCCATTTGGGCGGCAGGACGATCACCTCGGAGCTATGCTTGAGCGAGGTGCTGATCATCCAGAGAAAGGGGAGCAGCATGAGAATGCTCCCGGCGATAAGCAGCGCGTAAATGAGGGCGAGCGCCCATGGCTTGGTCGTCGTGCTCATGTGTAATGCACCCTCTTCCGGGCGATGTACATTTGGATCAAGGTGAACAGCAGCGTTATGACGAACAGCGCATAGGAGGCCGCCGAGGCAAGGCCGAATTTGTTCTCGACGTAAAATTTTTCAAAAATGTAGTAAACGATCGTCATCGCACTGCGGCCCGGCCCCCCGTGCGAGGCGATTCCGCCGAACATGGCGAATATTTCGTCGAACACCTTCACGGACGTGATAAGCGATACAATCGAGATGTAAAATGTCGTCGGCGACAGCAGCGGCAGCGTAATGCGCCGAAACCTTTGCCACGGTCGGGCGCCGTCCACGCGGGCGGCGAGGTACATCTGCTTGTCGATCGACTGCAGCCCGGCGAGAAAAATGATGACGTTGTAGCCGAGCCCCTTCCATATGCTGAAAATGATCAGCGAGGGCATGGCCCATTCCGGGGTGGTGAGCCAGCCGATCCGGCCGATGCCGAACCAGCCCAGCATTTCGTTCAGCAGCCCGTAGTCCGTATGGAAAATCCACTTCCAGACGAGCGACACCGCCACAACAGAGGTCACAACCGGCAAAAAGTAGATGGACCGGAAGAAGTCGCGGCCCTTGATGTTCGACGTCAGCAGCATCGCAATCGCCAGCGAAATCAGCATTGTGAGCGGCACGGTGCCGACGACGAAGACGGCGGTATTGCGCAGGGACTGCCAAAATTCCGGGTCGTTCACCATCGTGACATAGTTGCCGAAGCCCCGTTCGAACACGATGTTTTTGTAGAAGTTGTACTTCGTGTACAAGCTGATATCGAACGACTTAACGATCGGGTACAGGGTGAAAATGAAGACGACGGCGAGCGCGGGAAGCAGGTAGAGCAAGGCATACGCCGCCTGGCGCAGCGTCGGGCGTTCGTTCATACGCGGGAGCCGCCTCCCGTTGTGGTATCGGCGGCGTTCGCGCGGCCCGCGCTGCTGCGATCGTCAGCGGAAGCGCTGCCGTTGCCGTTAGCGGCGGCGTTGACGCTTGCTCTTGAGGAAGCGCCGCTGTCCGCAGGAGCGCGGACAGCGCTGCTCGCGCTGGCGGCGCCGCTGTGCGCGCCTGCGCCCCCGCCGCTGCCGGCGTCGGGCCCGCTGCCGCCGCGCAGCTCCACCGGCCCGGCGAGCCTCGCCCCGCTCGCCGGGTCGAACACGTGCGCCTTGCCCGGGCGCACGTTCAGGCGGAGCGCTTCGCCGACCTCGGCGCCGCGCTCCTGGGGCACGTACAGGCGCACCGGCGTTGCGCCGATCTGCGCGCGCAGCAGCGTGTCGCGGCCGATCGTCTCGACGTGCGAGACGACGGCCGTGGCGACCGCGCTGCCGGCGCCGGCCTCGGCCAGCGTCCAGTCCTCCGGACGGACGCCGATCTTGACGGCGCGGGCTCCGGGCTCCGCGGCCTCCAGCACGGCGGTGCGCCCGTCGGCGCTGAGCGCACCGTCCAGCACGTTCATCGGCGGCGTGCCGATGAACTGTGCCGCGAACAAGTTCGCCGGTTCGCGGTACATCGCCACCGGCGCGGCGTCCTGCTGCAGCTTGCCGCTTTGCAGCAGGACGATCCGGTCGGCGATGCTCATCGCCTCCTCCTGGTCGTGCGTCACGAACACCGTCGTGATGCCGACCTGGAGCTGGATGCGCCGAATTTCCTCGCGCATCTCCAGGCGCAGCCGCGCGTCCAGGTTCGAGAGCGGCTCGTCCAGAAGCAGCAGCCTCGGCTCCTTGACGAGCGCTCTCGCGATCGCTACGCGCTGCTGCTGGCCGCCGGACAGCTGGCCCGGCCGGCGGTCGAGCAGATGGCCGATCTGCACCGTATCGGCCATAGCCCGAGCCCGCTCGAGCGCTTCGCGTTTTGGCGTCCGTTTCATTTTCAAAGGGAATAGAATATTGTCCAGCACGGTCATGTGAGGGTAGAGGGCGTAGTTTTGGAACACCATGCCGATTTCGCGGTCCTCGGGCTCCAGCTTGTTGACGACGTTGCCGTCAAACCGCACCTCTCCTGACGTCGGCTTGTAGATGCCGGCGAGCGCGAACAGGGTCGTGCTTTTGCCGCAGCCGCTCGGCCCGAGCAGCGCGACCAGCTCGCCGCTCCGAAATGCAGCCGACAATTGGTCCACTGCGGTGACGGAACCGAACTGAATCGTAACGCGATCTAATTCTATCTGCAAAGAAGGGGTCCTCCTGTCGAACGATGTAGTTACCGACGCCATTATACGTTCCGTTCGTTTTCCCCCTGTCAAGTGACCGTAAAGAAATTGTAAATAGGGCCAAGTTGCTCCGAATTTTGGGGCAAGCTAGGAACACATCCTATTTACTGGAGTGATACCTATGGCAGTCAATTCGGCGCCGGGAGCGGCAACAAGCGTCATTATGCGTCTGGAAATGCACAAGGAGCGCGTCACGTTCGGACAGATCGCCACAGCTATCGGTGAAGGCGGCGGCGATATTGTGGCGGTGGACGTCAGCCAGGCAAGCGGCACGACGACGATCCGCGACATCACCGTGCAAATGAGCGATTCGAGCCATACCGACACGATCGTCGCCAAGCTGAACGCTTTGGAAGGCGTAAAAATTATCAATATATCGGATCAAACCTTCCTGATGCATCTTGGAGGGAAGATCGAAGTCCAGGCCAAAATGCCGATCAAAAACCGGGACGACCTGTCTCGCGTTTACACACCGGGGGTAGCGCGGGTATGCACGGCCATTCATGAGGACAAGTCCAAGGTGTATTCGCTGACGATCAAGCGCAATACGGTTGCTGTCGTATCCGACGGAACCGCCGTGCTCGGTCTGGGCAACATCGGACCTGAAGCCGCTATGCCGGTCATGGAGGGTAAGGCGATGCTGTTCAAGCAGATGGCGGGCGTCGATGCGTTCCCGATCTGCCTCGACACGCAGGACACCGAGGAAATTATACGGACGGTCAAAGCGATCGCACCGGCGTTCGGCGGCATCAACCTGGAAGATATTTCATCGCCGCGCTGCTTCGAGATCGAGCAAAGGCTGATCGCCGAGCTCGACATTCCGGTATTCCATGACGATCAGCACGGTACGGCCGTCGTTTTGCTGGCGGGACTCTTGAATGCGGTTAAGGTGGCGGGCAAGCGGCTGCAGGATTGCAAAGTCGTCGTATGCGGCATCGGCGCTGCGGGAATTGCATGTTCCAAAATGCTGCTCGCCGCCGGCGTAACCAACTTGATCGGCGTCGACCGGGCCGGAGCGCTGGTAAGAGGAGAAACGTACGGGAATGCGGCGTGGGCCTGGTATGCCGAGCATACGAACCCGCATCGCCTGACCGGACGGCTGTCGGATGTGATCGAAGGTGCCGACGTATTCATCGGGCTGTCGGGTCCGAAGGTACTGTCCGTTAACGACATTAAGAAAATGGCGGCGGATCCGATCGTGTTCGCCATGGCGAATCCGACACCGGAAATTACGCCGGAGGAGGCCGAGCCGTACGTGCGCGTAATGGCTACCGGCCGTTCCGATTACCCGAATCAGATCAACAATGTGCTGTGCTTTCCGGGCATGTTCCGCGGCGCCTTGGACTGCCGGGCTGCTCGGATCAATGAAGAGATGAAGCTGGCGGCGGCCCAAGCGATCGCTTCCGTGGTCAAGGAGGACGAGCTTAGCGAGCACTATATTATTCCGAGTGTATTTAACGCCGCTGTCGTCGAGCGGGTTCGCGAAGCGGTCATAAGGGCGGCTGTCGAATCGGGTGTTGCCCGCCGGGTGCGCGGACACCGCCAAGAAGAATAAATGAGGGAAACGGGAGCGTCAACAAAGGCGGCAAGCGTCAGTAACCGACCATATAAAAAGGCAGCGTAGTCCGGGAACGCCCTGCGTCCTCGACTCTCGCTGCCTTTTCACTTCATCACTATTACATTCAAACGAAAGCTTGGCTGATTATGCGTTGGGAAAATCAATCCCGGGGATAGCCGACGAACAATTGGCCCGGCGTCTCATAACCAGCGCATCGCCGAAAACGGACGCGTCCCTAGCATGACGCATACCGTCTCCGTTTGTACCCACAGCCTTCCACTTACACGTCCTTCGTCCACTCCCGAATCGTCCGGTCCGACGGGAGGAGAAACGTCAAAATTCCCAATATCGGCAAGAAGCTGCTTGCAATCATAACCGATTTCAAACCGTACAGCTCGATCAGGTAGCCGAACGCCAGCGCCCCAATGCCGCCCAAACCGAACGCCAAGCCGACGATGAGACCCGACACGGTTCCCACTTTCCCGGGAAATAATTCTTGCGCATATACGACAGTAACGCTAAAACTCGACAAAAGGATGAGCCCGATTACAATCAACAGTACATACGCCCAAGTTAAGCTTACATAAGGCAGCAGAATCGCAAGCGGCGCCGAACCGATCATCGAGAACCAGATGACGTTCTTGCGGCCGAACCGGTCGGCCAGCGGGCCGCCGAAGAACGTGCTCACCGCTCCGGCAATGGAAAACAGAAAGATGTACGTCTGTGCATCACTGAGCGTAACGCCGTAATGATCGCGGAGAAAAAATTGATAATAACCCGTAATCATGGCGTTATACCAGGATCTGCAGAACACTAGCAGAATGAGTACGATGATGGCGAATTGCAGCTGCTTTTTACGGGCAGGATCGATCGTCCGCGTAACCGCCTTTCTGGCGGTGCGTCCCCCCGAGGCAAGCACACCCCGATACCAGGAAGCGACGTACATTTGGACGGCTATCGCCGCAGCGGCGACTGCCGTGAAATATACGGCTCCGAACTGCCCCAAAGGGATGAAAATAAACTTCGCAAATAACGGGGCGAGCGATTGCCCGACGTTGCCGCCCACTTGGAAAATCGACTGCGCGAGCCCCCTGCGGCTGCCGGCCGCCATACTTGAAACCCGCGACCCTTCGGGATGAAAGGCTGCCGAGCCGAGTCCGACGAATATGACGGCGATCATCACCGTCATATAGGAAGGAGCGAAGGCGAGCGTCAGCATACCGATCAAGGAAAAGGCCATGCCCATCGGCAGCATGAACGGAGACGGTCTGCGGTCCGTATACATGCCGACGACGGGCTGCATGACGGAGGACGTAAAATTAATGGCAAACAGGAGCCAGCCGATCTGTGACATGGAGAGCTTTAAGGATTCTTCAAGCACACCGGCGATTGACGGAATGACCGACTGCATCGAATCGTTCAACAGATGAACGATGCTGATCGACAACAGGATGCGATACATGGTTGGTTTTGCGCTGCCGCCAGGCTGCAAGGTAGAGGTTGCGCCGGCTGCGGCGGCTGTGGTGCTTGACGACATTTCGGGTCGCTCCTCTCTCGCTAATGTTTTCGGATGAAACGACCGAGCGCTTCGCCCATCTTCACCTTGGAGCCGACTCCCAGATCGTCACGAGGCTTGAAAATACCGTTTTCCGTTAGCAGGACAACGGTAGAGCCGAATTCGAAATATGCGAGCTCTCCGCCGCGCTCCAAACGTTGCGGAAGCGGTTCGATATACCGGATGGAGCTCACATTCAGCGCGCCGACCTTGACGACCGCAATTTCACCCGCCTCCTCGCGAATGAAGGTGATGAGCCGTTCGTTTCGGGAAAGGACACGCCGCATATGCTTTAACCCAAAGTCGTTTACCGGATACACTTTCCCCGGCACATGCTCGGATTCCACAACGTCACCGGAGGCAGGAGAGTGGATTCGATGGTAGTCGGTCGGGCTTAAATAGAGAACAAAGCAAAAGCCGTGTTTATAATTCACTACTCGAGGCGAGCGGTTGAGGAGTTCTTCGACGGTATAGTCCTGTCCCTTTATGTTGAGGATTGCCCCTTCGTGAATCGGCCCCATTCCGGTAATCAGCGCGTCAACCGGACTAACGAGCGAATCCTTGTGGGTATCGATCGGACGCAGCCCTGGCTTTAGCCGGCGGGTGAAAAATTCGTTTAGTGTCGAATATTCATGCAGCGGCTTCTCCGCATCCTGAATGCGGATTCCGTATGCCTCGGCAAACTTTGGGATGAATTTGCGGCTGAGCTTCGATTTGGCGAGCGAACCCGTCAGTCGAGACACCCATTTGCGGGAGGAGAGCTCTGTCATTAAACGGTATAGAGGTTTTGCCATGATGCCGTTGGGTCTCCTGTCTATATAGGTTCTTGCGTTTCGTTCTTCGATAATATTGACATAGTTGGGACGGAATCGCAACCGCCGATTCGGGGCCCTCTGCATGAAAATGGCTGCAGCGGAGCATCCTGTAGGAAAGAGGTGGAAACGATGACCATTTTTGTTGGATTGGCCGCTCTTGCGGCGGTGTTCCTGCTGCTCCTAGCCCATTGGGTTTTGCCGCCTGCCCGTTATTGGATCGAAGGCCTGGCATTCGTAAGCGCCTACTTATTCGGAGTCATTGCAGCCGTTTACACGGGAAACGTATTGATCAACGGCACCGTCATGATGACGGATATTCACCATATCTTTCTCAATCCGCTGTTCCTGACCGCAGGCGCCTATCTAGGTGTATATGCGATGTACAAAATCGCGCTGGCGTGGTGGAAGCTCTGGAGAGCATAATTGATAATGTATAAATAGGTAAGAATATGTTGAAGTAAGTCGAAGCATCGAGCTTGCCCGGAGCGGCTCGAAGTTGCTTCGACTTTTTTTGCGTTCATTTTCCTCTGTTCGAGCTTAAGAAAATCTTATTATTGTTTTTACATTGTCATTACAAACAATGATTATGATTTTTTGGTATGACTCTATTACTACTTTTTTAAAATTCATTGGGAAGCAAGAGGGAGGGAATGTTGTTGTTTTTTCAGAAACAGCTGAAAAAATCGGTCACTGCGGTCGCGGCCTTGTCGCTTGTTGTCGGACTTGCGCTGCCGGTCGCGCCTCATGTGTCGGCGGCTGCAATACCTGACGCCAAAGGACACTGGGCGGAGACACAGCTCCGCAACTGGAGTGACCTGCAATTTATTAACGGTTATTCCGACGGGTCATTGAAACCGGATTCAACGATCTCAAGAGCCGAATTTGTCGCCATTGTGAACAGAGTGTTCGGCTTCAGTGAGAAGAGCAGCGTCGGCTTTAAAGATGTCAAGCCTGAAGACTGGTATTACGACGACATCGCCAAAGCAGTAAAAGCAGGCTATTTGTCGGGCTATGAAGACAATACGATTCGCCCGAACGCAATGATTAGCCGCCAGGAAGTAGCCGTCATTCTGAACAATGTTATGAAGCTTCCCGCAGCGGACAAGCTCAAGTCGGCATCGTTTGCGGATGTGGAGCAGATTGCGGGCTGGAGCCGCGCGGCTGTTGAAGCGGTCACGGCACTGGGATATATGAACGGATATCCGGATGCGACGTATCAGCCTGCCAAATCGATCTCCCGCTCGGAAGCGGTCGTTACGCTCGACCGGGCCAAACAGATTACGGCCCGATTGATGCGCGCGGACAAGGCGGGCACCTATACGAGCCAGCCGGCCGATAACCTGATTGTCAGCGCGGCCGATACCCGGTTAGAGAATATGACGATTCCGGGAAACCTTGTGATTACAGAGGATGTCGGTGAAGGCAACGTAAATTTGAAGGGAGTCACCGTCAAAGGAAAAACCGTCATTCGCGGCGGCGGTCCGCACAGTATCATTTTCCAGGATTCGGTGCTGGGCGAAGTTGAAGTGAATAAGCCGAATGGCAACGTGAGACTTGTAGCGGAAGGGTCGACAACAAGTCAAGGCGTACAGATGAACTCGGGCGGCAGGCTCGAAAATAACGGCACCCAAGACCAAGCATTCGGTAATGTCACTATTTCTCCAAACGCTCCTTCCAATTCCTCCATTCAATTCGCAGGTAATTTCCAAAGTATTGACGTTCAAGGTAACGGTGTTTCGGTTCATGTAGAGCGCGGCAACGTAAAGGACCTGAAGGTGGATTCCAACGCTCAGGTAAACGTGCAAAGCGGAAGCATCGATAATCTGCTCGTAAACCAAAACGCTCCGCAAGCTCAGATTACTCTTAATGTGAATGCAACCGTAAAGAATGTAACGGTGAACTCTCCAGCAACATTAAGCGGTACGGGGGCTATCGAAAATGCTACCATCAATGCAAACGGGGCGAAAATTGATCCAACGCCAAAAAGCGTAAAGGTCGGTAACGGCGTTACGGCTAATGTCGGCGGCAAAGAAGTAAAGGGCAATGGCAATAACGGCAATAACGGCAATAACGGCAATAATGGCAACGGCAATAACGGCAATAACGGCAATAACGGGAATCAGGGTAACAACGGAAACGGAAACCCTGGCGGTGATAGTGGGAATTCGAATGACGATTCCGACACCACTGCACCAGCTGCTCCGAAAGGATTGAATGCAGCGGCAGGCAACGGACAAGTCGTTCTAACATGGAGTGCGAACACCGAATCCGACCTGAAGGGCTACCATGTATACCTCGGGGGCCAGAAGATTGCGGACAGTGTGACAGCAACGACGTACACCGTGTCGGGACTGACGAACGGAACGGCATACGCGTTCCAAATCAGCGCCGTGGACAAAGCCGGCAACGTGTCGGCGAAGACAGCGGAAGTGTCGGCGACACCGCAGGACGCTACTGCTCCGGCAGTACCGACAGGTCTGCAAGCAGCAGCAGGCAATGGACAAGTCGTTCTAACATGGAATGCGAACACCGAGTCCGACCTGAAAGGCTACCATGTATACCTCGGCGGCCAGAAGATTGCGGACAATGTGACAACACCGACGTATCTCGTAGCGGGACTGACGAACGGAACAGCATATACGTTCCAAATCAGCGCTATAGACAACGCTGGTAACGAATCGGCGAAGACAGCGGAAGTGTCGGCAACACCGCAAGACACGACTGCTCCGGCAGTACCTACAGGTCTGCAGGCAGCGGCAGGCAACGGACAAGTCGTTCTAACATGGAATGCGAGCACCGAATCCGACCTGAAGGGCTATCATGTATACCTCGGGGGCCAGAAGATTGCGGACAGTGTGACAGCAACGACGTACACCGTGTCGGGACTGACGAACGGAACGGCATACGCGTTCCAAATCAGCGCCGTGGACAAAGCCGGCAACGTGTCGGCGAAGACAGCGGAAGTGATGGCGACACCGCAAGCTCCACAGTCTCAGGAGCCTTTCTCCATACAAATTCTTGGTGTGAACGACCTGCACGGGAAGATCGATATTACGGAAGAAATCGATACGAACGGCGATGGAGTGAAAGAGAAGGTAGGCCGCATGGATTTCGTGGCGGCATACTTGAATCAGCGCAAAGCGACAAATCCAGAGAACACGATTATCGTCCATGCAGGCGATATGGTCGGCGGCTCTCCACCGGTATCCGCGCTGTTCCATGATGAGCCTACGGTTGAAATTATGGAAGCGATGGGCTTCCAGGTCGGTACCGTCGGCAACCATGAATTCGACGAAGGTACGACCGAGCTGCTTCGCTTGATCAAAGGCGGCGAACATCCGAAAGGCACGGCCAACTACGACGGCATCAACTTCCCGATGATTGCGGCCAATGTGAAATACAAGGAGAACGGCCAGCACGTGCTACCGCCTTATACGATTAAGGAAGTAGGCGGAGTCAAGATCGGCTTTGTCGGTGTCGTCACGAAAGCGGCAGCCGGTATGGTTATGCCGGGGGGTATTACCGACATCGAATTTACGGACGAAGCAGCCGCAGTTAACGAGGCTGTGGCGGAGCTGAAGCAGCAAGGCATTAAAGCGATCATCGTTCTTTCGCACATGGATGCGACGCAAAACGGAAGTGCCTTTACGGGCCCTGCTGCAGACCTAGCCAACCATGTGGATGATGAAGTCGACGTCATTTTTGCAGCGCATAACCATGTCATCAACAACGGTCTGGTCGATGGCAAGCTCATCGTCCAAGCGTACGAATACGGCAAAGCGTTCAGCGATGTGGAACTGATCGTTGACCCGGCAACGAAGGACATTATCAACAAGTCGGCTGAGATCGTATATGTCAAGCAGGACGGCGTAACGCCGGACCCGACAGTCAAAGCTATCATCGATAAGTATACGGAAGCGTTAGGACCGAAGCTGAACGAGGTGGTCGGTTACACGACGACAGAGCTGACCGGCAACTACACGAACACCGGCGACAATGCACTCGGTAACCTGATTGCGGACAGCATGAAGGCGTTTATGAACGCCGATTTCGCCATGATGAACGGCGGAGGCATTCGCGCAACGCTGGATCAGGGCGAAATTACCTGGGGCGAGCTGTTCAACATCATGCCTTTCGGCAACATCCTGATGAAGCTGGAGATCAAGGGCGAGGACCTGAAGCCGATCCTGGAAGCGCAGCTGAGTACGCGTTACGGTCCGGACTACAGTGTTGCAGGCCTGAGATATACGTACAATTTTGCTGAAAACAAGGTTGTCGACATAACGCTCCCGAACGGCACGCCGATCGATCCGGCAGCCACGTATACGCTCGTAACGAATAACTTTATGGCAACCTCGACAAGCGCTAAGTACAAGCCGATCGGAGAGCGCGGCAAAAATCCGGTCACCGGTCCCGAGGATTTGGAAGCCTTCGTAAGCTTCGTGAAAAGTCACGTTGGCCCGATTACGTACACGGCGGACGGACGTATTCGCTATGTCAATGAAATTACGGCTATGAACAACGCCGGGGCATCAGATACCGTTACGGTAACGAAATTGCTTGCAGGCAACACGGTCAAGGTGTACGCGACGGCGACTGCATCGGAGCCAATCGGTTTGGCGACGGTTGCAAGCGGGCAAACTTCGGTCGTTGTTACAGGCTTGAATTTTGGCTCGGTGGCAGGCGCAGTTTATGTGTCCAACACGGTCGGTTCCAATGAAGGACCGCGCTACACGATTTTGTATCAAGCGGAAACGTCAGCTATGACCGATACCGAAGCTGTTGCGGCGGATAAAGCTTCGTTGTCGCTGGGAGACACGAGTGCGGTAACTGCAAACATGTCGCTTCCCGGTTCCGGCGTAAACGGCACCTTGCTGACTTGGGAGTCTTCCAATCCGGCAGTTATTTCGAACAGCGGTATCGTTACACGTCCTTCAAGCGAAGCCGGCGATGCAGTTGTGACGCTGACGGCAACGATTTCGAAGGGAACGGCAACGGATACGAAGCAGTTCACAGTAACCGTTAAAGCGGAAGGAGCCACACTTCCGACTATCGCACAGATTCGCGCACTTGCCGATGGTACGAGCGCAACGACCCGCGGGGTCGTTACGGCAGCCTTCGGTACGTCAAAGAAGAACATTTACATTCAGGACGGTACGGCCGGTATTTATGCTCATAACGTCAGCATGGGGCTGGCCGAGGGCGATTACATCGAAATAACCGGCAAGAAGATTACCTTCGCTTCCTCCGGCGAAGTCGAGTTTGACAACGGCGGCGCAGTAACGAAGCTGGGCACTCAGACAGTGCCGGCACCGAAGGAAATTACGCTGGATCAAATGGCACAGCATTACGGTGAGCTTGTGGTCATTAAGAATGTTCAGATCGCCAATATGACATCCAGTCAGTTTGAGATGCAAAAGGACGGCCTCAGCTTCCTTGCCTATGCCGCTAAAATGAGCGTTTCCTTGGCTGGTCTCGCGAACGGGGAAAAGGTTGACGTTACCGGTATTGTATCCATTTATGGCGGCAAGCCTCAACTGTACCCGCGCAGACCCGAAGACATCGTGAAGGTAGCAACGCTAAGCGATCAACAAATTGTAGATGGGGATCAAGCGGCACTCGATCTCGGCGACATCAGCGCAATTACAAGCAATCTGACGCTTCCGGCGCAAGGCGGACTCGGCTCGACGATTACGTGGTCCTCCGATAAGATGGATATCATCAGCAGCAACGGTGCTGTTGTTCGTCCGACGAAAGCGCAAGGTAACGCAATCGTTGTATTGACGGCGACGTTGACGAAGAACGAGGCTGCTGCGACGAAAACGTTCAATGTTACCGTGCTTGCATTGTCAATGACGGATGCAGAAGCCGTTCAGCAGGCTTTGAATGACATTGCCATTGATTTTGACGGAGTACAGAGCACCATCGGACTTCCGGCGGCCGGCTCGGAGAACACGAGCATCGCTTGGGCTTTGAAGGATGCAGGCCAAGCGTCGATCATCAATATTGCACAAGGTACGGTGAATCGCCAAGGGCTGGCAGCCGATACCGACGTCGTACTCGTTGCGACGGCAGCGCGCGGCGATGTAACGCAAAGCAAAGAAATTACGGTTAACGTGAAGAAAGATGATGTGCCGCCGACAGTAACATTGGTATCGGCTGGCTCTGTCCTGATCGGCAGCGATGTAACAGCGAAGAGCAGCGAGCAGGGAGCTCTTTACCTCGTGCTCTCATCGGCAGCGCCGATTACTGCTGCGGATTTGGACGGTCTGGTGACAGAAGGCAAGGGTAAGAAAACGAATGTTGCTGCCGCCAATACAGATGCAGCCATCGCTACGGCCGGTCTGGAGGCAGGCTCGTACAAATTGTATGCAGTGGACACCGTTGGCAACGTATCGACGGAAACCCCGTTGGTGTTCCTTGCAACGGAGCTGCAGAATGTTTCGGTGCCTACCGTGAACCCGGTGGACGATACGCAAACCGTTGTTACCGGCTTAACGATGCCGAACGCAACGATCCTCGTTTACACGGGCGTTACGAAGCTCGGTGAAGCAGCGGCGAATGGAGCAGGCTCTTACAGTGTAACGCTGACAGGAGCGCAAGAAGCAGGAACGCTTCTCGAAGTGAAAGCGACGCTGAACGGCAACGTCAGTGCACCGGTTTATGCACTTGTGTTTGACGATGCAACGCCAAACGCGCCGGTTCTGACTGCCGATGCGACGCAGAACGTTGCAGGCCAACCGGTCGAAATCACCTTCGCCGACAATGCCGCTTGGAGAAGCAAGATCAAATCGGTCAAAGTGGCGGGTACCATTCTCGCGACAAGCCAGTACGCAGTGGAAGCCGGCAAAATCACACTGAATGCTTCCTTGTTCGCGGAAACCGGTTCTTACAGTGTGGTTGTGGAAGCCAACGGATATAAGTACGCGACGGTAATGCAAGGTATTGCCGGAGGAACGCTTCCACAGCTCCCGGCACCGGCGAATCTGAACGTATCCGGCACGGTTGTAGCTTGGGATAACGTGACGAATGCAACCGGGTATGAAGTTACGGTTTTCGACAGCACCTATGCCGAAGTGAAGAAAGTAAGCATCGGGACTGCGTCGATCGACCTTGCAGCTCAATCACTCACATCAGGGGAATACACAGTTAAGGTTAAGGCTCTTGGCGACGGTGTGAATTACAGCAGTTCAGCGCTATCCGCCGCTTCCGGTGCAGTCATTATAGAAGATGTAGTAGTTCCGGATACGACGGCACCAGTAGTCAACACGCTCGCCCCGGCCAACAACGCTGCGAATGTCGGAGTTGACGCTAACCTCGTACTAACCTTTAACGAAAACGTAACTGCGGCAGCAGGTAAACAAATTACGATCAAGAAAGTTTCAAATGACAGCGTTGTGGAGTCGGTGTATGCATCGGATGCCAATGTTGAGGTATCTGGAGCTGTCGTCACCATCGATCTGATTGCGGACTTGGAAAACGGAGTCACGTATTACGGAGAAGTGGAACCCGGCGCCTTTCGCGATATTGCAGGCAATGGCTTCGCAGGAATTTCAGGTAAGTCGAATTGGACGTTCACCACTGTTTCCGGGGCGAGTTATGCGACAGATCTGTTCTTCTCGGAATACGTAGAGGGTTCGTCGAACAATAAGGTAATTGAAATTTATAATGGAACCGGCACAACGGTAAATTTAGCACCGTACACAATCGAGCTTTACGTGAATGGCAAATCGACCGTGCAATCGTCCCTAACTCTATCGGGAACTCTGGATCATCATGCAGTTCATGTCATTGCTCACGGCTCAGCTGCCGCCGCTTTCAAGCCTGCAGGGACCCAAGTAAATAGTACTGTCACAGCTTATAACGGTGATGATGTCCTGGTGTTGAGAAAGAATGGCGAGGTAGTTGATTCCATCGGTCAAATTACAAGTCTTGTAAAGTTCGGTGAAAATGTGACCCTCCGTCGAAAGTCGACGGTTCGGAGCGGGGATACGAATGCACAAGACACGTTTACGGCAGCTACCGAATGGGACCAATTCCCAATAGACACATATGATGGCCTTGGTTTTCACACGATGAACTAATCAAAGGAGGTATAACCACTTGAAAGCACCACGCAAGCTTTTACACCTCGGGCTTGCACTCGCGCTTGCGCTCCCGTCCATTTGGACGGGAAGCAGCGCCGTGCATGCGATCGGACCGAACGACCCGGCTCCGGTCATCGAGCCTGCAACTCCGAACGGTAAAAAAGTTCTGTTTGACAACACTCACGGCCAAACGGCAGGTGCGGCGGATTGGGTCATCGACGGCGGCTTCAGTGATTTTGCCAATGCAATCGCCCAGGAAGGCTATTATGTCAAGGAGCTGCGGAAAACCGCTCCGATTACTTACGACGATTTGAAAGATTACGACGTCTTCGTCATCCCTGAAGCGAACATACCTTACAAAACCTATGAGCAGGATGCGTTGCTCGAATACACGAAAAAAGGCGGCAGCATCTTCTTCATCGGTGACCACTACAACGCAGACCGTAACCTGAACCGTTGGGATTCTGCGGAAGTGTTTAACGGCTATCGCCGCGGCGCATTCGGCAACCCGACGAAAGGGATGTCTGCCGAGGAAGCGAATTCCATTGGGATGAAGGACGTAACAAGCACGGACTGGCTGGCGCAAAATTTCGGTCTTCGCTTCCGTTACAACTCGTTCGACAACGATACGTATGCGAAAACCATCGTAAAGCCGGAGCAAACCTTCGGCATTACGAAGAATGTGTCTACCGTTGCTATGCACGCCGGCGGTACGCTGGCGATTGTTAACCCGAAGATTGCCAAAGGTCTCCTGTACCTTCCGACGACGGGGCCGGATCTTCGCCCTTGGAACAATGCAGTCGATCAAGGAATCTACATGGGAGGCGGAGTAGCCGAAGGCCCTTATGCAGCAATTTCCAAGCTGCAGCTGGGCAAAGCGGCGTTCATCGGCGACTCGTCGCCGGTGGAGGACAAAACCCCGAAGTACGTTTATGAAACAACGGGCGGTAAGAAAACAACCTATGACGGATTTAAAGAAGTCGACGACGCCAAGCTGCTGATCAACATCATCAATTGGCTGGCCAAGAAGGAGACGTACACCAGCTTCGACCAAATTGACGGACTGGAATTGGACGAGCCTACTCCGCTGCTGGCTATGGAAAATCCGGCTTCCAGCACGGAGCCTCAGCCTGAGCCTTGGAGCACACCTCCTTCCGGATACAAGTGGTGGGACCAATCGACCTTCAAGCCCGGTTCATACGGCAGCTCGGTTGCTCCGGACGACACCTCAAGCGGAGGAATTGCGGGCGATTTCTCCTTCATAGCGCCGACTGTGGTGAATGACGGAGAAGAATTCACGGTAACGGTATCCGGCTTGAAGGCAGCGGCGAGCAGCTCAATTACACTTGAGATTGGCGTTTACTTGCCGAGCGGCGGTGCGCAGATTGGACTTGTCAAGAAAGACGATGGTACATGGCCGACAACTTACGGCTATAACAAGTTCACAGTAACTACTGATGCTAGCGGCAATTTCTCTAAAGTTCTAACACTCAAGACAAAACCGGGAACTACAGGCTCGGCCAACATTCGCCTTCGCAAAGACGGCGATAACGTCTACCAGACAACCGCAGTAACAATTAATTAACAACAGGGGGACTCCCTCCCCTTTGAACAAGCCAAAGGACCTCAATTTCCACTGTAAAGTGGGAAGTGAGGTCCTTTTACAATTACAAGCAGCTTTCCAAAATCGCCTTCACATCTTGCTTGTCCAGCTTCTTAAACGAACCGATCGGTCCGAAGCGAACCGCCTCCTCGGCCATTCGATCCAACGACTCCGCTCCGATTCCGACATCCTTCAGCGTTGCAGGGGCCCCGATACTCGTGAAGAACGCACGCGTCGCTTCAATGCCGGCAATAGCCATGTCCTCATCCGAACGATCCTCACGCTCAATCCCCCATACACGCTCTGCATACTGTACAAAACGATCCACACGTTCTTTATAAACATACCGCATCCAATTCGGGAAAACGATCGACAGTCCGGCCCCGTGGGCAATATCGTAAATCGCGCTAATTTCATGCTCGATACCATGAGAGGCCCAGTCGTTTTGCATACCGACCGAGATCATGCCTCCGTTCAACGCATACGTGCCGCACAACATCAAATTTTCGCGGGCTTCGTAGTTTTGTGGCTCTTTAATAGCGACTGGGGCGTTTTCCACAACCGTGCGAAGAATGGATTCGCAGAACCGCTCTTGAAGCGGAGTGTTCGTGGTTAAGCTAAAATATTGCTCAAACACGTGCGACATGATGTCGACTGCACCGTTCGCTGTCTGATTTGCCGGGACCGTAAAAGTCAGCTCCGGATCCAGAATCGAGAATTGCGGATATGCATGGATCGAACCGAAGGAGCGCTTCTGCTTCTCTTCCCAATTCGTAATAACGGAATTCCCGTTCATCTCAGAACCGGTTGCAGACAATGTCAAAATGGTTCCGAGGGGCAGCGCCTCCTGAATCTCGGCACGGTGCATGCAGAAGTCCCACACGTCGCCTTCATAGGGAACCCCTACGGCTACAGCTTTGGCCGCATCGATGACACTGCCGCCCCCTACAGCCAGAATAAACGTAACGTTATGCTCGCGGCACAATTCGATGCCACGCTTCACCGTAGTCAGCCTTGGGTTGGGCTCGACGCCGGATAGCTCTTGAACGGCAGCGCCTATCCCCTTCAGCTGCTCCATGACCTTATCATACAAACCGGATTTCCGAATACTTCCTCCTCCATACACGAGCAGGATCGAGGTTCCGTAAGGTGCGACTTGCGCGCCCAGCTGCTCAACACCATGACGCCCGAAAATCAGCTTCGTCGGATTGTGAAACCGAAAAGAGTTCATGACAGCCTCCTAAAGGTTAGTTATTCGTACAAGACATAGCATACCGACAAAATCAATCCACATGCAAATGCCCAAACCACATGTAATGCTTCTGCATAAGATATAGTGGAAATTTACGTTTTCGGCATCGATATGTCCGCCTATTCGGCGAGTTGAATTTCCGGAGAGGAGAACTCGTATGAGCAAGCCCAACAAACGACGAAAGTCCACCTCCGGCCAATACGTTAGCCCGCAAATAAATGAGCTGGAATGGCTGGATGAAGAAGTTGAAGTGAAGCCTGCTTCTGCCAAGAAAAATATGAAAAACCGGAAATCGGCAAGCAAAATTAAAGCCAAGGTTAAAAAGAAAGGTCCTACCGCCAAGATCAAAGTTATTGACTCTATACCGAATCATGCGTATTCTTCCGAAGCGTCTGATTCCGCCAAAAGCCGATACAGCGCTCCCCCGGCGCCGCCGCTTCTGTTATTGAACAAGTCAAAGCCGCGCTATCCACGTTCCGCTTGGGTCAAAGATTTATTAGGCATCGACCCTTGGGCGATTACTAATGACGATACAATAGCGAGTGCGATCGATAAGTTCCAGAAGGGATTAGATAACATCCTTCAACCCAAAAGGCCGGTAGTTATCGATGTTGAATCGGAAGTAAAAGACAAATCGGAGAATCAGCCCGAAGCCAAGCTGAACACTGAAGAAGTTATGGAGAAAAGAGAACTGCAGCAATACGGTCTAATTCCCTTTGTGCTCGAACAGTCTAACCTATGGTTGGATATTGCAATAACCTACGAGCAGCCTTTTGCCGATCTACAATATGCTTTTGTAGCAACGACAGATATTGAAGGCTGCCGCACGGTCATCGTTCACAAAGAGCCGGGCCAAATCTTCGTAAGAATTATTCGGGAAAGTTCGCAACCTCGACTCCAAGGACAATTAAACTGGATTGCAATTGGACATAGAGCACAAGTTCCGTCATTCGTTTGATAAGTACATTTTTGCCAACAGCTGCCGAAAAGCCAGGTAGCTGTTGGCTTTTTCCAGCAACAGCAGCAGGATGAACAGAAGTAGGGGAGTGGAATTATTGAAGCAGTAGCAATAATAGCAGAAAAAGCGGCAGAGCCAGAAGCAGAAGTCGATGTGAAAATGAAGCGAAAGAGATACACAGGTACATATCAGTAAATAAGACATAAAAGTTGGAGTTGGAGTTGGAGTTGTCGGAGTATTGGCCTACTTATATGCTTCCTGTCTCTATTATCCCATTCGCTCAGAAAATAGAGATTAGGAAGAAGAGAGATTCAGAAAAGTGTAAACAACAGATCCATAACAGCCAACAAAGACAGCCAACAAAGACAGCCAACAAAGACAGCCAACAAAAACAAACACAAATTCAAATGGTGCAAAGATGCCCGATCTTGTTCAAGCGGCAAGTAATGATGATCGTTCGGAATTAACCTTTACCGGGGAAGATGAGCATACGGAGGCCTTTAATAGACAGAGCATATCTCCGGTTTCGGCGGACGTAATGTTGTACCGGTAGCAGTATTCATTCAAGTAAGCTTGCAAATGGCGTCTTCCGATCCCTCGGTGTGTTGACCAAATGCACTCTCGAATGTGTCTCCAACGGGTATGATAAGCAGGAGGGCGATCATGTCCGAAACGTCGCGGGTAAATGCTCACTTCCTGAACGTTTTGTCCGATGTGCTGTTCGCGGAAAGCGGTAATGCCCAGTTTTAAAATACTTCTACCGCTCAAATGATCGTTGGAGATGAGCTTGATTTTCATATATTGGGGATTTCGGGCAGGAGTTAACGAAGCGGATATCCATACAGGATGTTCTTGTTTATGCCGGTAAATAGTAGGGTTGTAGGGCCGGCCGTAAATCTCGGAAAATGCGCGTACATCACCCTGCAGAGGCAGCGAAGCGTCAAGATGGCCGATAGCATGACGGATCTTATGAAGAATGAGCCACGCGGTTTTGTAGGTAACGTGAATAACACGACCCAGCTTCGCGGCGCTAAGACCGGTATCGCAATTGGTAAGCAAATACAAGGCCAGAAACCACTTCGTTAGCGGAGTACGACTGCCCTCCATAATCGTTCCGGCGATTGCGGAAGTCTGATGACGGCAAAGGCGGCACTCGAAGAGTGGGTGACGTCTAGATTGAATCGTGTAAGAAGAACGGTGACCGCATCTTGGACAAATAAACCCGTCGGGCCATTTTAATTGAACGAGTTGTTGAATACATGCAGTCTCGGTTTCGAACCTATTCTTGAAGTTTTGCAAGCTCATCTTGTAAAACATGAATCATCCAGCTCCTTTACCCATGACATTGACATTATACCAAACAAACGTTCTTGTATCAACTAAATTTTGTAATATTTTAGAAATATCAATTTTGGTAGTACCTGAGTGAAGGGGATAGTAGAAATAGGGGAGCGAAAGAGTAATTTACGTCGGCTTAGGGTCTCAGTATTTTTACATAATCAGTCTCCAGGGAGAAGCCGTCCAGTTTCGTCTCAGTGATCAAGATTCCTAGCACGCAACGAATGACCAGACGTTCAACACCCAGTCCAAATGTACAGGGCTCATTATCTCCAGCCCAATGAGGTTTTTTTCGAACGTCATCTTTCGAACATCAGTCCCGGATACGGCGATTGACTTACGCTAACATGGCTAAGAGATCGTGTTAGCTTCGAAATCATGGCCTGTTAACGGCAATTAATGGAACTCTAGGTAAACGCACATTTTGTCTGAAGAAGGCAACTGCCCTAATGGCATAAGCATATGTTACAAGTGTCAGATATTCAGGGGAAGGGGCTTTCCATGTGAAGAAGCGAAACAAGTTTCAGTATCTGGACGCTCGAGTGAACGAGCTGAAGTTTATTGACGATAGGGCGAAGCCTGCAAAGGATCCGAATAAAATTGCCGCTACGACCAAGTCAACGGTTGTCAAAAAGGTCACTGAAGATGCAATTATGAACGAAGATAACTTATTCGACTATGATGAACCGAAAGCCAAGGTCGCCCAAGTCGCCGAAACAGCCGTACCAACAGAGAAGACGTCCTCGGCAAAACCGCTGTCCGGCAAACAGCAGCCGGCAGGACCGGATTCGGTAAGGCCTCCGTCTAAGCTGCCGGCGCCGCTCCTTCTGCTGAATGAACGAAAGGCTGTAAAATCCCAAGCGGTGGTGTACACGGACGATTTAGTGGATGAAGCGGTAACGGAAGAGAAGCTCGCAAACCGATCGATCGACGAACGGAAAATAAAGCCGCAAAGTATTGGTGGACGCGCCATTATGGATTTGTCTATCGACCATACGAAGCTCGCCGATGCCAGTGTGACGAGAAGCAAAATCGCGGAAGGCGCGGTCAATGAAGAACATGTTGCAGATCTGTCGATAAGCGGTGACAAAATTCGTGACCGCTCGATATCCGGCGATAAATTGCTGGATAACAGCATTACGTCCGATAAGCTCGCGGATAAAACGATAGATGCGGTAAAAATTGCGCCGGGAGCGATCCAGCCGCATCATTTGGCCCCATTGACCATTACGAAGGAATTGCTGGGCGATCAGGCTGTAGATGCTTCGAAAATCAAGAGCGGGGCCATCGATTCGCCTCAGCTGGCGAACGGTGCCGTCGACTCTGCGAAGCTTGGCGAAGGGGCAGTTACCGAATCCAAGCTGGCGAACGGTGCGGTTACCGCTAGTAAGCTAGCTCCGAATAGTGTGAGTGCCGAGCATTTGACACCAGGTTCAGTGAGAGCGGAGATATTGGGCGAAAATAGTGTGATGGGTTATCATATCGCTCAGGGGCAGATTGCCGGGAAGCATATCACATTTGGCGCGATTGAAATTGAACATTTGGCGGAAGGCGCCATCGGAGGTTCGAAGCTGGCTCCCGGCTCGATCAGAGCGGATCATCTGCCTCATGAATTGATTGAAGGCTATCACATTGCGGATTCGGCGATTTTTGAGTCGCATCTCTCTGATCAAGCGGTGTCGGGCGCCAAGCTCGCCGACGGTGCGGTAGGCGCCAATCACGTTAGCCGCGGGGCGATTCATACGGATACGATTGCCGATGGAGCGGTAACTTCCAATAAGCTGGCGCCGGGATCAGTCGGAAGCGAGCAATTGGCCGCGCGATCGGTCACCGCCGAGCATCTGGCCGACGGGCTGCTTCGTTCGACGCACTTAAGCTCCAACAGCGTCGGTACGGCTCAGCTGCAGGAGCAATCGGTAACGACTTGGGTACTGCGTGATGAAGGGGTAACCGCCGATAAAATTGCAGCCGGAGCTATACGCAAGCAGCATATCGCCGACAGCGCCGTCGGCTCGAACCAGCTTGCAACGGGTGCGGTCGGAGGCGAGAAGATTGCCAAACGCTCCATTTACAGCGCACACCTCGTGCCGGGAGCGGTTCAAGCGGAGCATATTCAAGATCAAGCCATTACTTCCGCATTGCTCAGGGATCGTTCCATCACCGCCGAGAAGCTGCTTCCGGGGGCGATCGGCCCTCAACAGCTTGCAAGCGGAGCTGTTAACGCTGCTCATATTGCCAAGGGAGCGGTAGGGCCGGATCATATCGGCAAAGGTTCCATCGCATCCAAGCATATATCGGCCGCAGCGATCGGCGCGCAGCATATGAAGGAGCAGTCGATCGATTCGGCGCTGCTGCAAGACGGCGCCGTAACGAGTGCGAAGCTTGCGGCGAACGCCGTGCAAAGCGAGCATATCGGTCAAGGTGCAATCGGCTCGGAGCAGCTCGCGGAAAGCTCGGTAACTGCGGACCGGATTGCGGCGGAAGCCGTAGGGACACAGCATATTCAGCAAAAAGCCGTCACTGCCGAACATATCGTACCTGGAGCCATTACGACGAATTTGCTGCAAAATCAATCCGTTACAGGTGCCAAGCTGGCGCCTGGCGCCGTAACGCGCGATCACCTGGAGGACGGGACGATCACGACGAAGCAGCTTGCTGTCCATGCCGTAACTACGTCCATCCTGGCTGCCGAAGCGGTTTCGAGCGACAAACTGACGGATTCTGCGGTAACCGCTGCGAAGTTGGCCAACGGGGCCGTTACCGGCGACAAGCTGGCATCGGATGCCGTGGACGGCAGGCATATCCGTCCGGAAGCAATTGACACCATTCACTTGAAAAGGCAGGCGGTTACTTTCGATGCGATGGCGCCGAATTCGGTCGGTGCCGATATTTTGCAGAACGGTTCCGTCACCCGCGACAAACTGGCGGGCAGCAGCATCAGCAGCGATAAGCTCGATGTCCGCGCCGTTAAATCGGTGCATCTGTCGCCGGAATCGGTCGAGGCGCTCCACATCAAGGACGGCGCCATTCAGCCCCGGCACCTCGGGGATTTGCTGCTGACCAGCGAGAGACTGGCGGACGGCAGCGTAACGGCAGGGAAACTGGCTGACAAGTCTGTGGACGAAACGAAGCTGAGCTTCGTGCCCGTACAGGCGGCAGCGGGCTCTTCGAACGTCATGCAGCAGGCTGGAATCGCGGCCTTTACGATACCGGCCGAGCAGACTGAAGTGGAGGTTCCAATCGCGCTGGCGGAGCCGTTCGGGGACCAAGCGTACGTCGTCGTGGCGATGAGCGACCGTCCCGAATGCTTCGCCGTATTGCGAGCAAGAGAGCGCGACAGCGTCGTAATCAGCTTGATTCGGATGTATGCGGGGGCGCGCCCCCTGGAAGGAAGCGTTCATTGGATGGCCTTCGGGTCGAAGGCATAACTTCATACAACACGGTTCGGACAATCGCCGAAGGCGGTTGTCCTTTTATTTTCGGGGGCAATTGTACATTTTCAGACAGGCAAGGTATTCGTCCAAGTCCGCAGGGATGGCCTGGCATAAACTACAAAGTGAAGGCATTCAAACCACTCATAGGAAGGGTGAACCGTTGTGAAGATTCGCAAAGCGATTATTCCAGCGGCCGGCCTGGGCACCCGGTTTTTGCCGGCGACGAAGGCGATGCCGAAGGAAATGCTGCCGATCATCGATAAACCGACCATTCAATTTATCGTGGAAGAAGCAGTCGCTTCGGGAATCGAAGATATTATCGTGGTAACGGGCAAAGGGAAACGGGCTATTGAAGATCATTTCGACGCGGCACCTGAACTTGAGTCTCACTTGGAAGAAAAGGGGAAGCACGGATTGCTTCGTAAAGTGAAGGAAGCGTCCGAGCTGATCGACATCCACTATATTCGGCAGAAGGAGCCGAAGGGGCTCGGGCATGCCATTTGGTGCGCGAGACATTTTATACAGGATGAACCGTTTGCGGTGCTTCTGGGGGATACGTTCATTGATTCGGAAACGCCATGCCTAAAGCAGATGATCGATTGCTACAATCGGTATAAGACTTCTGTCGTCGGCGTGCAGCGAGTGGATCCGAACCATGTGTCGAACTACGGGATTGTTGACGTGAAAACGATCGATGATGGTTTTCATGCCGTAACACGTCTGATCGAGAAGCCAAAGCCGGAGGATGCGCCGACAAACTTGGCCATGATCGGCCGATACGTGCTGACCCCGAGGATATTTGAGATGCTCGAGAAGCAGGAAGCGGGGGTCGGTCAAGAAATCCAGTTAACCGATGCAATCGCAGCTTTACATCAATTTGAAGCGGTTTACGCATGCGAGGTTCAAGGAACTTGGCATGACGTCGGCGACCATCTGGGATACGTGAAGGCGACGATTGCCCTGGCCGCCAAACGGGAAGATCTTCGCGAGAAGCTGACAAAGGAGCTGCGCGACTTGCTATAACAAGGAGGGAGTACGATGATCGAACCGCTGTCGACACGCCGCCCTCACCTTGTTATCGTGAGAGCCGGCGAGCTTTCGCTTCACCGGGAATGGCTTAGCCTGGACGGTGAGCGAACGTTTGACTTGTGGATCAGTTATTACGGCGATCAGCCGGGAAAATATGCGGGGGAAGCTGAATATTACAGCGAGTCAAAAGGAAGCAAGTACCCCGCTTTGTTCGAGCTGATCGCTGCGAATCAGCAGGTGATATTTCAGTATGAGTCCGTTTGGCTCGCCGATGACGATCTGCGGGTCGACGGCGGAACGCTGAACCGGATGTTCGAAATGTTTCACGATCGCAGCCTGCGACTGGCAGTTCCGGCTTTTACCCAAAACGCACCGTGTCCGGTTATGAGCCGGCGGCTGGACTATAGTGTGAGATATGCGCACTATGTTGATGCTCGGGCACCGCTGTTTTCCCGGGAGTCGCTTCAGTTGTGCTGGCCTACATTTGGCAGAAGCTTGACCGGTCTTCATCTCGGGCTTGTCTGGGCAAAGCTGCTCGGCTATCCGGAACGTGGCATCGCTATTCTGGACAGTACGCCGGTGAAACACTCTCGTCCAGTCGGAGAAGGAGATCAATACAGAGCTGTCACACAGCTGTATGGAACTGCTCACGTCAACGGTTACGATGCCGCCATTCTTGCGGAATTCGGCGTCGATCCCGCCAATGCCGGGAACGTCTCCTTCTACGACGGGGAGAAAGCATGGAATCCTTGGCTTGCTCCCGTTACGAAGGAAAGCAGGGTCAAGCGGAATACGTCTTCCGGAAAAATGGCAGGCGGCGGCCGTATCGGGAAAAAAAAGAGCAAGCGGAACAAAGCGCCGGTGCGACGTTCGGGAGCACGCATGCGTACACGCATACGCACGGGCTTCCGATCTCGCAAGAGGAAATTGACCTCTGTACGGAAATTGCGTGCGATTCCTAAAACCGCTAGCCGACGAAACGTTCGTACCAAAAGGAGGGCTGCATAATGCTGTTCTGTACGGTCGCGGGCCCTGCGCAGATGAACGGGGCTGTCGTGCTGGCACGTTCGGTGAAGGAGCATCATCCGGAGGCACGGTTTGTACTGTGTCTGGTTGATTGTTTTAAGCCCATGTCCTCCGCGCTGCCTTTCGACGAAGTCGTTAGCGTCGGCAATAACGGACATCCGATTGATTCCACCGAGAGCTTAGCTGCTGTGAAAGCTTTCCTGCTCAGCCGGCTGCTGAGCAATAATGACCCTATTGCTGCTCATGAAGAGGAGCGGGTCATCTATATGGACCCGGATATGAGGCTGTTCGCTCCCGTCCACGAACTTACGATCTGGACGGAGCGCAAGGCCGTGCTGGCCGCCCCGTTCCGGCTTGAGCCGGAACCTGCCGAACGGGATAACCGGGAAATTGAAAGACTGCGCAGTGGCTATTTGCACGGGGGGTTCGCCGCCCTGCGTAAGTGCGAGGAGTCTCGGCGATTCCTATCCTGGTGGTCGTCTCATATTGAGCAAAGCTTATACGGACCTGACCGGGAAACGTTTGCCGGCGACAAATGGCTCAGTGTCGGGATGGTGCCGTTCCGGCTTGCACTGCTTCGCCATCCGGCCTACCAGGCGGCAGCCTGGAATGTCGACGAAGAGGGCCGGCGGGTGAGTGCAGCGCCGTGGGGCGGGTACAACGTCGGAGGCGAGGCGCTTCGCTCCTTCTGCTTCTCCAATCCGGGAGGACTGCTCGACGAGCAGCGCGCCGACCCGGTAATCGCTCGACTCGTTGCCGAATATGAACAAGAGCTGGCTCATGCGGCACAATTGCTCGGCTAATCTCTACAGAAAAAGGAGGCGGCGAATGCGATGATCATCTGCACGATGGCTACCGGCAGCCATTTGGCCCGGGCAAAGGTGCTGGCGAAGTCGGTAAAGAAGCATCATCCGGATGCGCTTATGGTCCTCTGTTATTTGGAGAAAAAGTGGCATCGCGAGGTGAGCTCGAGCAAGCTGTTCGACCGTAAAATGCTCGTGCGCGATATCGAGGTTCCGAATTTTCACAAATTTATATTTACACGTCGGGTCAATGAGGCGTCCTATGCGCTGAAGGGACATTTTCTCCGCTATTTGATGAAGGCTTATCCGAGCGAGACGAACTTCCTGTTTCTCGATGCGGATACGAAGCTGTTCGGGCGGATGGAGGAGCTGGAGCAAGCTTTGCGTGAGCATCCGATTGTGCTGACGCCTCACTTGCTGCAAGACGCGGACTTAACTTATTTGCAGCACGGCCTGTATAACGTCGGCTTCCTTGGGCTTCGGCGGAGCGAGGAGAGCGAACGGTTTCTTCGCTGGTGGACGGATCGGACGGACCGGTACTGTTACGCTAACCAGTATGCCAACGGCCTATTTTACGAACAAAATTGGTTGAATTTAGCCCCTGCCTATTTCGATGTTCAAACACTGGATCACCCGGGCTACAATCTTGCCTATTGGAATCTCCACGAACGGGGACAGGTCGAAAGGCTTGCTCCGGGCCGCTATCTCGTCAACGGGGTTCCGCTTCGCCTCGCTCATTTTTCCCACGTTGAGGGCGATATGCTTTCCTCTATGAATGCACATATCGGCGATAAGAAGAATGGATTGTACGTCATGCGGAGCATTTACTTGCGGGAGCTTTACCTAGCCGGCCATCAGCGGCTCAGAAGGATGCCTTGGAGCTATAATTATTTCGAAGACGGCAAACCGATTTCTCAAGTCGACCGCAGCGCCTTCGAGGCCCAGCCGGAGCTTCAGCTCAAGTACGGCAACCCCTACCAGGATTCAAGTAAACGGATCGAGCGCGGCAACGGCAAGCTTCGAATCGTGCAAGTGCTGTCCAATTTCCCGAATGCGCTGCCGGTTCCCCCAACGAATCAGGGCGGGACGGAGAAAATCGTTTACGAGCTCACGGAGGAGCTGGTCCGGCGCGGACACGAGGTTTATTTATATGCCTCGCGGGGAAGCAAGACGGCGGCTGCTTTGATGCCGTATCCGAAAGGCATGCCGGAGAACCGAATCGGTTCGTATGTCGTGAGCACGATGCCGAAGAACGTGGATATTATCCACGACCATTCGTTCAAATCGAGTGTCGGACGCCGCTTTCTTAAAACTCCGACCGTATGTACGCATCATCTTCCGCATCGCAATCCGGTAAAGCATTCCGTGTATGTAAGCAAGAGAGCGCTGCAGATCACGGGGGACAATAGGGGCTTATATGTATATAACGGCATCAACCCCGATGAGTATCAATTTAGCGAAGAAAAGCGCGGATATATGCTGTTTATCGGTCGGTTATTGTGGGAGAAAGGCATTTTGCATGCGCTGGATGTCGCCGAACGGACGGGCAAGAGGCTGATTATCGCCGGACCGGTCAAGGATCAGAAGCTTTTCGACAAAGTGATAGCGCCGCGGATCCGGGCGAATCCGAGAATCGAATATGTCGGTGCCGTAGGAGGGCAGCGCAAGCAGGATTTGTTGAAATTTGCAAATGTGCTGTTGTTCCCGACGATATGGGAGGAACCGTTCGGCCTTGTCATGATCGAGGCCATGGCGTGCGGAACGCCGGTCTTGGCGCTCGATAACGGTGCGGTGCCCGAGGTGTTGGCGGGCTTCCCGAACTTGATATGCCGGAATGTCAATGAGATGGTGCAAAAAGTGCTGCACGAGCCCATGCCGTCTCCGGCGGCGCTTCGAAACTACGTGATCGAGCGGTTCACTACAAAGAAAATGGCCGACCGGTATCTCGAAGTGTACAGCGAAATTATCGCAGGCCGTCCTGGCCAGAAAGTACCGAAGCTGCTGAAGCGAGGCAAGCGGCCGGCAGGTGCGGCTCGAATTCGCCGGGCGCCCGGCGAGAGGCGGCCCGTCAAGGCGAGGGCGGCACGGAAACGGCAAGGCAAGCCGGTAGTAAAGAAGCGGGCAGCGGCAACACAGCGCAGGAAAGCGACAAGACGAGCGGGATAATCCCCGTTCGTCTTGTCCGTTTACATCGTGCACGCCGCAGCCCGCACCTGCGTCCTCTTAGGCGCATATGCTGGAGCAGCACGGATTGACAGACGAAGGAGGCAAAACCGGATGGAGCAGCTGGAGAACTACATCACTAAAACCGTGGAGCATATGGCCGATTCTCAACGAGAGCTCGTCAGAATTGTGGAGGCGGAAAAATATGTCGTCTGTCATATGGCAGGCTTGATCGCACATACCCCTGACGAATCGCCCTTCGAGGGCGGCACAGGCGCCGTCATTGAGCATTCCTCCCTGATTACGAAAAGTATTTCGGCATACTTGAACAGTCTGGCCGATCTGGAGGATGCGTTGGCAACGCATCTGGAGCTGGCTATGAAACAACTGAACGAGCCGAGTCACGATGAGTAAAGGAGACGCCATAGATGAGTAGAGAGCAATCGTTGTATGCGATCGTCCATTCGGTTGCCCGTTTCCAGGAGGAAATCGCCGATATCCTGGATGCGAAAGCGACGGAAGCGGAGAAGGCGCGAAATTGGATCACGCTGCATATGCTGCCCCATACGCTGGACGGCCACACCGACCGGCTGCGGCAAGCGCTGGACATCCACGAACAGATGGTCGAAGTGATTGACGGACTGGCCAAAATGGAGCATTCATTGGGAGCCCACCTGAAGCTTTTGATCGGCCCCGAGGAGAAGGAAGCTGCGGCGGGCGGCGCTCTTGGCGGCTTGGAAGGGTTTGGTGGAGGATTGTTCGGAGGATTGGGCGGGAAGTAACATGGACGATGTGTTGGACCGGGAGCTGGACCCGGAGCTGCAGCTGGAGCTGCTGAAGCTCGAGATTTTGCAGTCGCTGGCCCGAAGCGAACGGGCGCTCTCGCGAATCAGCGAATGCTTGGCCGATCAGGTCGAAGCATCGATTCGCCTGGCGCCCGGCTCGGTGCCGAGACTTCAGGAATATATGCAGGCCATTGCCGGCTATGAGCGATACATGGCCGAGCGGCTGGCGGTTTTGCTGCCCGCACCGCCGGTCAAGCGCCGGCGCATCGGACGACCGGCGCCGCCATGGCTTCATCCGCGCTTAAGCCGTTAATCGCGGGCTTCGCCTATCCGTTATCCCCAGCGGACGATTAACCCGGCGTGGACGAAGCCGCCGCCGAAGCCGTACAGCAGCAGCTTGTCGCCGGGCTTCACCCGGCCCTCGTCGATTCCAAGCTGCAGAGCAAGCGGGATCGTCGCGGCCGAAGTGTTTCCGTAATACTCATTGCTGTACAGTGCTTTCTCAAACGGAATACCGCTGCGCTCGCAAATCGATTCGATAATGCGGGTATTTGCGCTGTGCGGGATGAAAGCATCGATCCGGCCGAGGGGGAGGCCGCTTTGCGCCAGCAGCGCCTCGATCCCCTTCGGAACCGTCGAGACCGCAAATTTGTATACTTCGCGTCCGTTTTGGACAAGCTTGCCGCCACCGCCAAGCTGTTCTCCAAAGAGGCTGTCGGCAAGTCCGGCGCGGTACAAGTGTTTGCCGCCCTTGCCGTCGGAGCCGAGGTGTGCGGCAAGGAATGCTCCTTCATCTTCCGTATATTCGACCAGCGCCGCACCTGCACCGTCACCAAACAATATGCACGTCGTCCGATCTTCGAAATTCGTAATCTTCGTCAAGGCATCGGCGCCGAGCACGAGCACTTTGCGGTGCAAACCGGAAGAGATAAACGAATTAGCCATGTGTAGACCGTAAACGAAGCCCGCACAAGTGGCATTCAAATCGACGGCGCCTGCAGCCGGGATGCCGAAATGCGTCTGGATGAGACAGGCCGTGCTCGGAAAAGGTACGTCAGGCGTATGAGTCGCAACCAGAATAAGATCGATATCGTCCAGACGGGAGCCGTGTCGCCGAACCATATCCTCGACTGCGGCAATGCAGAGGTGACTTGTATATTCGTCTTCACGGGCATAGCGCCGTTCCCGAATGCCGGTCCTTTGCACGATCCATTCATCATTCGTATCGACGATACGGGACATCTCTTCATTCGTGACGATGCGTTCCGGGACATAGGTGCCAAGCGCGGTGATGCGGGCGCTGGAGCGAGGGGCAAGAGACATCGGTAAATCCCTCCAATTTTTTTGTTACTAAGTATTAGTACCAGGTACTAATTTAGATCATACTCCTCGTCGGCTGCGTTGTCAAATGCTCTAAAGCCTTTCTGCGCTCTCCGTTAACGAACCGCATCAGCCACACCAAGTCCCAGCAGAAAAAAAGACGAGGTTATCCCTCAAACGGGAGGCCTCGATACTATTTACAAATCGTTTATATCGCTGATCTCAATAAGTCGGCTTATATTTCACCGGGCACCAAGCGCGTCTGGAATACGGCGAAAGCCGTTTTTTCTTGCTTCAATGCTGCGCTAGTTTACTTGCCGCCCACGCATCGAGCTGCCGCTGCTTCTCCCGAATGACCTTGTCCATGCCGGCGGCACGCAGCGCTTCATTGAACGCGGGAAGAATGCGTTCCGGTTCAAACTCGCCGGAGTTGAGCGCGCCCGTGTACTGCCGGATGACGTTGTTGCATGCGGCCAATTCGTTCTTGACGTTCTCCGGATCGAAAATAAAGCCGAGTGCCAGCGACTTGTCCGCAGCGTTATTAAAGTTTATGTACTGTTCCCATATATCCGGATCTTCATTCCTCCAAATGTAGGAGTTCAGCTGATTGCCGAACATCCACGGCAAATTCAGATTGTAGCCGACCGTTGTAGCCGTTAAGCCCGGCGGATAATCAATGATCGTTTCCGACACTTTGACGTAGTGCTTATTTTCGATTCCCCAGTTGAGCAAATTTAGAAGGTATTTGTCCGTATACAGCAGATCCAGAAACATCATAGCTCTAGCAGGGTCTTTGGAGTTGCGGGAAATCGCGAACATCGCGCTCGTTGTGTCCCCGGTTGTCGTATACGGCTTCGTCAGCTCGACGGCGACCATCGGATATCCGGTATTGCGGTACTCGTGCGCAGCGAATCCCGGCTTCAGCGATTCGGCATAGGCAAACGCCTTTCCGGCTTTCACCGCATGAAATTCATCCTGTCTCGTCAAGGAGCCGTCTTTATTTATGTATCCCGCCTTGTACCATTTGTGCATCAGCTCGGCATAGCGGCGATAGGCCGGCGTTTCGTACAAATTGACGACTTTGAGCTCCTTGCTGCTGCGATCCAGCACACCGGGTCCGCCGCCGGAGTCCAGCATGTCGAATTGGCCGTAGCCGAGCAGGGTAGTCAAGGGCGAGCGGTCGAACTTGACTTGAAGAGGAACGATGCCGGGCTCATTGTCCTTGATCATTTTCCAGACCGGCTCGAGATCTTCCAGCTCCTTAATCGAAGTGAGGTCGATCTTGTATTTGTCGACGAGATCCTTCCTCATGACGATCCCTTTGGTCGAGGCGAATTCTTTATTCGTCAAGATGCCGTAGACGCGGCCCTTGATTTTGCCGCTTTCGATGTAAGTGGGATCAAGAGCAGCTTGAATGCCTTGCCCGTACCGGTCAAGCAGCTCGTCCAAAGGAATGATCTGCTTCTTGGCTACCTCTTGTCCAAGGTATAGCCAGGAGGACGTGAACAGCAAGTCGAACGGCTCGTTGGAGACGAACATCAGGTTGGTTTCTTCATACCAGACGGACCAATCGATTGGACGCAATTCGACGGTGGCGTTGATTTTTTTCTTTACATACGTATTCATTGCCTCTTGAACGGCGGGCAAGTCCTTGGGAACGGTGCCCGAAGGAAAAGCCATGACCAGATGATAGGGAGGGAGATCTGCCGCTTCACCGATAACCGCTATCGTCGAAGGATGTTCAGTCGCGGAAGCAGGCGCCGTCTCCCTGCCTTGTTCGCAGGAAACCAATAATGCTGCGGCCATGAAGAAAATAAACGCGGGAGCGGCTTTGCGCAACGGCTTCATTCGCATCCCTCCTAGTCCCAATATAACAAATAAGCGCTTACATAAAAAGGGCTGCAAACCCGTTGGAGAAGATGGGCTATCGGCGACAGCTGCAACATGCTCGAATGTCATAATCGTATCATTTGAGGTCACAGATGTGGTAGGGGAGGTGTCCGTGATGAAACTATAATGTGCTTATCAAGTAAAGGAGCTGCTGACATGAAAGCATACGAAGGGAATCGGGAGCTGGCGGCGAAGACGGCGAAACCGGCAAAACCGGCAAAATCGGCGAAACCGGCAAAATCGGCTGCAAACCGGCTTGCTCACAGGCGTTCGCTCCTGAAGCGGATGAACCGGTACAAATCGCTATGGCTGATGGCTCTCCCGGGCATCGTCTACTTGCTGCTTAATAACTACTTGCCGATGTTCGGCACGGTCATTGCGTTCAAGAACATCAACTATGCCAAAGGCATATGGCACAGCGATTGGATCGGCTTCAAAAACTTCGAGTACTTGTTCAGTACGAGCGACGCTTTCGTCATAACCCGCAATACGCTGCTGTATAACGCCGCATTCATCGTCATTACGCTCGTGTTCTCCGTTGCTTTGGCGATTTTGCTGAATGAAGTCAAGCACCGGCTGGCCAAAAAGTTTTACCAAAGCGCGATGCTGCTCCCCTATTTCCTGTCGGCAGTGATCGTCGCTTACTTGGTATACGGCTTGCTCAGTTCGGAATACGGCCTGCTTAACAAAATGATTCTGCCGATGCTCGGCGCGGACCCGGTTTCCTGGTACAACGAGCCGAAGTATTGGCCCTGGATCCTGATCATCGTCAACACATGGAAGGGCGTCGGCTACTCCAGCGTCATCTATATTGCAGCGATTCTAGGGATCGACAACGAGTATTATGAAGCGGCCGTCATCGACGGAGCAGGCAAGTGGCAGCAAGTGCGCCATATTACGATTCCGCTGATCATGCCGGTCATCACAACGCTCGTCCTCTTGTCCATCGGGCGCATCTTTTACGCGGATTTCGGATTGTTTTATCAGGTTCCGCTCGATTCGGGCATGCTGCTGCCGGTAACGAATGTGATTGATACGTACGTATATCGCGGCCTGCTGCAGCTCGGGGACCTCGGCATGGCGTCCGCCGCAGGCGTATACCAGTCGCTGGTCGGATTTATACTGGTGCTCGTTTCGAATGCGGTGGTCCGCAAATTCAACCGCGATCAAGCGCTGTTCTAAGGGGGAGTCTACGTTGGCAAGCCGAAGCAAAACGCACTGGTCGCTGCACCTTCTGTTTATTTTCATTGCCTGCTCCACGATTTTGCCGCTGATTCTCGTGCTCATGGTATCGATAACGGACGAAATGACGATCGCCGCGAACGGGTACTCCTTCTTCCCGCAAAAAATAAGCTTCGAAGCTTACCGGTACTTGTTTATGGATTCCATGACGATAATACGGGCTTACGGAGTTACGGTATTGATTACGGTGGTTGGCTCGCTCGTCGGTCTGGCGCTCACGGCGATGCTCGCCTATCCGATATCGAGAACGGATTTTCCATGCAAAAACATGCTCAGCTTCTTCGTCTTCTTCACCTTGCTGTTCAATGGCGGGCTCGTCCCGTGGTATCTCGTGTTCACGAAATTCATTCCGCTCAAGGATACGATTTGGAGCCTGATCATACCGGGGCTGCTGCTGAACGGCTTCTACGTCCTCATTATGCGTACGTTTTTCGCCGGCTCGATTCCGATGGCCGTCATCGAATCCGCTTACATCGACGGGGCGGGCGAATCGAAAATATTTTGGCGAATCGTATTGCCGCTTTCGACGCCCGTTCTGGCTACCGTCGGTCTGTTCAATACGCTGGCCTATTGGAACGACTGGTTTAACAGTCTCGTGTTTCTATCGAATTCGAAGCTGTACAGCCTGCAGTATTTGCTGAACAAAATATTGCTCAACATCCAGTTCCTCGCGCAAAACTCGCGCAACAATAACGCAGCGCAGCTGATGGCCTCATTGCCGAAGGAGACGGTTCGCATGGCGATGGCGATCGTCGGCATCGGGCCGATCGTACTCGCGTATCCGTTCTTTCAGAAATATTTCGTGAAAGGCTTAACGGTCGGCGCCGTGAAAGGATAATACCGGAATGTTCGGATTATCATATATGTTCTTCAAATGGAGGGGTTTCGGTGATTAGAGGAAAACAGCTTACCACGTTGGCTTCCACCTTAGTGCTCTGTCTGGCCTTGACAGCATGTGCGGGTGCTCCGGCGCAGGAGCCGGCAGCGGCCGATACGGCGGCGAAGCCGGCTGCAGCGGATGCGAAGGGAGCTTCGACCGGCAGCAATCTTGCGCCATACAAGCTTGTGATGATATTCCCATCGGGCGTCGTGCCGAAGGATTTGCAGGCGGTCCAAGACGAAATGAGCAAATATCTAACGGAAAAAATCAATGCAACGATCGAGCTTCGCCCGATTGACTGGGGGGCCTGGACGAACAAGACGAATTTGATGTTCGCTTCCTCCGAGCCGTTCGACCTGATGTTTACGGCTTCCTGGTACGGACTGGGACAGCAAGTGGCGAAGGGCCAAATTATGCCGCTGGACGATTTGCTCGACAAGTACGGCCAAGGCATCAAGAGCGTGCTCGATCCGGCCTATGTGGAGGGCGGCAAGCTGAACGGCAAATCGTACGGCGTCGTTGCCAACAAAGAGTTTGCGGCTACGAAAGGCGTGGTGATGCGGAAAGACCTGGTTGACAAGTACAACATCGATTTGTCCGCGATTAAAGAGTTGAAGGATTTGGAGCCGGTTTTCCAAAAAATCAAAGAAAACGAGCCTGGCATCGTTCCGCTGCAGGTCAAAAACGACCGTTCTCCTGCGAGCGCTATCTTAGGCTATGGAATGTTCGATATGCTGGGCGACGGCCCCGGGGTGCTCGATCGGGAAAGCAGCGAGCTGAAAGTCATCGATATGTTCCAGACGCAAAAGTTTATGGACACCGTTAAGCTGATGCACAAGTGGTATAAGGCCGGCTACATCAATAAAGACGGCGCCACGAACAAGGACAGCGAATTCCTGGCGGTCAAGGCGGGCAAAGCGTTTGCTTACGGCGAGTCGATGAAGCCCGGCTTCGACATGCAGGAAACCCGCAACACCGGTATGCCGATGGTCACCGTAGAGCTGACAAAGCCTTATACGACGACAGGCGATACGACGAGCGCCATGTTCGCGATTCCGAACACGTCCAAGGACCCGGCAAGGGCAATGATGTTCCTGAATTTGCTCTACACCGACAAGACGCTGCTCAACATGCTGGATTGGGGGCTGGAGGGCAAGCACTACGTGAAAGCCGGGGACAACATTATCGATTACCCGCCGGGCGTCGACGCCGCGAACGTTGGCTACAACCTCAATCTGCCTTGGATGTTCGGCAACCAATTGAATTCGTACATCTGGAAGACGGAAGATCCTAACATCTGGGACCGTTACAAAGAGTTTAATAAAACCGCGCAAAAATCGATCGCTCTCGGCTTCGTCTTCGACCCGGAAAAAGTGAAAAATGAAATCGCCGCCACCAACAACGTTGCTGCGCAGTTCACCGGCGGGCTGTACACGGGAACGATCGACCCGGAGAAATACGTGCCGGAATTCGTCGGCAAAATGAAGGCCGCCGGGTTGGATAAAATTATCGCCGAGAAGCAAAGACAGCTCGACGAGTGGGCGAAGACGAATAAAAAGTAATAACGGATCCAAGCTGCGAAGGCGCCTCCCCCGGAGGTGCCTTGGTTGTATTTTCGGTTATGAGCTTGAAGGAATCGGGCCGGATCTATGGAAGTAAGAGGGAGATCAAAGAAGGCGGGGATGCATACGTGAACAGAGGGACTCTTCGTTCTCAGCTGGTTTTGGGCTTCGCCTTGGTCACCGTTCCGCTCGTTGTTTTATTAATATGGCATAACGTCTATGCGACGAAGGTCGTGCATTCCCAGGTTGCGCAGTCCAATAAAAACTTGCTGACGATGTATACGAATCAGATCGACCGGGTGCTGGAGGAGCTGGACAAATATTTGTACAGAACGTCGAACCAAGATAACGATTTGATCTCGCTCAGCGCTTTCGACCCGGATAGCCCGGAGTCCTATTATGCCAAGGTCCGCACCTACAATTCGATGTATTTGAACACGAACTATTATAAGGATGCCGACGTGCTGTTCGCATACAGCTCCAAGTACGAGGACCTGCTGGTCGCACCGCAGCCGTATATGGACAACGAGCGGAAGGAATCGATCAAAGCGAGACTGGAGCAATTGATGAGCGACGATGCTCAGCGAGGCTCGCTGCAGCACTCATGGCAGCTGATCTATCAGGATCGACAATACTCGCTTGTGCGTCTTGTCGACACCGGCTATGAGTCTTATATCGGGGCTTGGGTGGACATCAACCGGCTGATGATCCCGTTAAATTTGCTGCATCTCGGCGAAAGCGGGCAAGCATTGTTCCTGTCAAAGGACGGTACGATTCTAAGCGAGCTGAAGGACGGAGAGCTGAAGAAGGAACTGGAAGCGAGCGATTGGAAGGCGGATGCCGCGAAGGCAGCGGAGACGTATGAGCTGGTCCGCATGGACGAGAAGTACTTGCTCGTTGTCCAGCCGTCGCAGCGGGCGGATATGTATTTGTCGGTCATGATTCCGGAACGCAATATGCTGGAGGGGCTGACGTTTTTCCGCAGCATCAATTATTATGTGCCGGTTTTGGCGCTTGTGATTTTGCTCATGTATTTGGCGTTTCTGGAGCGGTTTATTTTGAAACCGATTGCAGAGCTGATCAAGGGGATGCGAAGAATCTATTCCGGCGATCTTTCCGTGCGGTTTACCGACAATCGCTTGGTCGAATTTAAGGTCATCGGCGAGACGTTCAACAACATGGTTTCGCAGATCGAAGTGCTGAAGATCGATATTTACGAGGAGCAGATCCGGACGAAGAAGGCGGAGCTGAAGCATTTGCAGGCGCAAATTCACCCGCATTTTTTCATGAATTCGCTTAATATCGTCTACAGCCTGGCGCAAACGAAGCATTATGAGATGATTCAGCAAATCGCCATTCATCTCGTCAACTATTTCCGTTTTGCGATACGCACGCATCGCTCCTTTATTACCTTATCGGAAGAATTGGATCATATCCGCAGCTATTTGGCGGTGCAGCAGGTGCGGTTTCCGCAGCATCTGTCCTTCCATATCGACGTTGAGCCTGATTTGCGAAGCTGCCGCATCCCGCCTTCGACGATTCAGCCGCTCGTGGAGAATGCGATGATCCACGGCTTCTCGGTACATCAGTCACAGTCCTTTATTGTCGGTATCGACGTTCGGACAGACCCTGCATCCGATTCGCAAATACGGATTCAAGTCCGCGACAACGGCAAAGGGATACCGGAAGAGAAGCTGAAGCTGCTGCAATCCCGGAGCTACTTCGAAGATGAAGGAAGCGATCATGTCGGGCTCTGGAATGTGATGCGCCGGTGCAAGCTCTTCTATAAGTCGGAGGTCAATATGCTGCTGGAGCGGGCGGAGCCCAGCGGTTCGATCGTTACGCTGATCATTCCGCGTCAAATTACAGAAGAATGAGGGACCGGGCATGTACAGTGCGCTATTGGTGGACGACGAGATTTTCGCGGTGAAAGGGATGATCTCCGGTGTGGATTGGGAGCGGCTTGGCATAAGTGACGTATACGAGGCCTATCATGCGGCGGCCGCCAAGGACATCTTGCTGCGAGCGCCTGTCGATGTCATGATTTGCGACATTGAGATGCCCGACGAGTCGGGGCTCGAGCTGGCGGCGTGGGTCAAAGCGCATAAGCCGGATGTTGTCGTCCTGTTTTTGACATGCCACGCGGACTTTTCCTTCGCGCAGAAGGCGATTCATCTGGGAAGCTATGAATATTTGCTGAAGCCGGTTCTTTACAGCGAGCTTGAGCACGTGCTGCAGGGCGCCTTGGACAGCATTCAGGAACGGCGGGAGCAGAAAGAAATCGCCGAGCATTTGCGAAAATATCAGGTGATGTGGGAGCATAAGAAGGCGGTGCTGATCGAGCGGTTTTGGCAGGAGATTTTGTCCCAGCGGCTGCTGCTGAACGAGGCGACGCTTCGCTCCGCCTTACAGGAATACCAGCTTTCGATCGAGCTGCATTCGGAGGTCATTCTGATCCTGATCAGCGTAGAGAAGTGGGACAAGCATCTCAGCGCCCGTGATGAAGAAATAATGAGCTTCGCGCTTCGCAATGCGGCGGAGGAAATGCTGGTCGGCGCAAGCGGCGGGCATACGGTCGAGGACAACAGAGGCAATATGATCGTGATGCTGTTCAGCGAACGCGCCGATTCGGCATACGAGAGCGGGCTGGAAGATGCATGCGCAGCCTATTTGAAGGCGTGCCGGCACTATTTGTTCTGTCAAATCTCGTGCTATATCAGTGAACCGGTGCCGCTTGGCGAGTTGATGAAGGCGTATCACTCGCTGCTGGAATGGGAGCATAAGAACGTTGTTCAGCAAAACCGCGTCTTGTTTTACCGCGACTACCGGAATCGTCCCGGACAAGGCATGGAGAACGTCTCCTTGATGGATTGGGCGGACTGGTTCGAAAGAGGGGAGCGGGAGAAGCTGTACGAGCTCGTTGAACAGCAAATGGCTGCGTTCAGCGCAAAGCAGGTTACGGTCGAATCGCTCGAAGCGTTCTATCACGGCTTCTTGCAAGTTGTCTATTACGTGCTGCAGCGGAAGGGGCTGCCCGCCCAATTGCTGTATATGGACGGAGCGATGTCCTCCGACCTGCCCGCCGTCACGAAATCGATCACGGGGCTGGAGCAGTGGATGAAGACGATGATCGGCACGGTAATCGGACTGCTGTTTTCCAAGCGGACGCCCAATTCGATCGTGCAGAAGATCAAGGACTATATTGCCGGTCATTTGGATGCGGATATTACGCGGGAGGATTTGGCCGAGTTCGTGTATTTGAATCCGGCGTATATTTCGCGGCTATTTAAAGCGGAAACGAAGCTTTCCTTGTCCGATTACATCCTGCAGGCGAGAATGCGGAGGGCTGCTCAGCTGCTGCTGGAGTCCGACCAGCCTGTAAGCCAAATTGCCATAAACTTGGGCTACGGCAACTTCTCTTATTTTGCGAGAATGTTTAAGCGGGTGTACGGGATGACGCCGCAGGAATACCGCAAAGGATAAAGGCGGCCGAAGGATTTCCTTCCGCCGCCGTATCGGATCGCTGCGCCTACGCCTGCCGTTCGTACCAGTACCCCGGCACGCCTTTCTCCAGCCGCATCAGCGTCTCGAGATAGAAGTAATCTCCCCAAATTGTGTAATCGTCGGGGGAATGGCCGAGCCTTACGGCGTAGGAGCCCCGGTTCAGCAGTCCTTCCGCGTCTTCCTCGCCGATCGTCGAGTAGTTGCGGACGAGCGATTCCATGGACTTGTTCACGGTACCCAGCAGCAGCTGCCGGTCCGGATCGTCCTCTCCGAGGAAGCCCGCGATTTCCAGCATGCCGGCGGCGGCGATTGCCGAAGCCGAGCTGTCGCGTTTGGTTTCCGGCGTCTGCGGTACGTCGAAATCCCAATAGACGACGTTGTCCTCCGGCAGCCGCGCGGCAAAATATTTCGCCAAACGCTTCGCCGTCTCCAGCAGCTCCGGACGCTTCAAATACCGGTACGCAAGGGCAAAGCCGTAAATGCCCCAAGCCTGGCCCCGTGTCCAAGTCGATCCGTCCCGGAAGCCCTGGTGCGTGCCGCCGCGGAGCGAATCGCCGGTTTCCTGATCGAAATAAAACGTATGGTACGAGGAATCGTCACCGCGTACAAGGAAGCGGCGGCTCTGCTCCGTATGGATCGAGGCGACTTCGCGGTACCGCTCGTTGCCGGTTTGCTCGGCGGCCCAGTGCAGTAGAGGCAAGTTCATTAAGCAGTCGATAATGATGCGACCGCCGTTGCTCGGATCGTCCTGTGGTCCCCAAGCCTGCAAAATTTGCATTTTTTCCCGCCAGCGCTTCATCAGTACGTCGGCCGCTTGCAGGGTCAGCTGTCGGGCGCTTTCATCCTTTTCCACAATCCACTGCGCTTTCGATGACAACGAAAACAAGAAGCCGATGTCGTGGTGGTCGATCCGCACGTTGTTGGTCAAACGGCGGCGGAAGCTGTCGACGGTGCGGGCCGCAGCATCGCGAAACGCCCGGTCGCCGCCATACTCGTAGCTTAACCACAGGATGCCGGGCCAGAAGCCGGAGGTCCATTCGGTATTGTCATTCGTCGTATACTTTCGGCTGCTGTCCACGCTTACATGCGGGATGCGGTCGCCGAACCGTTCGATATTCGCTTTCGTGACGCCGAGCGCGTGTTCAATCGCATGTTTCCACATCGTTGTTTTCCTCCTTGGCACGGTTGGGGTTGTCGTTCTTAGGCTCAATTATATCGCCGTTGCCGTTAACGAAGGTTGTGCTAAAATATAGCTATATTGCGATTTCGTGAAGCCACGGAGGAACGCCATGCCGAGCTTGCTTGAACCGGCGTACATGGGGTCAAGAAACTTCTTCATGTCCTATCGGTCGGAAACCAAAAATGAAAATTGGCTGATGCTGCATGCCCACCAAGGCATTGAGCTGCTTTACGTGCATCAAGGGGCGGGCACGGTTACGCTGGAACGCAAGCAATATCGGCTTCAGCCCGGCACCCTGTTCTGTTTTCAGCCTTATCAGCTGCATAAAGTCGAAGTGCCTCCGCTGGCGGACGCTTCTTACATACGGACCAATGTCACGTTCGATCCTCGCGTGATTGAGGCTTACTTAGCGCCGTTCCCCAAGCTGCAATCGTTTGTGCGCTTGCTTGCCAAGGGGACGTTAACGGAGCAAGTGTTTACGTTCGCCGCAGGCGACCACCGCTTCGAAGAGCTGCTCGGCGGTTACGACAAGGCTCGCTCGTCTGTGCGGGACGAACATCAGGAAGAAGAACGCGCGCTGTTCCTGCTGACGCTGCTGCGCCATCTGCAGATGGAAGTGTTTCCGGAGCAGGCCTTGGGTTTTCCCAACGCGGAGAAGGCGTCCGGGCATGTGGAGCGAATCTTGGATTGGATTGAGAGCCGGTTCCGGCTTCCTTTCGAGCTTGGCGCGATGGCGGAGGAGCTGCACTTGTCCCCGTACCACTTATCCCATCTGTTTAAGCGGCATACCGGCGTAACCTTGTCCGACTACATCGCCGGGCGCCGCGTGCGGGAGGCGTGCGCGCTGCTGGCCAACACGGATAAGTCTGTAGGGGAGATCGCGAGGGAGGTCGGGGGGTTCAGTGCGCCGTATTTCTGCCAGATGTTTAAGAAGCATAAGGGTGTTACGCCGCAGTCGTACCGGGCCGCGATTCGGCAGGCGTATAGATGAGGGGAGAGTTTGGGGCGTGTCTTTCTGAAATGAAGTGCTGTGACCGGTACAAAATGCTAAGAACTTGCGAAACCCAATAGCTAGCCACAGCTGTGGTGGGGTGGAGCTGCAAAGGCGGCCCTGTTTGGGCGGTCATGGGCCGCAGTGGCGCCTCGGCGCAGCAAACACGGCCTTATTTGGGCGGTCATGGGCCGCTGCGGCGCCTCGGTGCAGCAAACACGGCCCTGTTTGGGCGGTCATGGGCAGCTGTGGCGCCTCGGCGCAGCAAAGACGGCCCAAATCGGGCGGTCATGGGCCGCTGCGGCACCTCGGTGCAGCAAACACGGCCTTATTTGGCTTGGATGTTGGCATAAGTTGGGCAGGCTAGCGGCAGTAGGCTAGGTTCCGACAAGCGGTTCATTTTGATGGATGCAGCATCCCGCACAAGTGTCTTTCTGACCTTCACCAGTTCAATCGTTTCCCCCCACTGCAACCCGGCGAAGATCCATAACGGATTGCGAAGGCGTTAATTCTAGTCTTTCTACCCACACGGCAGAAATAGCGGACTTTCAAGGACTTATTCGATGTCGAACGGCCCAAATACGGCCAATCTGCTCATTTTCACAAAAATTAACGCCTTCAAAATCCTTTATTTCTCACCATGCGGCCGGATCTGAGAAAATAAAGCCCCGAAAGTCCGCTATTACTCTCAAGTTAGGCTGGTTCAGCCATCTTCACAGGAGCGGGGAGTAAGCATACCAACCGACTGGACTGCTATCGCCACATTGATTCCCGACAATAAAGACCCTTCACATCCACGGGGACCATGGTGGTGAAGGGCCAATATTGCAGTTCCTAACCCGCCGAGGCCTGACCGGCCGCTTTAGCCTTCCACGTGCGGAAGGCGGACAGCGCCAGACCGTCGTCGATGACGCCGCGGGCGCGGTATATGCCTTCCTCGATCGAGCCGACCTTCTCGCCGATCCAGAGCCGTACGGCGCTGTTCAGCAGCACCATATTGAGATAGGGAAGCTCCGCCTTGCCCTCCAGCACCGACATCGTCATTTCCGCCTGCTTTGCTGCCGTCCATTCCAGCTCCGGCACGTCGACCTGCAGCTCGTAATGCTCCGGATCGACGACGAACAGGTCGCTGGCGCCGTCCTGAATCAAGTATGTGCGGGTCCTTTTCTCCACACCGACATCTTCCGAGCCTTCCACGCCCTGAATGATCATGCCGCGTTTCACGCCAAGCTCCATAACGAGCTTCGCGACCTTCTCGAACACCGTGCCGTGGAAGACGCCGACGGCCATGCAGGTCGATTCGGAGAAGCGGAGCAGCTTCTCGGCCGTATTGAACGACGTGCGCAGACCCAGCTCCTCACGAATGCCGCGCAGCTTGGCCAGCGGCGGGCACCATGCTTCCGACGGAACGAACAGGAAGCCCGAGCTGCCGGCAGCCGCCGTCGCGGCAGCGGCCGTTAACGCGCCGGCGTTGACGCCCAGCTCGCGCAGCACGTCCGGCAGCGTGACGCCCCATTTCGGCGGCAGCGGAGCGCTGCCGTGCAGCGTCACGGGCAAGCCGTTCGCGGCAAGCACGAAGGCGGTGGGCAGCGTCGCGATGAACGAACGCGTCCGGCCGTCGTACGGCCCGGCGCAGTCGAGGCTGCCTGGCACCGGATGGAGCGTCGTCCGCTCCCGGAGGGCGTCGATGAAGGCGCGCAGCTCCTCGATCGATTCCATCTTGATGCGCTCGGCGACAAGGAAAGCGCCGATCTGCGCAGGGGTCGCTTCCCCGTTCACGATCAGCTCCGCCGCCTGCCGCGCTTCTTCATAGGTGAGGTCCCGTGCGCCGCGCTTGCCCCGGCCCACTTCCTTTAATAATGTAATCATGTGCGTCGTCCTCCCTTGTTCTGATCCTGCAGCAGCTGATACACCTTGACGATGGAGGTGGCGACATCGACCATGCGCTTTCGTTCGTTCATCGCTTGCTTGCGCAGGAAATCGTATGCCTCGGCCTCAGAGATTCCTTTAATCTCACTCAGAATGCCTTTGGCCTGATCGATCCACTTGCGTTCCTCGAGCCGAGAGAGAAGCTGCTCTCGCTCCTGAACCCAATCGCGCCTCTGAATAAAATGTTGAAAGCCGAGCAGCAGCGCGGCATGCACATCCATCTCCGACATTCCGGCGGATAACAAGCCGTCCAGTTCGAGATCGAGCTTGCACTCGTGACTCGGAAACGTCGCGCTGTCACACCAAAAGAAGATCGGTAAATAGCGCTGCGCCAAAAGTTTCTTTCTCCAGGAGGAGAGGGCATCCACCGGGACGCACAAGAGTGCGGCGTCTGCGCCGTCCAGCTGGCGCTTCAGCTCGCGCGAATCCGAAGCGGCTCTCAGCACCCGCAGCCCCATATCCCGCAGCTTATTCTCCGGCACCTTCCCGTCCTCAGACCGAAAGCCAGCAACCTCTTCCACTAATAGAAAAGTCTGAAGCATGTCATACCCCCCCACATGATTCGAACGGAGCACATGGCATAGGATCAGCTTGTTGCACCGGTTAGTTCATGTTATGTTATCTACCAACAAATATAGCATGGACCTGGCGTTTTTGTCGATGATTCCTTAAATAAACGCAATTCCACATTAATTTCAGAAAATATGTGTTATGTTTATTGACACATAACCCGATCGAGCATATAATCACAGTAACGGATCTCACAAGGTCGTGAGCTCCTCTCTCAGGTAAGAAATGCTGACACAGTGTCGTGTCAACATGGCAATGAAGCCTATCCCGATTCGCGTCATTCGTGCGTAAACCGGGCTGGGCTTTTTCTGTTTTCCACTAAAACAATAGAAAAAAAGGGAGCTGGGGAGACATGGCGGATCGGAAATCGTTTTGGCAAAGCGGACACAAAGGGTCGTTGTTCAGTGCATTTTTGTATTTTGATATGAGCTTTATGATTTGGGTCATGATGGGGCCGCTGGCCGTACTGATCGCGAACGACTTCCAGCTTGACGCGGCGCAGAAAGCAAATCTCGTGGCGCTGCCGCTGCTCGGGGGATCGATCCTTCGTCTAGTGTTAGGTTATTTGACCGATCGCATCGGACCTAAGAAAACAGGCATTCTCGGCATGATCCTGACATTTATTCCGCTTATTGTCGGCTGGCAATTCGCGAATTCGATCAGCGATATGTATTTCGTCGGCCTTATGCTCGGCATTGCCGGCGCCAGCTTCGCCGCAGCGCTGCCGCTGGCAAGCCGCTGGTATCCTCCGGAGTATCAAGGACTTGCGCTCGGCATTGCAGGGGCAGGCAACAGCGGCACGATTTTCGCTACGTTGTTTGCCAACCGGCTCGCGCTGCATTACGGCACCTGGCATGCGGTGTTCGGGCTTGCTCTGATTCCTTTGGCTATCGTATTCCTGATCTTCCTGTTTACCGCGAAGGACAGTCCGAACCAGCCGGCTCCGAAGACGCTGGCCGATTACGGACGGGTGCTGAAGCAGAAAGATACGTGGCTGTTCTGCATTTTCTATGCGGTCACCTTCGGGGGCTTCTCGGGACTCGCAAACTATTTGACCATTTTCTTCAATACGCAGTACGGGCTGAGCGCCGTTATGGCATCCGATTTTGCAACGATCTGTATTATTGTCGGCAGCTTCTTCCGCCCGCTCGGCGGCTGGCTCTCCGATAAGCTCGGCGGGATCCGGATGCTGGTGGTCCTGTATGCGGTCATGGCGCTCATGCTCGCCGGAATCTCGACACTGCCGACGCTATGGCTGACGACAGCGCTCCTGTTCGTCGGCATGATGTGCATGGGGATGGGCAACGGGGCGGTGTTCCAGCTCGTACCGCAGCGGTTCCAGCAAGAGGTCGGCATTATTACCGGCATCGTCGGTGCGGCCGGCGGTCTCGGCGGTTACTTCCTGCCGAAAATTCTCGGCAACCTGAAGCTGTCGACAGGCTCGTTCACGCCGGGCTTCCTGATTCTCAGCGGCATCGCGCTCAGCTGCGTAGTCATTATGACGATCGCCCAGCGCGAGTGGAAGCGCAAATGGATCGGCGAAGGCGGCAAAGTCGGCAACCTTGCTTCGAATGCGTAAGTCTCCGCGATAACGCGCGGGAACGGAGGCGGCCAAGGCGCAGCGGCTTTCACTTTACTATGACGGAGGGATCCATATGTCTAAGGAACGATTAGTGCTGATCGGCAACGGGATGGCGGGGATCAATACGATCGAGCATTTGCTGAAGCTCGCGCCGAACAAGTACGACATTACGGTATTCGGCTCCGAGCCGTACCCGAACTACAACCGGATTTTGCTGTCTTACGTGCTGGCGGGAGATTCGAAGGTCGAAGACATTTTTATCAACACGTACGAGTGGTACGAGGAAAATCAAATTACGCTCCATGCCGGCCATACGGTGACGGCCGTCGATACGGCAGCGAAGACGGTGACGAGCGATAAGGGCGTCACGGTCCCGTACGACAAACTGATATTCGCCACCGGCTCGAATCCGTTCATGCTGCCGCTGCCGGGGGCGGATAAGGAAGGCGTTATGGCGTACCGGACGATCGGCGACTGCGAGCGCATGATCGATGCGTCCAAGACGTACAAGAAAGCGGTCGTCATCGGCGGCGGCTTGCTCGGCCTCGAAGCGGCGCGCGGCTTCCTCAATCTCGGCATGAAGGTCGACGTCGTCCATATTATGGACACCATTATGGAGCGCCAGCTGGACCGAACGGCATCGAAAATGCTTCAGGAAGCGCTGGAAGCGCAGGGCATGAACTTCCTGCTGGAAAAGCAATCGGCGGAAATTACGGGCGGCAAGCGTGTGACCGGACTCAAGTTTAAGGACGGCACGCACACCGATGCGGATCTGATCGTCATGGCGGTCGGGATTCGGCCGAATGTGGCGCTGGCGAAGGAGATCGGGCTTGAAGTCAATCCGGGAATCGTCGTAAGCGACTACCTGGAAACGAGCATCCCGGACATTTATGCCGTCGGCGAGTGCGCGATGCACCGCGGAATCGCCTACGGCCTCGTCGCTCCGCTCTATGAGCAGGGCGCCGTGCTGGCGAAGCGGCTGGCAGGCGTGGAGACGGCGCCGTATGAGGGCTCTGTCGTGTATACGAAGTTGAAGGTGTCCGGGGTAGACGTATTCTCGGGCGGCCAGTTTAACGATCAGGAAGGCACGAAGGCTATCCGTGTTCACGATGAATTTTCCGGAATTTACAAGAAAGTTGTCATTAAGGATAACAAAATCATCGGTGCGGTGCTGTTCGGCGACACGGCGGACGGAACCCGCCTCATGCAAATGATCCGAAACGGCACCGACGTATCGGGGCTGGAAAAAACGGCGATTCTGCGCGATTCGTCGGCGGATCAAGGCAGCGGCGGCGTAGCGGATATGAGCGACGATGCGATCGTGTGCGGCTGTAACGGCGTCAGCAAAGGTGCGATCTGCAGTGCGATCAAGGAGCAAGGGCTTACGAGCGTAGAGGAAGTGAAAAACTGCACGAACGCGTCCCGCTCCTGCGGCGGCTGTAAGCCGCTTGTGAAGGATTTGCTGGCGCTGACGCTCGGCGATGCGTTCAGCGGCGCTCCGGCGAAAGAAACGATCTGCGGCTGTACGGATCTGTCCCGCGATGAAGTCGTAGAAGCGATTCGCGGCAAAGGGCTGTCGCATGTGCGCGAAGTGATGAACGTGCTCGGCTGGAAGACGGAGGAAGGCTGCTCCAAGTGCCGGCCGGCGCTCAACTATTACCTCGGCATGGTCAATCCGACGACGTATAAGGACGACCGCACGTCCCGCTTCGTCAACGAGCGGATGCACGCGAACATCCAGAAGGACGGCACGTATTCCGTCGTTCCGCGGATGTACGGCGGCGTAACGACGCCAGCGGATTTGAAGAAGATTGCCGAGGTTGCGGAAAAATACAACGTTCCGACCGTCAAGCTGACCGGCGGACAGCGCATCGACCTGCTCGGCGTACGCAAAGAAGACTTGACGGCGATGTGGGCCGATCTCGATATGCCTTCCGGCTATGCGTACGGCAAAGCGCTTCGTACGGTCAAAACTTGCGTCGGCGAAGATTACTGCCGTTTCGGCACCGGCGATTCGATGGGGATGGGCATTGCGCTGGAGAAGCGCTTCGAGCGGCTCAATACACCGGCGAAGGTAAAGATGGCCGTATCCGGCTGCCCGCGCAACTGCGCCGAATCCGGCATCAAGGACCTCGGCGTCGTATCGGTTGACGGCGGCTGGGAGCTGTATGCGGGAGGCAACGGCGGCGTGAAGGTGCGTGTCGGCGACCTGCTCATGACGGTCAAGACCGAAGCCGAAGTGATCGAATATACCGAAGCTTACTTGCAATATTACCGCGAGACGGGCAACTACGGCGAACGAACGTCGGAGTGGGTAGCGAGGCTCGGCATCGACCATATCCGCGAGGTTCTGCAGGACGAAGCGCGCCGGAGCGGGCTGCGCGGGCGAATGGACGTCGCCCTGTCAGTGACGAAGGACCCGTGGAAGGAAGCGATCGAGTCGGATACGATTCGCCGCGATCTGTATGATGTCGTTGAAGTGAAGTAATCAGGAGGGTGACCGATATGACGATGAGCAATGCAGCGGCGAACTTGGCAGCACAGGCACAGGAATGGTACGACGTCATCGCCTATGACGTTCTGCCGGTCGGCACCGGCAAGACGGTGCGCATCGGCGGCCTGGAGCTCGCCCTGTTCCGCTTCTCCAGCGGCAAGGTGCACGCGATTCAGAACCGCTGCCCGCATAAGGACGGCGTACTCGCGGAAGGCATCGTCTCCGGCGAATTCGTCTTCTGCCCGATGCATGACCGTAAAATTCACGTGCCGAGCGGGGAAGTGCAGAAGCCGGATGACGGCTGCGTTCATACCTATACGACCAAAGTAGAGAACGGGCGGGTGTGGATCGCCCTAACGTAGGAAGGTGAGTCCCATGGGTACGACGACGTCAACGCATTGCTGCTTCTGCAGCATGCAGTGCGGCATGGAGCTGGTCCCGAGCGACAAGGCGCCGGGACTGGCGATCAAGCCGAGCCCGGATTTTCCGGTCGCGACCGGACGGCTGTGCCAGAAGGGACTGAACGCGCTGGATCATGTGCTCCATGAGGAGCGCGTCCTGACGCCGCTCGTCCGGATTGGCAATGAGCGGAAGGGCGCGTGGCGGAAAGCGGAATGGCCGGAAGCGATCGGAGGGATCGCCGCCGAGATTCAGCGCATTCAAGCGAAATACGGCAACGATGCGGTGTCCGTCTACGGCGGCGGCTCGCTGACGAATGAAGTGAGCTATTTGCTCGGCAAATTTACCCGTGTCGCACTGCGTTCCAAATACATCGATTACAACGGCAGGTACTGCATGTCGTCGGCGGCGGCGGCCGGAATTCGGGCCTTCGGGCTCGACCGCGGCATGACGTTCCCGTTATCGGACATTCCGAAGGCCTCCTATATTATTCTCGCGGGAACGAATATTGCCGAGTGCCAGCCGACGATGATGCCGTATTTGCTGGAAGCGAAGAAGAACGGAGCGAAAATCGTTACGATCGATCCGCGCAATACGATGACGTCAAAGAGCGCCGACATTCATGTGCGGCTGCAGCCGGGCTTCGATTCCGTATTCATTAACGGACTGCTTCATGTCATTATTGCGGAGAAGCTGTACGACAAGCGTTATGTAGAGGAACGGACGCAGGGCTTCGAAGAGCTGGCCGAAGCTGTCAAAGCGTACACGCCGGCCCGCGTCGAAGAGCTCACCGGCATTCTCGAAGCCGTCACAAGGACGGTGGCGCGCGGCTTCGCCAAGGCGGAACGGGGCATCGTGATGACGGCCCGGGGTCTCGAGCAGCAATCGAACGGCGTGGAGAACACGCTGAATTATATCAATCTGGCCTTGCTGACGGGAAATGTAGGCAAGCCGGGAGCCGGCTACGGCGCGGTAACCGGGCAAGCGAACGGGCAGGGCGGCCGCGAGCACGGCCAGAAGGCGGATCAGCTTCCGGGCTACCGGCTGATCGAGAATGAAGCCGACCGGGAGTATGTTGCCTCGGTATGGGGCATCGATCCGAAGGAGCTCCCGGGCAAAGGCGTCTCGGCTTATGAGATGCTGAAGAAGGTCGACGAAGGCGAGATTAAAGCGATGATCGTGCTCGGCTCCAACCCGATCGTCTCGAGCCCGAACGCGGACCTGGTGGAGCGGGCGCTCGGCAAGCTGGAGCTGCTCGTCGTCGTCGACATGTTCGAGACGGAAACGGCGAAATATGCGCATTGGCTGCTGCCCGGCTCTTCCTTCCTGGAGGGAGAAGGAACGCTGACCAATCTGGAGGGGCGGGTATTCCACCGTCCTGCGGCGCTGCCGACTCCAGGCGAAGCGAAGCTCGATTATGTACTGATTTGCGAGCTGGCGGAGGCGCTGGGGCGCGGGGAATATTTTCGCTATACGAGCATTGAAGACGTATTTGTCGAGCTGACGAGGGCATCGGCCGGAGGGAAGGCCGATTACAGCGGCATCACCTACGAGCGGCTGAAGCGCGAGCATGGCGTGTTCTGGCCGTGTCCATCCCCGGATCATCCGGGCCAGCCGCGCATGTTCGAGGAGCGGTTCGCCTATCCGGACGGGAAAGCGAAGCTGTTCGGCATCACGCCGAAGCTGCCGGCGGAGCCGATCGATGCGGACTATCCGTATATCCTTACGACAGGCCGGCTGTCCAATCATTACTTGAGCGGCGCGCAGACAAGGCGGACGCCGGGTCTAATGAAGAAAGCGCCGGAGCCGGTGGCGGAAATTCATCCTTGGCTGGCCGGTCGGATCGGGCTCGTCGTCGGCGGCAAGGTGCGGATCACGAGCCGGAGGGGATCGCTGGTGTTTCAAGTGAAGGTGACCGAGGGCATTCAGCCGCGAACTGTGTTCGTTCCGTTTCACTGGGGCGAAGAGCTCAGCGTGAACAAGCTGACGAACGACGCGCTCGATCCGACGAGCCGGATGCCGGAATTCAAGCTTTGCGCGGTGCGTGTGGAACGGGCGGAGTAGCTGAGAAAGAACATTTTCGGGAGGAGCCGTGAACCTATGTTCGAACGCGATCTGGGAATTGATTTGGAGGCTGAAGAAGCCGGAGCATGGAATAGCTTCGAGGCCGGAGAAGAATGCTTTACTGTAGGCGATGCTTTGGAGGAAGACGAGGCGCTTTTCGGTTAAACGCATAGCGGGACTTCCCACTGGAAAGGCTATCCATGGATCACCGGAAAGGTGATGACTTGGATAGCCTTTTGAGGCAGGGAGTGGACGTACATGCAACAATGGAAAAAAAGAATCGTCGTGCTGGCAGTAGCGGCCGTATGCTTGTTTGCGTTTGCGGGCACCGCGCTCGGCTTCGGCAAAGGGGCGAATGGGCCTGACGTTTACGCCGTACAGGGGATGCTGAAATCGCTCGGTTATTACGCAGGCGCCATCGACGGGTATTACGGGTCCGCGACGGAAAGCGGCGTACGCGCGTTCCAGCAGAAGTACGGCTTGCCGGTAACGGGAGCGGTGGACAATAAGACGCTGGAAAATATTTTGTGGGCCTACGGCAATTTGAAGCTGGGCCGCTCGGGGCCGGGGACGCCGACACCGACGCCAACACCGACACCGACACCGACGCCGACACCGTCGACCGGTTTGTCGGCAGAGGAGCAGCAAATGCTGGAGCTCGTCAACAAGGAGCGGACTTCGAGAGGCCTCGCGGCGCTGGCCGTCGATCCGACGCTGGCGCGGTCGGCGCGGGCGAAGAGCCAGGATATGGTGGACAAAAACTACTTCTCCCACCAGTCGCCGACGTACGGCTCTCCGTTTGATATGATGAAGCAATTCGGCATCACCTACCGGTCCGCCGGCGAGAATATAGCCTGCAATCAGACGGTAGCCGCCGCCCATCAAGCGCTCATGAATTCCCAGGGACACCGTGAAAACATTTTGAGCACCTCCTATACGCATATCGGCATCGGGATTGTAAACGGCGGTCCCTGCGGCAAAATGTTTACACAGCAGTTTATCGGCAAATAACAACCGGAAGTCAGGCAAAATCGAACGGGCGGCAAGGGGAAACCCCTGCCGCCCGTTAGACGTCGTTACACTTTAAAGCGGTCTACGGAGGAGCTGAGCCTGTTCATCTGCTCCTGAAGCTCCGTCACCAGCTCGTTCACCTGCATGAACAGCTGCAGCTGAGACTCGACGCTGGCCAGCACTTCTTCCGTCCCTGCCGACGTTTCTTCCGTTTGCGCTGATGCCGTTTCGATGAAGGCAACGATATGATCCTTGTGCCCGCTTAACGATTCCGCCGTCTGCTGGATCGCCGTAACCTTCGCGGTCATCGGCGCCGACGCCTGATCGATATCGCGGAATACTAGAGCCGTTTGCTTGACATTGTCCGACTGTTTGCTCAACGACTCATTCGCTTCACTGAACATCGTCTTCGTCTGTTCCGTCGAAGACAGCAGATCGGCTACGATATCTTGAATCCGGTCGGAGGCCTCGGCGGACTGCTCGGAAAGCTTGCGAACTTCGGAGGCGACGACGGCGAAGCCTTTGCCGTGCTCGCCGGCGCGGGCCGCTTCGATCGAGGCGTTCAGCGCGAGCAGACCGGTCTGCCTGGAAATCGTTTGAATCGTATCCGCTGCAAGCAGGATATGGCCGATTCCTTCGGACAAAGATCTGAAGCTTTCCGCAACGGAGTCCGTAACGGCTACATATTCGTTCATGCCGGTTTGTAAAGCGGCAACCGCTTGCTGCCCCGCTTGCTGGGAGCGTTGGATCGCTTGATTGGCCTGATCAAGTTCAATGGCGTTACGTTCGGCTTCGAGGATTAATGCGGAAACGTCTTGAATCGCATTCATCCCGTCTTCCACTTCCTCGGTCAAACGGGAAGTCCCGGCCGCCATTTCCTTGACGGCGTAATTGATTTCCCCCGATACGACGGTCGTCCGGCCGGCCAGTTCCTTGACGGAAATGCTCTTGCCGTAGCTGGATTTGGCTGCCGCTTGCGTATCGCCGATTAAGCGCTGAAGAGAAGCGGTAAACGCATTGAACGCTTTCGCCAAGCTGCCGATTTCGTCCGACGATTGGCTCGGCAGCCGCTGTGTCAGATCGCCTTCCCCGCGGTTAATCGCTTCGAGTGCGGTTTGCAGCGTTTTCAAGCGCCTCGCAAGAAGATGGATGATCACGAAAACGACAGCAGCGATCACGGCCAGGCCGATCAAGGCGATCAGCAGCGTGGAGCTAAGGATCGACGTCAAAATTTGGTTCGAGACCGCAATGACGAACGACTGTCCGTTCGACAGGCCGACCTTGTACAACGTCGCTTTGCTGCCCGACAGCTCGGCGGTTGCCGTCGAGCCGGCCGGTTGGGAGGCGACGGCCTGCACGGCGGCATGCTGCTCCAGCTCCTTGCCGGTGGACGAAACGATGCGGGACTGCTGATCCAGGATCGCCCCGAACAGGATGTCCTCGCTCAGCTTGCTTTGGATTTGACCGATCAGCTGGGCGGCGCCGATTTTATTTTCCAGCTCGATGAGCGCGGCTCCGTCACGGCCGACTTGCACGATGGCGGGTTCATTCCATCCCGATACGCCGACAAACTTATACACCTTCGTGTCGACGGTACGCGTTTGTGCGGGCTGGGCTACGCTTTTCTTCTCGCCGGTGAGCAGCTGCATAAATTCGTAAGCTTGCGCCTTCGGGTCCGCTCCGAAGTGAAAATCGATGTTTTCGCCGGCATTGGTTAGCGTCAGCTTCCCGTTCTTGTCGGCAAACCAGAATTCATCGATGCCGGACCGTTCGGCGAGTTGCTTCACATCGGCGTATTTCAATTTCCGATCTTTTATGATGTACGAGGCTAAATACGATTGCCCGATCATCTCCCGTTCCATGACGGCTTCAGCTGTCTGCCGCGCGGTGAGAGCATCTTCTATGGCAATGCGGATAACCTCTACGGTCGTTCGGCCTTTCATCGTAATCGTCTGATCGACGAGCTGGTAAGTCCAGTACGATACCGCACCCATAATGATGCTGACGATGATCAGGATGGGGAATGCGGCTTTTGATTTGATGGAGAATAGAAACCGTTTCCAAAGCGGCGGGTTCTGTGAGTCCGTCATTGGTGATCTGCCTCCGATGCAGGTGATGGTAGGGATAATGATTTGTATTCTCCATATCCGCTCCATAAACCTGCATACTCGGGCATGATTCGACAAAATTTTTGGAATTTCTTGATGCTTTGAAGCGATCAACGGAGCTGACTGGACCATAGAACGTAGGACGATCGATCGCGTTCAGCCCCGAGCTCTTTAATGCGCTTGCCCTCGGGAGCATCCATAATCGGCAGGCCGTTCCATGCGTCGATGACGATTTTGCGCAAGCCTTGCCGTACGGCAATTTGCTGCAGCAGCGACTTCAAGCTTTGATCGCTCAGATGGCTAGGGCCGTTTAGGCTTGTGGCGGCTTCGGTTTGGCCCGCCTCGGGAGGCGTTGCAATTCGCTTGGCACCGTTCTCGAGCCAGAGCAGCCAGTGCGTCCGGCTCCGAAGCAGCCAATTGCCGGGCTTGCGGGCGTAGCCCGCCGTCTTGCCGGCGGCCGGCCAAGGCAGCAGCCAGCCTAGCGCGTTAGCCGGGTCGACGGCGGACAGCAGGATGGCGTCGCCGGCGCCCGGATGAGCATTCGCCGGCTGAGCGGAAGAGACGGAGGGCTCCGCCAGCTCGGTCAACAGGCTCGGAGAGGCAAATTGGATCGACTCGATTTCCTTCAGAAACAATCCCCGCGAAACGTGGCCGAGCAGCTCGAGCTGCTTGAGAACGGCGGCGACCGTATCCCAGGAAAACGGGCAGATCGCGGCGACAAGCGGCTTGGAGACGATCCCGTAGCTGTCCAGCAGGTGGCGCGTCCAGCGGAGCGCGCTCGCTTCGCGCTGCACATCGCCCAAGGCCGCTGCCGGGAAGCTGTCGGCCACGGCATACCAGCGCCCGAGTCCGGAGCGGAACTTGTCCGCTTTGCGGGACCCGCCGGCTGCATATTCGCGCAGCGGCGCGAATTGGTCGTTGGCGGCATGCCCTTCCCACACGAGCTGCATGAGCTGCGAGTGCAGGGTGGACGGCTGCAGGCCGCTTTCCAGACTGAGCTTGGACAAGAAGCTCGCACCCCGCTCCCTCAGCAATTGCAGCAGCTCCGGATAGGCGGTATCCGGCCGGTTCATGCCGACGATGGGCGCGAAGAGATCTTTGTCTTCGGTGAGGAAAAATGCGGCCTGGCCTTCTTTGTCGCCGTCCATTTTGCGTCCGATCCATACCACTTCACCGGCTGCGCACAGCAAATCCAGATGCTCCTTCCGGTAATTCGGAAGCCGTGCGGGAAGCAGCAGCGATTCCCATTGACCGACAGGCGCAAACCAGCCCTGCAGCGGCCGGAGCGCTTCCTTCAAAGCGGCTGCGGGATCTTCTGCTGTTGTCGTCTGCTCCGGCGCGGCAATTCGCTGCAGCTCCAGAAGCTTGGACGCGTAACGCTCTGCCGACAAGCCTTCCCGCGAGGCGCGGAACGTACGGATGGACAGACGGATGAGCCGGGAAGCCGCTTTGCTGGACATCCAGATGCGCTCCTCTTCGCCGTGGGCGAACGGTGCGGCTTGAATGATGTCGTGCGTACTTGCCGCTTCCAGCCAGGCCTCCGCACCATCCGCCGTTATCGGGTAGCGCTGCAGAATGTCGTTCAAGGTAAACGAAAACCGGCTGTCGGCGTAACGCTTCAGAATGAACATGGCGGCGGCGGGGTCCGTCTGCAGCGAGGCGTAGAGCACCGTTTCCTCACCGCTGCAGTAAGCGGTGCCCGTCGCCTCCGTTAGGCGGATCGACGCCACGGACCGGCTCGCCTCGAGCCGGTCCAGCCAAGCATCGAGCTGCCCGATGCCGAGCGCCAGCAGCTCCTCGCGGGTATGCTCGCCCCGCTCCTTGAGCACGCGAAGCAGATCCTGCGGCTCCTGCAGCGCAAGCTCCGGTTCGTTCAGGCGAGCCCGTTCCGCTTCCATCGCTTCGTTATCGATGCGCGGGCCGGCGGCCGGGCCGAACATATCCTCCGCCAGCTTGCGCGAAATACCCATCAGTTCAAGCTGCACGTCGGCCGGAACGGCATCCGACTCGTACATGTTCGCGCTGACGTAATCGAATTCATACTGCGCGGTCATCGGGGACGGAAATGCGGCTTCGCACACCGCCCAGCGGATCGAACCGTCCGCCAGTCCGCCGAGCACCTCCTGCAGTCCGGGCAGATCAAGCTTCTGCTCGATGGTGACGCGCAGCGCTTCGGCGAACAGCGGGAACCGGTCCTTGAACGGAAGCGCTTCTTTCAGCAGCTCCTCGGTTCTCAGCCGCAGCACGAAGGCGGGCACGCGCGTAAAGCTGCGGCTGAGCAGCAAAGACGTCTGTGCCAGCTCGCGGAACGAGGCCGCGAAGTACGGTGAGCCGGCGGCTGCGTCCAGAACATGCCCGTATGCGGCTTCAGGCGTGAGGGCGGCAATCGCATCGCGGGCGGTCCGGGTTCGCTCTCCATAGGCGAAGACGAGCTCGATGCCGTTGTCTTTGGCTGTCGCATGAATCGGCTTTATGCCGATGTCCTGCAGCGTGCGTCCGATGGCGAGCAGCCACGTCCGGTTTACGGTTCGGCCGAACAAGCTGTGAAGCACCATGTGGACGCGGTTTTGCTCGTCGGTGTACTGCTCGAGCACGACGGTGCGGTCGGTCGGCAGCGGCGTATGCGCGCGCTGCGAACGGGCAAGCTGGACGAGCTGCTCGGCCGCTTCCGGTTCCAGGAAGCAGGTCTCGCTCAGCCAGCGGGCTGCAGCTAAGTCGGCTGCGGTACGTGCGGCGGCTTCGGGCAGGGGTGCACCGGGCTGGAGCGGCCGAGCGGGAGCAGCGGTGTCCGCTTCGGATATCGGCCGGACCGGCGGCGCATCGGATGCATAGGACGCGCCGGGTGCATCAATTGTATCGGGTGTATCGGGTGCATCCGCCATATCCGCTGCATTCGCCGCATTCGCTGCATCCGCCGCATTCGCCGTCCCCGCCGTTTCCGGGGCATCGTGCAGCCTTTCGTCCAGCTCGCGCCACAGCCGGCCGACGTCGCGGCTCAGCTCGAGCGATCTGGAGGCGCCCTCTCCCCGCCAGAACGGAATTTCGCTGAAACGGTTCGCCGTTTCCGTCACGTACACCCGATCGGCCTGGATGCGCTGAATGCGCCATGACGATGCGCCGAGCTGGAATACGTCGCCGACCTGCGACTCGTGAATATATTCTTCGTCGAGCTCGCCGAGATGCAGGCCGCTCTCGTGATGGTGCACCGGATAGGCGGTGCTCTGCGGTATCGTGCCGGCGCCGAGAATGGCGGCCATCGACGTGGCCGCCAGCCGCCCGAGGCGGCCGGTGGCACGGTCCCATTCGATGAGCGGACGCACGAATGGGTAGTATCCGGCGAGCGTATCGAGCATCGCCGTGAGCCGTTCGCGCGGCAGGCCGCGGTAGCTGTCGCTGCGCGACAGCAGCCGCTCGAGCCGCTCGAGCGTCCAGTCGTCGCCTGCGGCCAGCATGGCGACGACCTGCTGCGCGAGCACATCGAGTCCCTCCCGCGGCACGCGGAGGGCTTCGATGTCTCGCGCAGCGACGCGCCGGGCGAGCGCAGCCAGCTCGGCGAGCTTGCCGCGGCTGCGCGCGAGCAGCGCAGCGCGGCTGACCGCGCCGGCGGCGTGGCCGGCGCGGCCGATGCGCTGCAGCGCAGCCGCAGCGCTCGGCGGGGCGTCGATCTGGATCACCAGATCGACATGGCCGACGTCGATGCCGAGCTCCAGCGACGACGTCGCGACGAGGCAGCGGAGGCGGCCCTCCTTAAGCAGCGTCTCGACCTCGAGCCGCTGCTCGCGGGCCACGCTGCCGTGGTGGGCGCGCGCCAGCTCGTACCCGGCCTGCTCGTTCAGGCGCAGCGTCAGCCGCTCACTCAGCGTGCGGCTCTTTACGAACACGAGCGTCGTCCGCGCCGCTTCCGACTCCATGAGCGCGAGCACGCGCTTTACCAGCGGCGTCCATACCGCATCGTCGGCGGAGGCCGCCGGTCCGGCGAGCGGCGCCGGCAGGCCGACGCGCAGCTCGTACCGCTTGTCGCCGCGATGCTCCACGATGCGCACGGCACGCGGCTCGCCGGCTTCGCTCCAGCCGCCGAGGAAGCGCGCCACCCGCTCGATCGGCTTCTGCGTCGCCGATACGCCGATGCGCTGCGGCTCGCAGCCGCACCATTCGCCAAGCCGCTCGAGCGTCAGCGACAAATGCATGCCGCGTTTGTCGCCGGCAAGATCGTGGATTTCATCCACGATCACATGACGAACCGTGCGCAGCATGTCCCGCGCCCGCGGCGACGTCAGCAGCAGGTACAGCGATTCCGGCGTCGTGACAAGCACGTCCGGAGGCTTCCGCAGCATGGAGGCGCGCGTATTTTGCGGCGTATCGCCGGTGCGCACCCCGACGGTGACGCCCGGCCAAGCCGCCGCTTCATGCTCCGGCCGCTGCCCGGAGGCTGCCGCTGCTGCTTCCGTCTGCACGGCCGCTTTCTCCTCGAGCTCCTTCGCAAAATGAACAACATGCAGGCCAATATCGTTATTCAGCGCCTTCAGCGGCGTCACGTAGACGACTCTTACGCCAGCACCCCGGGGTGCGGCTCCTTCAGTTCCGGGCTCAGCTTCCCTTTGTTTGTTCTTCACGATCGCATCCAAGCAAGGGAGCAGCGCCGCCAGCGTCTTGCCGCTGCCTGTCGGCGAAGCGATGAGCGTGTGCTTGCCTGCGCGAATATGTTCCCATGCCTGATCTTGAACGCCTGTCGGATTCCCGAACTTGGCGCGGAACCACGCCTCAATAACCGGATGAAATCCGTACTTGTCCATCGTCGCACCGTCCTTACGGGAGCCTTCCGCAGCGAGCGCCGCACCTCCCTGTAGATACTTTCCATTTTACTACAGCCGGCGGCGGACCCCAACAATAAGCATTCCGGTCTCGTTTCTTTGGCAAGAAAGGGAGTATAACATTTTGGGTTAAGAGGAAAATATATACTAAACTGGTGCAGGTGATCGGTATGTGGATGCTGCTGCTTTCCGTTATCGTTTTTAATGTCGTATTCTTATTCATGCCGAAGAAACTGACGCCGATTGAAATATTTTCAACTTGTATGTTTGCAATGGTTTTGCAGCAGCTTGTCGATCTGGCTTTGGACTTAAAGCTCGACTGGTATGGTTATTTCTTCCCGGGCGTACAGTGGTCGTACTTCATTCCCATCCTGGGCATCTATCCTGCAGTAAACGCGATATTTCTAAATTACTATCAGTACATGGCAAGTAAAGCACGGAAGTTTTGGTACATCGTCGCCTGCTGGATATTCGCAGTGGGGTATGAGTGGTTAGCAGTTAAAGCCGGATATTTTTATCACCATCAATGGAGGCTTTGGCACTCGGCGATCGTCTATCCCTTCTTATACATGATCTTGATTGCTGTATTGAATTGGGTTCGAAGGATAATTCGTAAATCAATTTAAACATACCATTGGGAGACAGATGCATGGTTATCATCATTTTCACGCTCAGCTTTTTAATGGTATTCGTCATTACCAAGTCGTACAAATACGTTGACCAATACTACCAGACCGTCCTATACGTCTCTTTGGTATCCATAATTTACCCGTTAATTTGCCGGGGACACATGGTGTGGCATTTTCCCGATATCGGTTATTTCACGGACAAAGCCAATTTTCTGTTCCAAGCTATCGTCCTATTTCCTTCCACCACCGTCTTTTTTCTTCGCTTTCTTCCGCGCAAAGTCTGGAGTCGAGTTGTTTATTTCCTCGGATTTGTCGGCCTGTATTCAGCAATGGAAGCGTTTATGGTAATGCGGGGAGAAATCATCTATAAGCATGGATGGAATTTTGGATGGTCCATGTTTGTTGATTTGTGCTTGTTCGGTTTGATGTGGATTCACGCGAGGAGCTGGAGGCTGGCGCTGTTTATTTCATTGTGTATTTTAACTTTTCTCGTTCTGTGGTTTCGCGTGCCAATGGGTGGGTAAACGTTTTATGCGGCTGATGTTCCGGCGGCCAACGCCAACTATGAGACATTGGAAGTAAAAGATTTCCTGAAATGCGCAACTTTTCACTGGCATCCTACATCTTACTATTTGGCAGGAAAATGAAGTGACGTATATCCTAGAAACGAGGTGTCGCCGATGCGCAGAAAACGTTTCGGGGCTATAGCCGTGATCATGACGGCGGTTGTCGGATTCATCCTGCTCCTGCTTGTCCTGGACCCGCTTCGGGTCATCGGATGGGGCTTGATTCCTCTGCACAACATGCATGCGGAGCAATTTCTGCAAGCTGTCGTTCGGCACGATTTCAAGCAGGCGTCCGCGTCGCTTGCATGGCAGGAATCGAAGAAGTCCGATTGGATTGGGAGTATGGAGGAGTTGAGGGAGCAGGGCTTTTATCCGGTCCGCGTCGAGAGGCTGGTCGTGCCGTACGATCGGGAGCATATGGACGGGAGGGCCAACATTACGTTTCGCGTAAACGACAAGGAAGAAACGTACAATACGATCCTTACGCTTTCCGCGGGCGGCGTCAATCAAGCTTGTATTTTCTCACCCGATACCGGGTTTACGAAAGCGTGGAACAGGATCAATTGTCATGATTAGTTCGCCAAAGCTCCCAACCTCTCTGAATCGGGCCATTCCCCCGATCCCGCAATCTTACCGAATCCCGCAATCCCCCCGAATCCCGGTAAACCACAGCCTCCCGCCATTACCGCTCAGCCGCCGATTCCCTTTCATGAAAGGGCACAAGCTCAAACGTCGATCACTACCATCTGATGGCATTCCAGCTTCGGCACACGGTACGAAATCCGACCCTCGTCACCGCGCACATAAGGCAGCTCCGCCATCTGCGGCGCGAGATACACCCTGCGAACGTCGGCCCCTTCAGGCAGTTTCAACGTCACTTCGATGTCGAGCAGCGGAACGATGTCTTCGATCACCTCGACGGAGCCGCGTTTGACCGGCGAGGCGTACAGCAGGTGATGCACATACCGCCGCTTGCCGCCGTCCAGCCAACCCGACTCCGCCATGACGCCTTCCGAAGCAGCCGCCGACCGGAGCTGCTCCTGCACCGTCGTTACGCCCTGTGCCGGCAGCGAGGTGCGCAGCGTCCGCCTCTCTCCGAGCAGACGGTCCAAAGCATGCAGCACCGTCAGCTTCTGCGCCAAGCTGCCCTTCTCCGCATAATCGGCAAAAATGCTCCAAGCGATATAGATCCCAAGCGCGCTTTCGACCATGCCCGGTCCGCCGTATCGGCCGGAGTTCGGCGTATGCTGGTGCGAGCAGAACGTAAACACGTCCCGGTTAAAATACGGATCCTCCCGGGCTCCTAGTTCCGTTCCGCCTTTCAAAGCGATGCGCTGCCCTTGTCCGTAGAAGACGAACGCCGAATCCCCCAAGCTCTCCAAACCAAACCCCGGACGGAAATAGTCCGGCCGGAATTCGTTCTCCCCGAGCCATTCCGCCCCGAAATCCGCCGCAAACGCGTCGCCGGCTTCGGCAAGGCCCGACCGTCCCGTCGCCAGCACCTTGCCGCCCTGCGCCCAGAACGATTTCAGCTTATCCAGCAGCTCGCCGCCAAGCGTCACTTCATCCGGCAGCACCAGCACCTTGTACCGCCCGAAATCCGCTTCCGTGTCGATGACATCGAACAGCATATGGCCTTCGAGCAGCATGCGCACCGCTCCGGCGTCGGACGCTCCGGTCCTGTCGGCACCATTTTCCGCGGTATGAGATTTCAGCGACTCCACCGACAGCAGCGCCACGTCAGCGACATTCCGCACGCCGGCGCACCATGCTTCCTTCGCAGCCACCTCCCGGTACGCCGCTCCAATCAGCTCATAGGTCGCCGTGTCCATCGCGCCTTCCGGGTGCAGCTGGTCGCCGATCGAGCAGCGGGCGCCGTTTGCGATGCTCAGCGCCGTCTCGTAGCGCAGCGCATTCGGGTGCTTGTAGCCGCCGAACTCGCCCCACGACGTATGAAACTTGCCGGTCATCCCGAGGAACGGCATACCGAGCGTCTGGGCATAGCGGGCTGATAGCGGAAAATGATCATACCCCCAGCCCCCCGTCGGCAGCGATTCCAGCTCCAGATGCGTGTTCGCCGCCGCCAGGTCGCGCCTGCCGCGCCGAATATGCCCGCCGTTATGGAAAATCGGCAGCCCCGGCTTCATGCCGTGCACGAGCTCGCGCACCCGCTTCGTGTAGTTTGCATAAGTCTCCTCGCCGAGCGCCAGCACGCCGGTCTCGTCACGCGGATCTTGGCCCCGGCGGCGCAGCTCCCGAGTACAGTTCTGGCAGTAGCAGGCGCGCACCCCGACAATGTCGAGGAAAATGCCGTCCGCATCGTACCGGGCCACAACCTCTTCGATCTGCTTCAGTAGAACGTCAAGGTAAGGCGAGCGGAAGCAAAATTCGTGGTACCCTGGCTCCAGAAAGGTGCGTGCCCACGTCGTGCTTTCGTCCTTACGCCGGATGAGCCATTCAGGATGCCGGCGCGCCAGCTTCTCGTCAAGGCCTGCCGACATATAAACCGGCGTCCTGACGCCGATCTCATGCGCCGCGTCGATCATCGCTCCAAGCAAATCGAAAGAAAGTCCGGGATGCATGTCGTTCGCGTCGCTCGGGTGATATGCCCAGCCGTGATGGCACTTCGCAAATACGGTGATCGAATCGACTGCACCGGCCCGCAGCGCCGCTTGAAACGGCTCCTTGTCGAATTTGGAGCCGATCGCCGGAATCGCTTCCGACGTATGAAAATCGAGGTGAACTTGTCGAAACCGCATAGCAAACTTTCCTCCCCGCCGTTATCCGCATGCTTTCACTTTACGATGAACGGCGCCTGCCGCTGTAGAGAGAGAATCGACCGCTTATAGCACAAAATCGACTTCTTGCATTATACTGTAACCGTTACCATTTCAGCCGTACTCTTGTGCGGAAGGAGGAACACAGATGGACGGCCTGCATTTTACGATCCCGCCGATGCCTCAGCTGCTGACGGTCGGACATTCGGTGTGGAGACCGGGCGACCAGCACGTACACCGCATTTTTCCGGTATTCGATATGCTGCTCGTCGTACGGGGAATGCTATATATGACGGAAGACGGGCATGCGTTTGAGCTCGGTCCGGGCCATTTTCTCACGCTGGAGCCGAATCGTCCTCACTACGGACATAAGCCGTGCGAAGAGGAAACCGACATCTATTGGCTCCACTTTACGCATTCGAGCGGAGTCCGTCTTGTACGAAGCGAGCAGGTGTCGTGGGGAGCTTTGCAGCGGTCCGGGACCGATTTCGATACGACACCGGCCGAAAGGTCCTTGATCATCCCCAAATATACGGTGCTCGATCCTTCGCCGCTGCTGCCGGTACTCAGGGAGATGGTGGAGCTTCACCGTTCGCTTCGGCTGCAGGATGAGGCGATGCTGCACGCTCTGTCGGCCCGCTTCCTGGCGCAGCTCCAGACGGCGGCGGCGGGCACCGCCAAGCTGTCGGGCTCGCGTTTGCTCAGCGAGCGGGCCGCCGCCTATTTGCGCAGCCGGCAGTTCGAGCCTTACCGGGCCAAGGAGCTCGAGGAGGCGCTGCATTTTGACATCGACTATATAACGCGCTGCCTGAAGAAGCATACCGGATTAACGCCGCTTCAATACGACCTGCATGTGAAGCTGGAGGAGGCGAAGCGGCTGCTCAGCCAGACGGACGAGCCTGTAGCGGTCATCGCCGGGCGCGTCGGCATACCGGACGACAACTACTTCGTGCGGCTGTTCCGTGCCAAGCTGGGACTGACCCCCGGGGCGTACCGTAAACGTCAGCGCGGCTTCATTTGATTATGCTATAATGAACCCTGTCTGTATAACGGAAAGGATGAAGAACGATGTTCACAATTACCGGCCACCGGGCCGAGTATATTCGCGATCCATACGGCATCGTGCCGGGTGAACGCTATGAGTTTCATCTCGATCTTGAGGTGGAAGAGGACGACGAATTGTTTTCCGAGCAGGGTGTGTACATTCGGGTCATTTACGGCGTCCAGGACGGCAAGGGCGGCATTGTGAAATACGAGCTGTATGAGAAGGGCCAGCCGGACAAATATTTGGACTTCGAGCTTGAGGACGAGGAGCTGGCTGAGACGGCGGCATATTGCGAGAGCCATCTTCCGGGGAGCGGCGCTTAGCCGGATGTGCGGGGCCGGTGCCTGGGGAAGGCGTCTTGTGGTAACCGGGTACCGGGGACTGCCTGCGCGGGCAGGCGTTCCGCACATTTTTGATAGCGCATACATATGATTAATTACGCTATGGACATCTTACATCCCGTTATACCGGCGAGATTTTCCCCGGATCCGTGTAGCTTTATCGCGATTTCCCCCGCTTTGTGACCGCTGCTCCGGAATCTGCCCATTTTTCCTGGGTCATCGCACCCTTGATAATGCCCCTTCATACAATGAATTTGACTGTATCCCTATACCTTGTAACACAAAAACCCGGGCAAGGAGGGGTGACAAAATTGAAGGGCAGCGATCATAACAGCAAATTTTTGCTCACAAATCGAGAGCGCGAGGTCTTCGAGTTGCTGGTCCAGGACAAAACGACCAAAGACATCGCTCAACAGCTATTCATCAGCGAAAAGACCGTTCGCAATCACATCAGCAATGTTATGCAGAAGCTGAATGTCAAAGGTCGTTCACAAGCAGTTGTCGAGCTGATCAAGCTTGGGGAGCTGAAAATATAGTGAGCGTAGCTTTTCGGCCATATTCGCCCGAGCCTTCGCGCCTGCGTTCGCAGGAAGCGGGGGCTTTTGACTTTTCAGCTTAGATTGGGATTTAAGCAGGAGAATAGCTTACCGGCATCTTATCAAAATCCTGCGGGAGAGTAGTTCAAACCATATTACGAAGCGATGCAAATAAGGACCAACAGAAACTGCTGGTCCACTCATCGATAATTGTTAGTGGAACTCGACGTTAATTTTCCTTCTGTCCGGTTTTGTCTTCGGCATGCGGATCTCCAGGACACCGTTTCGGTACGTTGCCTTGACGCCTTCCGGGCTGACCGTTGCCGGCAAATCGATCGAACGGTGGAACCGGCCGACAAAGCGCTCCCGCCGATGCAGGTTCTCTTCCTTCACTTCACTCGCTCTGTTGATGCTTCCGCTGATCTGAAGCACATTGCTGTGGATATCGATATCCACGTCTTCTTTCTTCTCGAGGCCCGGAATGTCGCATGTCGCGACGACTTCCGTTTCGGTTTCATGAACATCGATGCTGAGATTCCCGAAGGGTTGGCCTAAACCTGTCTTGAACGCCGGGAAGTCCGCCGTGAAGAACCGGTCAAGCTCGCGTCTCATATTTTCCAGATGGCGAAACGGTTCATAAGGTACTAAGCTCATGGTTTCGATATCCTCCTGTTGGCAAAATCAACACCAAATTTATGTTGACTCAACAGCAGGATTTTATTCGGCGATTCCGTCAACCGTAACGTCCCTAGCCGCTCTTTCGCAATCCGCAGCACGAGGTTAATTCCATTTCCTGCTTCGCTACATGGGGCTCTTGCTTTACCGGATAAGGGCAGCCCCGCCCCGGCAAACGCAAAAAAGTAATACGAATCAAAGGAAAATAAAGTTCTCGGAGCTTTCCCGTTTTGGTAAACTAGAAGGGGCATCAACTCCACTCCACCCGAAGCAGGTGGAGTTTTGTTTATCACAGCAGGGGGGATACCCATGTTTCGGATACTCATCGTAGACGACGAACATATTGAACGGAAGGGCATGAAGCTGCTGATCGCGAAATACGGTCTGGAGCTGTCCGTCCTGGAGGCGGAGAACGGCGAGGAAGCATTGGAGACGCTCGACAAGCATGAGGTCGACATTATGCTGACGGACATCAAGATGCCCTTCATGGACGGGCTGGAGCTTTGCCGCAGAGCAAGGCAGCGGTTTCCCGAGCTGAAGATTATCATCTTCAGCGCCTTCGGCGAGTTTGAATACGCCCGCCAAGCGATCCAATACCATATTTTTTCGTATTTGCTGAAGCCGATCGACGTTCAAGATTTTTTGCGGGAGTTTACGAGCGTGCTGGAGCTGTGCCGGAAGGAGCGGGACGAGAAAGCGTACAGCCGCATGCTGCTCGACGGGTATCAGAAGGGGCTGGAGCACGAGAAGGAGACGATGCTGCTCCACCTGCTGAACGGGAGAGACTCGGCTTCCCCGGAGCAGCTAGCCCAAGCCGGCGTCGAGCTAAGGGACAAGCGCCTTCAGATGATTCTGATCGATCTGCCGTCGCCGGTATTCGCAGGGAATGACCAAGAGGTCATGGAAAGCGTAAGTCCGCTTATCCCGGCTCCTTTCGAAACGATCCATCTGAACGGGAATCAATGCCTGCTGCTTGTGATGTACGACCCGGAGCAGCCGGGCTGCGAGGAGCCGAGCGAGCTCGGCAATCGGCTGAAGGATTACATGACGGTAATGTACGGACAGCAGGTGACGCTCGTAATGGGGAAGCCGGTGCTGAGCTTGTCCGAGCTGGCCGGGGAATTCCGCAGTATGGAGAACACGGTGGAGGAGAAATTTTTTTTCCAGGAAAGCGTCGTGCTGTTTACGGACGAACGGCAGGCTAACCGCGATTTGTCGGATACGCTGCCGAAGCTGACCGAGACGATCGGCTGGCATCTCGAGGTCAAGGACCGCTTCGGCTTCCGCAGAGGGGTCGAGCTATTTTTCAAAACGGTGGAGGGCAGCGGCCAGCATTCGGCGATCTATATCAAATACGTATCCGCAGAGCTGGCCAAGAAAGTGCTGCAGACGTTAGGGAAGGAAGACGCTCTCGAGTTTAGGCGCTTTGTCGAAAACATTTTCGGAAGCAGGACACTCGCGGAGCTGAAGGAACACGTGTACGGTGTCATGGCGCTGCTCGATACGGCGGACGGGCACAGCTCGCCGGATACGAAGAAGGTGATCAAGGATATCATCAAGCTCATCGACGAGCACTATATGACCGACCTCAGCCTCGCCTGGCTGGCGGATAAGGTGTACTTGACCCAAACGTATTTGAGCCACTTGTTCAGTAAAGAAATGGGCCTGACGCTTATAAAATACATTACTCAGGTGCGTATGCAGAAGGCGGCCGAGCTGCTGCGCGGCACGAATATGACGATAGCCGATATTAGCGCGAAGGTCGGGTTTATGAACGATTCGTATTTCTGCAAAATTTTCAAGCATTATCACGGCATGCCGCCGGCCAAATTCAGAGAGGCGAGAAGCTGAGATGGCGCCGCTGCTTACCGCTTTCCGGAATTTGCGCTTTAAGCAGAAGCTGATCATCTCGTATATCGTCGTATCGATTATTCCGCTAGTGCTGCTAGGCGCGTTTTCTTACCATCAGGCGAGCCGGTTTCTGCTGCAGCAGGCCGAGCAAAATTTGGACGGCACCGTCGGACAAATCGCCGCTACGATCAATTACCGGACCGCCCAGCACGAGTCGATTATCCATTCGATCACGCAAAATATCGTCTTCAAGCAAATTTTCGTTACCGATAACGGCAATTTTCCTGCGCTTTACCGCGACTATGTCGACCCGTTCTTCAGCAACATTCTTGACTTCAATAAGGATCTGCTGCAAATTTCCGTATTCACGGATAACCGCAAGCTGCTGCGGGGGGAATATATTTTGCCGATGGAGCTGCTGGAGAGCTTGCCGTGGGCGCAAAACAGCCCGTACCCGCAAGCGACGCAGTGGCATCTGATCAACGGCAAATTGTTTGCAACGCGCCAGTTCGAGAACAGCGCAGCGGCTGCGCGGTCCGGAGAGCCGGCGTTATTGTTTCTGAGTATTGATGCGGACAGCATGTTTCAGCCGCTGGACGGCATTCAGGCGAGCGCATACGGAGCGAGGATCGTCGACGCGCAAGGTGTGACGCTCTTGTCGAGGTACGCAGGCGTCACTCCGGACGAGCCGGTGGACAGCGAGCGGTACGTCATCCTGACGAAGGCGATCCCCGAGACGGGCTGGAAGCTGGTCGTCTTTGCGCCGAAGCTGAGCCTCGCCGTAAACGCCCAGAGCATCGTCGGCGCTACGGTACTCATTGTGCTTGTCTGCATCGTCATCCTGTTCTTGATTATCGGCCTCTTCTCCAGCAGCTTCGTCAAGCGCATTATTAGTCTGAACCGGAAGATGATGATCGTCGAGACGGGCAACCTGAAAATCGACGTCAGCAGCACCTCGCGGGATGAAATCGGCCAGCTGACGAACCGGTTCGGCAACATGCTGGCGAACATCAACAGGCTGATTGAAGAGGTGTATCAGAGCAAGCTGACCCAGAAGGAGGCGGAGCTGCGGGCGCTGCAAACCCAAATCAACCCGCATTTTCTGTACAACACGCTGTCGATTATCAATTGGAAGGCGCTGGAGATCGATGCGATGGAAATCAGCCAGCTGACCAATACGGTGTCGCGGTTTTACCGGACGGTGCTGAACCGGGGGAAGAGCTATACTTCGGTGGCCAGCGAGCTGGAAAATGCGGCGGCGTACATGCAGATTCAGCTCATCATGCACAATCAGCAGTTCGACTTCGTCTGTGAGGTCGAGCCCGGGCTGCTGGAATACGACATGATCCATCTTGTCTTCCAGCCGATCCTGGAAAATGCGCTGGAGCACGGCATCGATCAGCTGCGGAAGGGAGAGAGGCGCGGCATTATCGTGCTGCGCGGCTACGAAGCCGGCGGCGATATGGAGTTTGCCATATCGGATAACGGGCCAGGCATGAAGGAAGAGCTGGCCCGCAAGGTGCTGAGCACGAGCTCCGATACGGGCTACGGCCTCAAGAACGTGCATGACCGCATTCAGCTCCGGTTCGGCATGCCGTACGGCATCCGCATCGCCGGAACCCCGGGTCAGGGCACGACGGTTTATTTGAAATTTCCGAAATTCCAAGCGCCCGATTCGGGTGCCGGCTGATGGCCAGAGCCTCCTTAGGAGGCTCTTTTTCGTTCAAAACTCCAGCGGTGGGACACTGCGCATCGGGATTTTGCAGCACACCCAGAGCTATTCCAATCCCGAGACGTCACGAATCGTGACCTTGTGTTCGAATTCCTTTAGATACTGTTTGCCCCAATCGTACATAAGGTCCAGAATCGGAATCAGGCTTTCGCCGCGGGGGGTCAGACTGTACTCCACTTTCGGGGGCACAACGGGGTACACCTTCCGGTTTACGATTCCGTCCTCTTCAAGCTCTCTTAATTGCGTCGTAAGCATTCGCTGCGTCACATCCGGTATAAGGGATCTTAACTGGCTGAAGCGCTTCGTACCTCCCTTCCCTAAGTGCCACATAATAATCATTTTCCATTTTCCGCCGATGATCGATAGCGTCAATTCCTTCTCGCAGTTAAACACCTTCTCTGTTTGTTTGGCCATTCCTTCGCCTCCACAGTCTGACAGTATACTTTTTGTCACTATATAATAAAATAGTGCCTACTTTCAATATTGATGCTGTCTATCTATAATTGGAACGGAACATGACGACCAATACAAGGAGGCAAATATCCTATGAAACTTCAGCTCGCGCTCGATTTGGTGAACATTCCCGAGGCAAAGGAAGTCGTGAAAGAAGTTCAAGAATTTATCGATATTGTCGAGATCGGCACGCCTGTCGTTATTAATGAGGGCCTCCGCGCCGTGAAGGAAATCAAAGAAGCGTTCCCGTCGCTCGAGGTACTGGCCGATCTAAAAATTATGGATGCAGGTGCTTATGAGGTCATGAAAGCTTCGGAAGCCGGCGCAGATATTATTACCGTCTTAGGGGCTACCGACGACTCCACGATTAAGGGGGCGGTCGAGGAAGCTCGCAAGCACGGCAAGAAGATCCTCGTTGATATGATAAACGTGAAAAATCTGGAGCAGCGCGCCCGTGAGGTCGACGCTCTGGGCGTGGACTACATTTGCGTACACACGGGGTACGACCTGCAGGCTGCCGGGGAAAATTCTTTCTCAGACCTTCGAGCCATCAAGAACGTCGTAAAGCGTGCAAAAACGGCGATCGCCGGAGGCATTAAGCTGGCTACGCTTCCCGAGGTTATTGAGGCGTCTCCGGACCTGGTCATCGTCGGCGGCGGTATTACGGGACATCCGGACAAGCGCGCAGCTGCCTCCGAGATGAAGCAGCTCATCGCTCAGCGGTAAGATGACGCCGATGAAGAAATATGTAGAGCAAATCGTGCGGGAGCTTGCGCATGCCGCAGCGATGATGTCAGGCGATCATGACGACCGCCTCGGCGAAGCGATCTCGCGTGCCGGACGTATCTTCGTCGCCGGCGCCGGGAGATCGGGCTTGATGATGAAAGCATTTGCTATGAGGCTGATGCACCTCGGCTATTCCGCGCATGTGGTCGGCGAGTCAGTGACACCGGGGATCGCTGAGGGGGACCTCTTGATCATCGGCTCCGGTTCCGGCGAAACCCGCAGCCTAATCGGCATGTTAGAGAAAGCGAAGACGTATCGCGCCACCATCGCGGTAGTCACGACGCAGCCTTCCTCCTCGATCAGCTTGCGCTCCGATATCGTCATCGTCCTGCCGGGCGCGACGAAAGACCACTCCTCCGGACTGGAGCTCACCGCTCAGCCCATGGGATCGCTGTTCGAACAGACGCTCCTCCTATACTTGGATGCAGCAATCCTCCATCTTATGGAGTTGCAAGGCCAAAATTCGGGTAAGATGTACGGCAGGCACGCTAACCTGGAATAAAGCTCAAAGCTCTTCTTGTTCGGCCTTGATCGGCCCCTGTGAAAGCGCCAACTACCATACATTCCGGTGCACCATCCGGACAAGATAAAAAGAGGATGTTCCTTAGCCATTTTTTCTTAGGGCTTTGGCACAGCCTCTTCTTTTTCGTGTCCGCAGCGACCCTGGAGCAGTCCGTAAAAAAGTGACACGGATCGAAAAAATGTTGGATTTAGGACGTTCGAACGGTTTGCTAGAATGAGGGCATAAGGCGGGGAACGAAAGGAGAGAGACACCGAATGGAAAACAAAGGAAAACCCCTGCTGCAGCTCATTCGCCGCGACCAATGGCTGCTTCTCATGTTTTTGCCGATTTTCCTGTACTATTTCATTTTTTGCTATTTGCCGATGCCGGGGGTGTTGATGGCCTTTAAGAACTTCACGCCGGGGCACGGCCTGTTCGGCGGGGACTGGGTGGGCCTGAAGTGGTTCGAGCAGTTTGTGAACTCGAGATACTTTTTCCGGCTGCTGCGAAATACGTTCCTGCTGGCCTTTTACCCGCTGCTGTTCGGATTTTGGATCCCGATATTATTCGCGGTCTGCGTAGTGGAAATCCGTAACGGTCTGTTCAAGCGGTTCGCCCAGACGGTGACGTATCTTCCGCACTTCATTTCAACCGTCGTCATCGCCGGGATGATCATCAACTTCTTGTCCCCGACGGACGGAATCGTCAACGCATGGCTTGTGAAGCTCGGTATGGAAAAAATCAATTTCATGATGGCTCCCGAATGGTTCCGGTCCATCTTCACGGCCTCCGGCATTTGGCAGTCGTTCGGGTTCAGCTCGATCATCTACATCGCCGCGATTATGGGCATCGACCAGGAGATGTACGATTCCGGCAAAATCGACGGCGTGAACAAGTTTCAGGAGCTGTGGCATTTGACGCTGCCGAGCCTGAAGCCGACGATCGTCATTATGCTGCTGCTGTCGATCGGCGGCATTATGAGCGTGAACTTCGAGAAGGTGTATTTGCTGTACAACGGCGCGACGTACGAAACGGCCGACGTCATTTCCACTTATGTGTACCGGCAAGGGATCGAATCGAAAAACTTCAGCTTCGCGACAGCCGTCGGACTGTTCAATTCGGTAATCAGCTTTAGCCTCGTCTATTTGGCAAACTGGCTGAGCCGCCGTTATAACGATATGTCGCTTTGGTAAGCAAGCGAAGGAGGAAGGGAGGGAGAGCCGGTGAATCAGTCATTTGCGGATCGGAGCTACAGCGTATTCGTGCACGCCGTCACGGTGCTGGCCGTCTGCATTACGTTATATCCGTTCATTTATGTGGTCAGCGTTTCCGTAAGCTCGGTCGAGGCGATTAATAACAAGCTGGTCATGCTGCTGCCGGTCGATTTCAGTCTGGACGGCTACAAGATGGTGCTTCAATACCCGGAGCTGTGGCGCGCGTATTACAACACGATTTGGTATACGGTCGTCGGCACGCTGTGCAATATCGCGGCGACATGCCTGGCGGCGTATCCGCTGTCGCGAAAACGATTTTTCCTGCGGAGGAAGCTGAACTTCTACATTGCGTTTACGATGTATTTCTCCGGGGGGCTCATTCCGCTGTATATGATCATTACGGAGCTCGGCCTGTACAACAGTCGTTGGGCGATGATTTTGCCGGTGCTGGTCAGTACGTTCAACGTGATGATCCTGCGGTCGGCGTTCGAGAACATTCCGAATGAAATATTTGAAAGCGCAACCATGGATGGGGCGAAAGATTTTACGATGCTGTTTCGGATCGCCGTTCCGCTGGCGAAGCCGACGCTCGCGGTGCTTACGCTGTATTATGCGGTCGCTCATTGGAACGATTTCTTCAACGCCTTGCTGTATCTGGGCAAGCAGGAGCTGCAGCCGCTTCAAATTTTTTTGCGCCGGGTGCTGATTATGGCCTCGCCGGAAATTATGCAGAAGATGGGCGGAGAGACGGCCGCCAGCGCGCTTGCGGTGTCGACGCTTCAGGTTCGTTACGTGTCCGTCGTCGTCAGCATCGTGCCGATTGTGATGGTGTATCCGTTCATTCAGAAATATTTCGTCAGAGGCATTACGCTCGGAGCCGTGAAAGGCTGATCGCCTATTCCGGATAGCAAATCGGATGTACCAATTATGGGGAGGGCTACAAACATGAAGAAGACGTTTCGCAGTACGGCAAGCATGACGGTGATCGCCGCTGTGCTCGCAGCTTTGGCAAGCGGATGCACCGGGGGCGGAGCCGCAGGCGGTTCCGGCGCCGGCAGTCGGGACACGGGCTCTTCGGGGACGGCGTCGTCCGGGAGCAGCAGCTTTGCGTATACCGGTGCGGGGCCGATTACGGATAAGGCCGGCACGATTAAGATTTTGGCAACGAACTCGTGGTATAACAATGTCGATTTGGCGAAGGCTCCGATCGTGCAGGAAATCGGCAAGCGGGCCGGCGTTACCGTCAATTGGGAGCTGCTTCCGCCGTCTACGTATCAGGATGCAATTAACCCGAGACTTGCCGCCGGCGCGGACTTGCCCGACATCGTGTATCAGATGGACCAGGACCAGACGATGAAAAATATTCAAGGCGGCCTGTTTAAGCCGCTCAACGAGTACATCGATAAATACGGGGTCAATATCAAGAAGCTGTTCGCGCAATATCCGGAGCTGAAGGCGAGCCTGACGACCCCGGACGGGAAAATTTATTATTTGCCGCAGCTGGCCGTCACGAAAAACTATATGCCGCTGTTCATGGTCAACACAAGATGGCTGGAGAAGCTCGGCTTGAAGGAGCCGGCGACGCTGGACGAATTCACGGAGATGCTGCGGAAGATGAAGACGGGCGATCCGAACGGCAACGGGAAGCAGGACGAAATTCCGTTTACGATCGATCCGAAGTTCGTCGGAATGGCGTTCGGCACATCGTTCGGGCTCGATCTGTCCAACAATTTCTACGCGGACAGCAGCGGCAAGGTCCACTATTCCTACTACGAGCCTGCTTATAAAGACTATTTGGCTTACTTGAACGGTTTATATAAGGAAGGCTTGCTCGAATCGGATTTCGCCAGCACGACGTCCGACCAGATTACGTCCAAAATTTCGCAGAACATCAGCGGGGTCACGTTCAACTTCAGCTGGCACCAGTCTATGGTGTACAGCAAGCTGTTCAAGGATTACGACCCGAGCAAGCCGCTCATTAAGGGCATCGCGCCGCTGAAGGGGCCGCAAGGTGAACCATTCTACCTCGGCCGCAATCCGATAACCGGCATCTTCGGCATCTCCAAGGACGCCAAGGATCCGGAGCTTGCGTTCAAATTTCTTGATTATGCCAGCGGCGAAGAGGCGAAGGAGATGTACGTTTGGGGGCTCAAGGGCGAGACGTACGACGTAGTGGACGGGAAGAAGCAGTTTACCGAGAAGGGGAAGGACAACGATTTCCTCCAGAAATTCGGCATCAACCCGCCCAATCTCCCGATCGAACAGTCCGTTGAAGCGACAGACGTGCTCGTCGCTCCGTGGCATGCGAAGCTCGACAAGGAGATGGAGAAATATATCCGCGCTCCGTTCCCGTTCGTTTACGCGCTGCCGGAGGAAGCTTCCAACGAGAATACCGTCATGCCGGACATCGATACGTATGTGAAGGAAATGAACATTAAGTTCATTACGGGCAAAGAGAGCCTTGACAAATTCGACGCTTACCTCAAGACGCTGAAGAGCATGGGGATCGAAGACGTGATTAAGGGCAGACAAGCGCAGTACGACCGGTACAAGGCAGCAAGCAAACAATAAAGTGACGTGCGGACGCATCGGCGCTATGGCGCCGGTGTGTTCCTATGTGTTACCATAGGCTCCGAACAGGTGCTTGACGCAAATAACGACTTGTCAGTCCGTTATCTTGGATGTCCAAGGCTAGCTATGGAGTCGGCCGGCGCCATACAATCATGCCGCCGATCTGGATGGTGTTGTAAACGGTTACGCAAGCGGGAGGACAGCGGGATGAAGAAGGCCTTACTGGGAACTTTGGCGCTAGTGTTGACGACGGCCCTTGTCATGACGACCATCCGTATCGCTTCAACGGACCGCACGACTGCGGAAGGCGCTGACGGCAGCCGGGCGCCGCCGGCATTGCAGCCGGTCACGCTTCGGGTGCTGTTTCCCGGCGACAAGCCCGCCGCGCAGGACGAGGTCACCCGTGCCGTCGAGTCCAGGCTGGCCCGGGACGGCTTGCCGATCAAGCTCGATTTCACCTTCGTTCCGTTCGAGCAATATTGGAACAAGGAATGGCTTCTCGACGCTACCGGAGCATCGTACGACATCGGGCTGACGTCATTTTCCAACTTGCCGGGCTTAGTGTCGAAGAAGGTGCTGGCGCCTCTGGACGATGCGCTGAAGGAATACGGAAAGGACATCTTGCGCAGCACCCCCGATTATGCGATGCAGAGTGTAACCGTGAAAGGGAAAACGTACGGCATTCCGCGTGTGATGCCGATTGCCGAGTTTCAAAGCTTTGTCCAAATTCGGGGCGATCTGCGCAAAAAATACGGCCTGCCGGAGATCGAGACGCTGCAGCAGATGGACGCTTATCTCGAAGCGGTCTATCGCAACGAGCCGGGGATGATACCGTATTTTTACGATTCGGGACGGTTCTTGCTTCGGGAATTCGGCGACGTGGCCTTCTTGGCCGGCAACTATTTGAACTCCCCGGTGTACATCGATCCGGCCGACCCGGAGCTGAAGGTGCGCAATACGTACGAATCCGATTTGTTCCGCAACATTATGCAGAAGCTTCACGAATGGCAGCGCCAAGGGTATACCCCGCGCTCCGTCTCGGCGACGCCGGACATTCCGGACCCGGAGAAGGCTTTCTACGAAGGGAAAATCGCCGCCACCTGGAGCGTCGTGCTGAAGCAGACCGAGCGGATCGACGCCTTCAAGGCAGTTACGCCGAACGGGGAGCTGGAAAACGTGTATTTGCGGCCCGACAAGCCGAAGTATTTGTTTACGGGCTCCGACAACATGCTGTCGGTCTTCTCGACGAGCCGGCATGTGAACGAAGCCGTTGCGCTGATCAATTGGATTCGCAGCAGCCAAGAAAATTACGATTTGTTTACATACGGGATCGAGAACGTTCATTATCAGCTGCGCGGCGATGCGATTTCGTATGAGGGTATCCCTCGGGAACGCCGGTATTTGCCGATCAGCTGGGCCTGGAACGATATTCGGTTCGCAAGGTTCAGCGAGCATATTTCGCCGGAATACGCCGCCGAGCTCAGAAGCTGGGACCGCGAGGCGACGCTTTCGCCGACGCTGGGGTTCGTGCCCGACCTTGCTCCGGTGAAGTCGGAGATGGCGCAGCTGAACGCCGTCATTTCCGAATATTTGCCTCTGCTGTACGACGAAAGGACGGATTGGAGCTCCACCATGAGCGCGTTTCAGGCCAAATTGCACGATGCGGGGATCGAGCACGTCGCCGCCGAGATGCAGAGGCAGTTCGATGCGTTCCGCATGGAGAAAGGTGCCGCGCAGCGCGGCTACAAGTGACTCGCAAAGGAAAGGATGGAGAAAAGTATGGATGGAGCTGTAAAACCGGAGGGTTCGGCCTATTACCCGATGCTGCCCTCGCTGATGCGGAAAGCTTACACCGCGGACAAAAGATTAGGCTTTCAAGCGGACAGCTTGCCGGGGCTCGAAGCGTGGCGCGGCGAGCTGAGAAGCAAGCTGGCGGAGCTGACGGGTCTTGACCGCATGAAAGCATGTGCGCTGGACCCGCAGCACATGGAGGGCCCCGTCCAGCTGGACGGGTACCGCCGGGAGAAGCTGCGGATTCAGACCGAGCAGGACGTCTGGATGCCGTTCTATGTCCTCGTTCCCGACGGCTTGAAGAGCGGCGAAAAGCGGCCGGTCGTCATCGCGGCCCACGGACATGCGGGAGGAGGCAAAGAATCCGTTGCGGGGGTGGTGAGCCATCCCGCTATCCATGCGGCGGTCGATAAGTATTCATACGACTACGGGGTTCAGCTCGTCAGGCAAGGGTATGTTGTCCTATGCCCGGATGCACGCGGCTTCGGCGAGCGGAGGGAATACTGGAAGCAGGGCGATTCGGATAAGCAGGTGATGAGCAGCTCTTGCAATCATTTGAACCATGCCGCGATCTCCATGGGCTATGCGCTGATCGGATTTCTGATCTGGGACCTGCAGCGGTTGATCGATTTCCTTCCTTCCCTGTCTTACGCCGACGCGGACCGGATCGGCTGCAGCGGCTTCTCTGGCGGCGGTATGCAGGCGCTCTGGCTCGCCGCTCTGGACGATCGGGTGCGGGCGACCGTCGTCAGCGGATATTTGAGCGGCTACAAGGATGTGCTGCTGCTCGAAACCCATTGCGGCTGCAACTATGTGCCGCGGCTGTGGGAGTACGCCGACTACGGCGATATCGCTGCGTTGATCGCGCCGCGGCCGCTGCTTGTGGAAAGCGGGGACGACGACCCGAACAGCGGACCGCGCAGGGTCGATAATGTGCGGGAGCAGCTCGACATTACGGGGAAGGCGTACGCGCTGTTCGGCTGCGAAGACCGGCTGGCGCTGGCCGTTCACGAGGGCGGTCACCGCTGGTACGGCGAACGGGTGGCATCATTTTTGAAGGAGGCTTTATGAGGGAGATAACGGTTGCCGCCGATGGAAGCGGCGAATTTACAAGTATACAAGCCGCAGTAGACAGCATTCCGGACGGCTTCACGGACCCGACGGTCATTCGGATCAAGGAAGGCGTCTACAAGGAGAAGCTGGTTGTCGGTAAACCCGCCGTCGCCTTGATCGGGGAGAGCGCGGAGCGGACGATTCTTACTTACGACGATTATGCGCAGAAGACGTTTCCGGACGGAGAGCTTTATCATACGTTCCATTCTTATACGCTGCTCGTCACGGGCGACGATTTTACGGCCGAGCGGATGACGATCGAGAATGCGGCAGGCCCCGGCGAAGCCGTAGGACAGGCGATTGCCGCTTATGTCGATGCGGATCGGGCCGTATTCCGCGAGTGCAGGCTGCTCGGTCATCAGGATACGCTGTTTACCGGACCGCTGCCGCCGGCTCCCCGGGACCGCGCCACCTTTGGCGGCCCGCGGGATGGGGCGCCGAGGCGCCCGGTACGGCAATATTATGAGCGCTGTCATATCGAGGGGGACATCGATTTTATTTTCGGATCGGCAACGGCTGTTTTCGAGCAATGTGACATCGTTTCGAGGCGCGGGGGCTGGATAACGGCGGCCTCGACTCCGCAGGAGGTTCCCTATGGCTATGTATTTCACCGCTGCCGCTTGACAGGAGCCGCCCCTGACCAATCCGTATATTTGGGCCGGCCTTGGCGGAACTATGCAAAGGTTGCCTTCATTGCATGCTGGATGGGAGCGCATATAAAGCCGGATGGCTGGTCTGCGTGGAATGAAAAGGAGAGCGTCCGGGACACGGAGTTCGCGGAATTCGGCTCGCAAGGACCGGGCGCTTACACCGGGAAAGCGCGGGTGGAGTGGTCCCGGCAGCTGACCGCGGATCAAACCGAACGGTACGCCGCATCTCATGTGCTTGCCGGAAGCGACGGGTGGAATCCGGTTAAGCGATGAATAAAAGGGCTGTCGGCGAGGCATAATGCCCGCACCGATAGCCCTTGTTTCTTTAATGGAATCTAGCTTTAGCTCAGCGACGAAGTCGTCGGCTGCTGCTGCAGGGCTTGCTGGGCTTGCTGGATTTGCTGGATTTGCTGGGCTTGCTGGGCTTGCTGCTGTGCCTGCGCTTGCTGTACCGTAGCCGTCAACCCGCTTATCGCACCTGCAGCGCTTGTCAACGCCGATGCTGCAGTACCTGCAGTCTGCATGGTCTGCTGAGCGCCGAACGCCGCCTGGCTCGCTTGCTGCTCGGCCTTCAGCGCTTGCTGAGCTTGTGCGATTTGCTGCTGAGCCTGCTGGATCTGTGCGTTGCTCGCCAGCTCTACTTGCGCAGCTTGGGTAGCCATTTGCTCAGCCTGCTGCGCGGTTTGGAACGCCTGTGTCGCCTGCGCAACAACGGCCTGACCTTGCGTTTGCACCTGCTGAACGGTTTGCTGGGCCTGAGCAGTCGCCTGTTGTACAGCCTGCTGTGCCTGCTGAATCGTCTGCGCCGTTACCTGCGTAGCTTGCTGGGCGGTTTGCTGTGCCTGCTGCTCGATCTTTTTGGCCGCTTGCTGCGTCGCTTGAGCTTGCTGGCCCACCGAAGCCGTTGCGCCAGCCGAAGTCGAAGAAGTCGTTTTGTTCTGTGCCATTGTCCTGATCCCTCCACAAAGTATGATCAAAGCACCTTTAGCTTGTGTAATTGGGGGCCCCTTATGCGGGCGAAAGCCTGCCATGTAATCTCTGCACAATGGCGGTATAGGCTGAGGTAGAGAAGGGCAGGGTTGCTTGTTGGCTTCGCGGCTGTAGGAAGGCCCGGGTAGAAACGGTTTAGGGGGACTCGGCGCTAGCCGCTGCAGAATTGCTTTTTTCATGGCCAAGGTTATGTCATAATGGTAGGAATTGAAGATAGAGGAGCTATGGAGCGAAAATGCAGCAAGTGATTGAGCATGAAGGCGGAGCGATTGTGCAAGTGAAGGTGCCGCTGCCGTTCCCGCTGCGGTGGGTAAACGGGTATGTGGTTAAAGGAAAGAACGGTTTGACGATCATTGATCCGGGCTTGCATACGCCGGAAGCGGAGACGTGCTGGGACGATGCCATGAGGCTGATCGGCTGCACGTATACGGACATCGAACGCATTGTGCTTACGCATTATCATCCGGATCATTACGGTCTTGCCGGGTGGATGCAGGACAGAAGCGGGGGGGCCCCGGTATGGATGTCGGGCGAAGGCGTGCGGCTGGCCCAGTTCCTGTGGGGAGAAGGGACGCCGATGACTCCCGCGCTGACGGCGCTATTCCGCGAGCATGGGATGGATGATGAGCTTTGCGCACAAATCCGGGTGCATATGGATGATTTCGTGCCACTTGTCTCACCGCAGCCGCGAACATCGCTGCTGGAGCCGGGAGACACGGTAAGGCTGGGCGACGACGAGTATACCGCCATCCTTACTCCCGGCCACGCGGCGGGCCATTTGTGTCTGTACCGCGCGGAGGACCGGCGCATCTTCTGCGGCGATCATGTGCTGCCGCAAATATCGCCGAACGTTTCGTGGATGCCGGGGGTTGAGGATAATCCGCTGGACGCATTCTTATCGAGCTTGAAGGAGGTCGCCGGGCTCGACGTTGGCATCGCCTATCCCGGCCACCGGGAGCCGTTTTCCCGGTTTGCGGAACGGGCTCTCGAGCTGGTCGATCACCATCAAGAGCGGCTCGCTTTGATGCTGAGTAAGCTCAGCGTGCCTTGCTCGGCGTTTGCTGTATGCCGCGAGGTGTTCGGGGAACGGCTCACGGTACACCAGCTTCGATTCGCGCTTGCAGAGACGCTGGCCCACCTGGTGTACCTGGAACGCAGCGGGCAGGCCGTGTGCGAACGAAGCGCGAACGGAATATTCATGTTCAGAGCTGCGGCGGCTATCCTGCAGCCGTAGTCTACTCGCTTACCTTTCTGAATTCATGAACCCATACTTTCATGTGCGGCAGCCACGGCATTCCGGGGTGCATCGCGAGGATGCTGTCCCGGTATGCGTCGACGTTCGCATAGCCTTCCTGCCGCGCATGCTCGTCCGTCAGCTCGCCGAGCGACTGACGGTACACCTTTGTAATTTCGAAGCGCTGGCCTTGCAGATCCATGATTTCTCCGACGTCGGCATACCGGCCGTTGCGCCTCGTCGCCGTTTTCAGCCCGTCAAGAACTTTGGAGACTTCCGATTCCTTCGTGACCAGCCGGTCGACGGAGCATGTTTTCGGGGGCAGCTGCCCCTCCGGCTGCAGGTCTTGTATATCGTTCATTAGAATACCTTCTTTCGAATAAGAATTACGGCTCACCATATTATATCCGAACCGTCAGCGATTCCCAAACGGGAGGCTGGAGCTCCGGGGTTATGCTATAATAAGATAAACACCATGAGGGGGCCGGGATCGCCATGAGAAGCTTTCTGAGAGACAAAGCCGAAATATTTCGAGACTTTCGCGAGGAGCTGTTCCGCGCCTACCCGCAAGCCATCTTGGAGGAAGCGGTCGCCAGGCTGCTCGTTGAAGTGAAGGGCATTAAGAAAATCCCGACCGAATCGATCTCCGAGACGCTGCTCGGCGTGCTCAGCAAGACGGAAACGTATAACGTGATGACGACGCTGCTGGAGCTCGACAAAAAGGTTAAGCACGATCCGGAGCTGCTCGCCAGCATGAAGGATCCTTCCTATAACGTTCACCGGACGATGGCGATGTCGATCTGCGGCATGTACGGCAGCGGCGCGATTTCGCTGTTCGGCTTCGTGGACTGCAAGTTTCGCATCTTCTTCCCGCACAAGCGGCCCAAGTTCTTTTTGTCCAAAGGAATATGTGCGATCGTCGCTTCAACGGCCAGCGTCGTTATTTCGGATAATGTAAAGACGGATTATACCGAGTCGAATATTGCGCTGCTGGCTTCCCGCGGCGTGCAGCTCTCGGAAATCGTCGATATCGTCGATTCGCTGCAGCGGCCGTACAATCCCGATATGGATCGGCAGCTGTGCGAGGACCATGTGCTGGGAGTGCTGCGCAAGCAGCAAACGTATCATGCGATCCAGCTCGCGATCAAGATCGATACGGCTGTCGAGCGGGGCGAATTCAGCGCGCAGTACAATCACACGGTAGGGCAAGACGAAGGGCTGTTTGGCGTGGACGAAAGCGTAGCTTCCGCGATCCCGCTGCTGTACGGGACGATTGCCTTGACGAACTTCGGTTATCTGGACAAATCGAAGCCGGGCGTCATTTCCCAATTGGACAGCAACCATGAAGAGGGCGTCTGCAATACGTTCATCGACGACATCGTCTGCGGCATCGCTGCCGCCGCCTGCGGCCGTCTCGCCCACAACAACACGCCGAAATACAGCAAGCCGTTAAAATAAAACGTAAACCGCCGCCGGTCCCCAATAAGAGCCGGCGGTTATTTTTTTTGCAAACATCGATCTTGCCGGTTCTACCTCGGACGAGTCCGTCATAAGCATGTACTACCACGGAACCGAGGAGGAACTAGTCATGAAATTATCGTACAAATGGATTGGTTGGGGCGCTGTAACGGGGGCGATCGTCATTCTCTCTACAGGCTGTTCGCTGCTGGGGTCGGGTAACAAATTGTCCATCGATCCTCCGCCGGCAGGGTACGAAACGTCCGCTAATGCAGGCGGACAAGCGGTCGCCGTTTCGGCGAAGCCGACCGAAGTGAAGGATGCGCAGCAAACGACGGTATATTTGAAGGACTCCTATGGCTTCATCGCTCCGGTTACGCTTGCGCTGCCGAAAACGACAGCCGTAGCGACACAGGCGCTGCAGTATATGGTGGATGGCGGACCGGTCTCCGGATTGCTGCCGGAAGGCTTCACGGCGCCGCTGCCGAAAGGTACGAAGCTGACCATGGATGTGAAAGACAAGATCGCAACCGTCGATTTCTCGAAGGAGTTCGTTGATTATAATCCGCAGGATGAGCGTAAAATGCTCGAAGCGATTACGTGGACGCTGACCGGCTTCCCGGAGATCGAGCAGGTGCAGATCAAGGTGCAGGGAGCCGTCGTTAAGGAAATGCCGCAGGACGGGACGCCGATTGACGAGCCGCTGTCGCGGGCGATGGGCATTAACCTCCAGAAGGGGCAGGGGGTCGATTACGGCCGTTCCACGCCGGTTACGCTGTATTTCCTCAACCAGGAAAATCCGGATTACCACTACTATGTACCGGTTACACGGCTGATCGAGCGTACGGATAATATTGCGAAGGCCGTCGTCGACCAGCTTATTCAAGGCCCGGGCGAATCCGAGAGCAAAGGGCTGATTTCGGCGCTGACATCGACGCTGGAGCTGAAGAGCGACATTAAGATCGATGGCGATGTAGCGACGGTCAACTTCTCGGAGAAGCTGCTGGGCGAAGATCAGAAGGCTCCGGCGGAAGCGCTGCAGGCGGTCGTGCTGTCCCTGACGGAGAACACCGTCGCTTCGAAGGTACAAATCCAGGTGAACGGGAACGTCAAGTTTACGTCAAACGATCAGAAGATATACAGCAGCCCGGTCAGCCGTCCCGATCATCTCAATCCGGTGAAAATGTAAAGACAGCCCGCTTTATTACCGACCGTTTTCGCCGCCATATCAGCCAGCGTCCTGCGATTTTCCCCGGTGCCTTCCGCCGGGAAAGGCGCGGGGCGTTGTTTTATGATCGGCCCGGCAAGTCGATTTTCCGTTCACGCTTTGCTACAATGAGAAAGAACTACAGGACGATGGTACCATTGAGAGGAGAGCAAGCCGTGACGAGAAACGACGGCCGGGCACAGGATCAGCTGCGTCCGATTACGATAACGCCCCATTACAATAAACATGCCGAAGGCTCCGTGCTGATCGAAGCGGGAGACACGAAGGTCATTTGCACCGCTACGCTGGAGGAACGCGTTCCGCCTTTTTTGAAAGGCAAGGGGAGCGGCTGGGTAACCGCCGAGTACTCGATGCTGCCGCGCGCAACGCAAGTCCGTAACCAGCGGGAAGCGGCCAAGGGGAAGCTGGGCGGGCGCACGATGGAAATTCAGCGACTTATCGGCCGCGCGCTGCGCGCCGTCGTCGATTTGGAGGCCCTCGGAGAGCGCACCATCACGTTGGACTGCGACGTCATCCAAGCCGACGGCGGTACGCGGACGACCTCGATTACGGGCGCTTTCATCGCACTCGCGTTTGCGATTGAGAAGCTGTCCAAGGAGCGCAACCTGCCCCGCTACCCGCTGACCGATTTTCTTGCATCCGTCAGCGTCGGTGTCGTGAACGGCAAGCCTTGTCTTGATCTGAACTATGAAGAGGATTCGAGCGCCAAGGTGGATATGAACGTCGTCATGACCGGGGCGGGCAAGTTCGTCGAGGTGCAGGGCACGGGCGAAGAGTCGCCGTTCGACCGCAGCGAGCTCGACGAGCTGCTGCTGCTCGCCGAGCTCGGCATCCAGAGCGCGATCGAAGAGCAGAAGCGGGTGCTCGGTTCGATTACCGAGAAGATCGAAGCGGCCGGGGAAGCGGCGAAGCTGCGGACGCCGTCCGGAAAGAGCGTGCATCATGCGGCCAGAGACTAGCACCATTATTGTCGCAACGAAGAATCGGGGTAAGGCCAAAGAGTTTGCCGCGATGTTCGCGCCGCTGGGCATCGAGGTGCAGACGCTGGCCGACTACCCGGAGCTGCCGGATATCGTCGAGGACGGCGATACGTTCGCCGCTAACGCGCTTATTAAGGCCAGAGCTGTCGTCGACCGTTACGGCATTCCGGCGCTCGCGGACGATTCCGGTCTTTGCGTCGATGCGCTCGGCGGTGCGCCCGGAGTGTATTCGGCACGTTACGCCGGCGAGCCGTCCGACGACTCGGCCAACAATGCGAAGCTGATCGCCGAGCTGCGGCGGCTCGGCAGCCAAGCCGGGACGGACGGTCAGCAGCCGCTGCTGAGCGCAGCGCGCTTCGTTTGCGCTCTTGCCTACGTGGAGCCCGGCGGGCGCGTCCTTCAGGCCGAAGGAGCCTGCGAGGGCTATATCGTGGCCGATGCGCGCGGCTTGCACGGGTTCGGCTACGATCCGCATTTTTATTTACCGGACTTTGGGGCGACGCTGGCCGAGCTTGCGCCGGAGGACAAAAACCGCATCAGTCATAGGGCTAAAGCGCTTCGCCAATTGATCTCGTTCTGGGAGGAGTGAGCTGCATGGAAGCAACGATGCTGGTGACGGGGATAACCGGCAATGTCGGAGAGCATGTCGCCGAACATCTCATCGCCAGAGGCTGCAGCGTACGCGGCGCGGTGACGAATACGGGCAAGGCGGCGCACCGCTGGGGCTCGAAGGCCGAGCTGGTCCGGTTCGATTATTTGGATGAATCGACGTTCGACGATGCGCTGCAGGGCATCAGCGGCTTGTTTCTGATCCGCCCGCCGAGCCTTGCCGATCCGAATCCGATGCTTCCGCTGATCGTGCGCGCCAAAGAACGCGGCGTGAAGCATATCGTGTTCCTGTCGCTGCTCGGCATCGAGCGCAACCCGCTGCCGCCTCATTACCGGATCGAGAAGTACGTGCGCAATTCCGGCATTCCGTTTACGTTCCTGCGTCCGAGCTTCTTTATGCAGAATCTCAATACGATTCACCGCACCGATATTCGGGACCGCGGCGATATTTTCATTCCGGCCGGCAAAGCGCCCGTATCTTTCATAGACGCCCGGGATGTCGGGGAAGCGGCGGCTCTTGCGATGCTGTCTCCGGAGCTCCACGCGAATCGTTCCTATACGCTGACCGGCGCCGAAGCTCTTACCTATGAAGAAGCCGCCGCCATTTTCACCCGGGTGTTGGGCCGCATCGTTACATATTCCAATCCGTCGGCCGGCCAATTCCGCCGAGAGATGGTACGCCGCGGTATGCCCCGCGAACATGTCAACGTCATGATCACTCTTTACTTTACGACAAAGCTCGGCCTTGCCAAGCGGGTCACCCCGGAGCTGGAGCATCTGCTCGGCCGCAAGCCGGCGACGCTTGAACAGTACGTACAAGATTATGCCGACTATTGGCGCTAAACAAACAAAAGCCGTCTCAGCAGCATGCACGCTGGCTGAGACGGCTTTGTGGTTATTTTGCTTAACGAATCGATACTTTGTAGGTCCGAAGCCAATGATCCACTTGGCCTAAATAAGCGAACATCTGCGGACCGTTCATAAGCTGGCCGAACCACGGCAGATTGAAGGTTTCGTCGGTCGACTCCGCGAGGCTGCGAATTTTCGGTACGTCGATGAATTGGTGCAGCGGCGATGCGGAATCGTCGAGAATTTCCAGCACCCATTGGCGAACTGCTGCCGCATAGGCCGGGTTGTGGGTTTTCGGATACGGGCTCTTTTTGCGAGTCAGCACATCGTCCGGCAATATCCCCTTCAAGGCGCGGCGCAGGATGCCCTTCTCGCGGTCGCCGGCCGTCTTGATTTCCCATGGCACGTTCCATACGTACTCGACGAGTCTGTGGTCGCAGAACGGTACGCGGACCTCGAGGCCGACAGCCATGCTCATCCGATCCTTCCGGTCCAGCAGGGTCGGCATGAAGCGCGTGATGTTGAGATACGACATCTCGCGCATCCGGTTTTGCTGCGCCGTCTCGCCGGCAAGGCGCGGCACTTCGCCCAGCGCTTCGCGATAGCGGCGGGATACGTAGTCGGCAGGCTTGATCCAATCCGCAAAATCGGCATTCAGCAAGCCGACGCGGTCGTTCAGCGCCAGCGACCAAGGAAACGTCGAGGCATTCAGCGCATCTTCGCGATGGAACCAAGGGTAACCGCCAAACACTTCGTCCGCCGCCTCGCCGGAAATCGCCACGGTAGCGCCCTTCTTGATCTCGCGGCAAAACAGCAAGAGCGAACCGTCGACATCCGCCATACCCGGCGTATCGCGCGCCAGCACGACGGACTTCAACGATTCTACAAGCTCCGGCGTATCGAACTCGACGTACGTATGATTGGTGCCGAGGAAATCGCTCATCCGCTGAATCCACGGCGCGTCGGCGTTCGGCTGGAAGGCGTTCGCCTTGAAGTGCTTGTCGTTGTCCTTGTAGTCGACGGAGTACGTGTGCAAAACCCCTGTGCCGGTTTCCTTGTAATAATTGGCTGCCAGCGTCGTCAAGGCGGAGGAGTCGAGCCCTCCGGACAGCAGCGTACAGACCGGCACGTCGGAGGCGAGCTGGCGCACTACCGTATCCTGCAGCAGCTCCCGAACTGTCCGCGCAGTTGCATCGATGTCATCCGTATGCGGCTTGCTTTCGAGCTTCCAGTATGCGCGGATACTCGTACCGCTCCGGTCGACGATCATGAAATGGCCCGGCTTCAGTTCGGCCATATTGCGGTAGATGCCGTGCCCCGGCGTTCTTGCCGGTCCAACCGCGAATATTTCCGCCAGTCCCTCGGGGCCGATCTCCGCTTTCATGTCGGGATGCGCCAGTATCGACTTCGGCTCCGAGCCGAACAGGAAGGCGCCGTCCGCCTGCGCATAGAAGAGCGGCTTTACCCCGAGCCGGTCGCGGGCGAGAAACAACGTCTGCTCCGTATCGTCCCAGGCGGCAAACGCAAAAATTCCGTTAAATCGGTCAACGCAAGCGCGGCCCCACTCGATGAAAGCGGCCAGCAGCACTTCCGTATCGCATGTTGTTTTAAAGTGGTGGCCGCGCTGCTCCAGCTCCCTTTTCAATTCAGGAGCGTTATAGAGCTCGCCGTTATAGACGACCGTATACGTAGCGTCCCCCACCTTGCGTACCATCGGCTGGGCCCCGTTCTCCGGGTCCATGACGCTGAGCCGGCGATGCCCGAGAGCGCAGTGCTGCGTAATCCATGTGCCGGAAGCATCCGGTCCGCGTGCCACGAGCGTTTCCGTCATGTTGACGAGAACGGACGGGTACTGTGTCAAGTCTTTTCGCCAATCGATCCATCCCGTGATTCCGCACATTGACGTTCATCCCTTTCCCAGAAGGTGCATTGCACGATGATTTAAGGGTATGCGCATGGCTGGCGGAAAATGTCTGTCCATGCCGTCCGCACCGCAGCCTGAATATTTGCAGGAAGCGAAACGCATAGTAACGGGTACGAGCCGAAGAGAGGGTGACACCGAATGAAGATCGGACTGGCGCTTGGCGGCGGCGGTATTGCCGGCTGTGCTCATCTCGGCGTCTTGATGGCGCTGGAGGAATCGGGCTTCGACATTCATTGCGTTACGGGAACGAGCTCCGGCGCTTTAATCGCCGCTCTGTATGCGTACGGGTATTCCACGCGGCAAATGCTCGGGATGGTGTCCGAAATTACGCCGAAAATGCTGGATTACGATATAGCGGCCGTATTCCGCAAGCTGCTCCGCGGCAATAAGGTGAAGCTGCAGGGCCTCGCGAAAGGGAAAAAGCTGTACGACTTCGTCTTCTCCAAGACGGGAGGCGGGACCGGTGCCGACGCGCAGCGGCCCGCGGCCTTCGTCGCAGCCGATCTCAAAGGCGTGAAGCAGGTCGTATTTGCGACGCAGCCGCTCAGCGGCGAGCTGCCCGGCCGTGAGCAGATTAACGATTTTCGTCTGGCGGACGCCGTCATGGCGAGCTGCTCCATACCGCTGCTCTTTCAGCCGTACCGGTTCGGCGAACGGCTGCTCGTCGACGGCGGCGTCCTGAACAATTGTCCGGTGGAAGAAGCGCGGGCGCTTGGCGCGGACAAGATCATCGCCGTCGATTTGACGAATATCGAGCATCAGGAAACGTCTTACGACTCCATGATCAATATGCTTGGCCGAATCGTGAGCATTCAGCTGTCGATGCAAGTCAAACAGACATGCGCCCAAGCGGACGTGCTGCTTCAGCCGGACGGAGCCGGAAGAGTCGGTATGCTTGATTTTCGCCAAACGACTTCCTGCATCGAAGACGGCTACCGGTATGCCAAGAACAGCATGGGCCGCATCCGCGAAGCGCTGATCCCGGACTTGGAGCTGCCGGCAATGGCCGAGCCAATGGTTCCCTCGCTGGTGCTCCATTAATGAAGTGCTTCCCCGGACACAATATTGAAGCAAAACTATTCTTCTGAGGGAGGGCTTCGGATGGACAGCCATTTTATCAGCAAGCTGCACGACAAACAGGTGAAAGCGCAGCGCAATCAAGCCGTGTCCGGCAACAAGCACCCTGAGAAAAGGCTTCCGAGCAAGCACTAAAGCGGAATAGATTTTGCATGGAAAAGCCTGCCGCGTCGAGTTGACGGGCAGGCTTTGTTACGCCATATTTCCCTATGCGAATTGAGCTTCCGGGGTCATCCCATAATAAGCGGACTGCGCTTCGAAGCGCTTCTTCACTGTTTGTCCGGACGCTGAGTGGCCTTCTCCGCCCTGCGCATATAGTCGTCATAGCGCCCGTCGATTTCTTCGGCCATGCTCCGGTATTTGCGGGTTTCCTCTACAATGGGGTCGGTTGCCGCGGTTATGCGGATTTCATAACGCGGACGCAGCCGCTCCCGTGCGGCTTCCTCGGGCTCCTCCGCGGACAGCTTTTCTTCGCTTAACGTCTCCAGCATGCGTGCTTCCAGCTGATCTTTTTCATCCATACTCGGCTTCCCCTTTCGTTTCGTCCTGCCTGTAGTTTACATCGGGAAGGGGCGGTTTACACATGGGCCGCGGCAAAAATTGCATATACTACCGAGGTATGTCGACTATTTGAGAAGGAGGTCGAGTCAAGTGGATGCTAAGAAACGCACGGACAACCCGGCGATGGACGAAATCTCGGAGCTGGGGACGACGCAAGCGGGCAATGTCAACCTGCACAAAACGCGCGATTCCAAGCAAACGGTTGAAGAGCCTTTCTCCGGTCCGGGGATCACGGATCCCCGCACATCCGACTGAGAATAAAACCGCCCCTCGGGGCGGTTTATTCATTTTGGAGATGATTCAAAAACAGGTTTGGGTGTTCCGCTGCAAAACGTACGTTCAACGGACGCAAGTTTCGTCAAAAAAACCTAGCCGCTGCCGGCTAGGTTGTTCATCATTCGCAGTATGTAAAATGAAACGCGTCCCAGGAGGGACTCGAACCCCCGACAACTCGCTTAGAAGGCGAGTGCTCTATCCAGCTGAGCTACTGGGACAGGACGCGTTGGAGCGGGTGATGGGAATCGAACCCACGCCGCCAGCTTGGGAAGCTGGAGTTCTACCATTGAACTACACCCGCATTTTTGATGCGTTGACTACTATAGCATACGCCAGCGAGAAAATCAACATGTCATTTGGGCGGGGTTTTGCTTTCTCGTCTCGAATCCGGTACACTGATTGGCAATGTACGCGTTCTTGATGCTTGTCCCATCAAGACCCGGGAGGTGGAAGGTTGGAACCGACATCCAATAACGTGATCTTGCTTCCGGCAACAATTGCTCATTATGAACGGGAATTAACCAAATATTTAGAAGCGGAGCGGTACGAGGAAGCCGTTCGCCTGCTGCAATTCCTCAGCTCTTGCGAAGGCGGCGGGCCGGCTAAAGAGGAAGAATGGCTCGCGCTGCTCAGCTGGCTTCAGACGATGTTTCCCGAGACGGGATTTGCCGGTGCGGAAAGCTCCGGCACGGATAGCGCCGAAGACGCGGAAGACGAGGAGCAATTCGTTAGGCAGTACGTCGCAAACCGCAGCGGCGGCGATCGCTCCTATGGGCTGCAGCTGATCGAACTGCTGCGTGCCTCGGCTTCGCCGGAGCGGCAGCTGATGGCGCTGGAGCAGCTAACATTCACGGATACGGAGGAAGGCGATGCGGTGATTTTGGACTGGCTGGCGGAGACGGAAGCGCATCCGATGGTGCAGTTTAAGGCGCTGCAAACGCTTAAGAAACGAGGCGTCAAGGGAGCGGCCCGGTTCCCGAAGCTCGGCGCCGTTCATAGCGTTGACATCGAGGAAACGCCGGGCAGCCTGGACGAGTTCCCGGAGCCTGTCCGCGACATTATTTCGAGGGTCGAAGAGATCAGCGACATCGGATTGCCGGATTTTCCTTATTTCGCCCGGCAAACCTGGCTGGAGTTTCTGGCCTACAGCTACGGTACCGAGCTCTACAAGACGATTGTCCGAGCGGATAAGGAAGGAGCCGTCGACGCATGGGCGGCGGCGCTGCACAGGCTGTTGCTGGAGACAGTATTCGGAGAAGCCGATACGGCGGAACTTGCCGAATTGTACGGGATCACCGCGGTGCTGCAGACGCACTGGGACGAGGCCTACAAGGAGCTTAAGAGGTTCAGCCGTATCATGCTGCCCGTTTTGCCGGGCCGTTATTGAAATCGGAATGTTTTGTGATATACTATAATGGTTATAATTATGGCAAAACGATCGGACAAGCCGAACGCATAGCCTCAGCACGTGAATCCATGTCAGTGTACAATTTTTGGAGGGGAAAGCATAAAATGAAAGCAACTTGGGAAAAGATAGAGAAGAACGTAGGGGTCCTCGAGGTCGAAGTAGACGAGGCGCAGGTCGCTTCCGCTCTGGATAAAGCGTTCAAGAAAGTCGTAGCTCGCGTAAACGTACCGGGCTTCCGTAAAGGTAAAGTGCCGCGTCAAATGTTCGAGCGCCGCTTCGGTGTGGAGAGCTTGTACCAGGACGCGATCGATATTATTTTGCCGGAAGCTTACGTACAAGCGGTTGAAGAAGCGGGCATCGAGCCGGTCGACCGTCCTGAAGTGGACATCGAGCAGTTCGCAAAGGGCCAGCCGATGAAGTTCAAGGCGAAGGTCGTTGTGAAGCCGGAAGTTTCGCTGGGCGAATACAAAGGCCTTGAAGTAGCTGCCCAGGACAGCGAAGTGTCCGACGAGGACGTAGCGGCTGAGCTGAGTCGTCAGCAGCAGCGCCACGCCGAGTTGACAGCGGTTGAAGAAGGCGCGGCTCAGAACGGCGACGTAACGGTCATCGATTTCGAAGGCTTTGTGAACGGCGAAGCGTTCGAAGGCGGCAAAGCGGAGAAGTATTCCCTGGAGCTCGGTTCCGGTTCGTTCATCCCTGGCTTCGAAGACCAAGTGGTCGGCATGCAGAAGGGTGAAGAGAAGGATATCGAAGTAACGTTCCCGGAAGCTTACCACTCCGAAGAGCTGAAGGGCAAGGCGGCGACCTTCAAAGTGAAGCTTCACGACATCAAGCGCAAGGTGCTGCCTGAGCTGGACGACGAGTTCGCGAAGGACGTATCGGAATTCGATACGCTGGACGAGTATAAGCAGGACATCAAGAGCCGGCTGGCAGATCGCAAGAAGGAAAGCGCGCAAACCGCACTGGAGACGGAAGTCGTTGAGAAGGCTGCCGCTAACGCTGATGTGGAAATTCCGGCTGCCATGATCGAAACCGAAATCGGTCAAATGCTGCGCGAATTCGAGCGCCGTATTCGTTCGCAAGGCATGACGCTGGACCTGTACTATCAGTTCTCCGGCCAGAACGAAGAAGCTCTGAAGGAACAAATGCGCGGCGACGCAGAAAAGCGCGTCCGCAACAATCTCGTGCTTGAGGCGATTGCCAAGGCGGAAAACATTGAAGCTTCGGATGCGGACGTTGACGCGGAGATTCAAAAAATCGCCGACAGCATGCAGCGTTCGGTAGAGGAAATCCGCGCGGTTGTCGAAGCGAACGGCAACATCGAAGGCCTGAAGCAAGACATCGTCGCACGCAAGACGGTTGACTTCCTTGTTGCGAACGCCAAGCAAGTCTAAGCATAAGGAATAAAAAAGGGTACAAGGCACGTATGCATAAGCGCGTGCCTTTGTTTTACCCTGCTGCATCCCCTGAATATGACATTGGGTCATAAATCTGTTACAATGATTGAAGCAACGAAGCAAGCTATGCAAAGGAGTTGGTACCATGAGTCTTATCCCTATGGTAGTGGAGCAAGAGGCCCGCGGCGAGCGTTCCTACGACATTTATTCGCGGTTGTTGAAGGATAGAATTATCTTCATCGGAAGCGCCATTGACGATGACGTGGCCAACCTTGTCATTGCCCAACTCTTGTTCTTGGCGGCTCAAGACGCCGACAAGGATATCAGTTTGTATATCAACTCGCCCGGCGGTTCGGTTACGGCGGGATTAGGCATTTACGATACGATGCAGTTCATCAAGCCGGACGTATCGACCATTTGCGTCGGTATGGCTGCAAGCATGGGCTCCTTGCTGTTAACGGCCGGGGCCAAAGGCAAGCGCTTCGCGCTGCCGAACAGCGAAGTTATGATTCACCAGCCGCTCGGCGGTGTTCGCGGGCAAGCCGCAGACATTAAGATTCACGCCGATTGGATTATCAAGACGAAAGAAAAGCTCAACAATATTTACGTTCATCATACGTCTCAGCCTTACGAGAAGATCGAGCGCGACACCGACCGCGACAACTTCATGAGCGCCGAAGAGGCTAAGGCATACGGTTTGATCGACGAGGTCATCACTAGAGACCAATTGATTAAGGGGTGATCCGATGTTTAAATTCAACGATGAAAAAGGTCAGCTGAAGTGCTCGTTCTGCGGTAAGTCGCAGGATCAAGTTCGTAAGCTGGTGGCCGGTCCCGGCGTATATATTTGCGACGAATGTATCGAGCTGTGCACGGAAATCGTCGAAGAGGAGCTCGGTCACGAGGAAGAGCTCGATCTGAAGGACGTTCCGAAGCCGAAAGAAATTCGCGGCATTCTCGACCAGTATGTCATCGGTCAGGATCAAGCGAAGAAGTCGCTTTCCGTTGCTGTATACAATCACTACAAACGCATTAATTCCCAAAGCAAGCTGGAGGACGTCGAGCTGCAGAAGTCCAACATCCTTCTGCTCGGACCGACAGGCAGCGGTAAGACGCTGCTGGCGCAGACACTGGCGAAGATTCTCAACGTTCCGTTTGCCATTGCCGACGCAACGTCGCTCACCGAAGCCGGCTATGTCGGCGAAGACGTCGAGAACATTTTGCTGAAGCTGATTCAAGCTGCCGACTACGATGTGGAGAAGGCCGAGCGCGGCATCATTTACATCGACGAGATCGATAAAGTAGCCCGCAAGTCCGAGAACCCTTCAATTACTCGCGACGTATCGGGCGAAGGCGTACAGCAGGCGCTCCTGAAAATTTTGGAGGGCACGGTTGCATCCGTTCCTCCTCAAGGCGGCCGCAAGCATCCGCATCAGGAATTCATCCAGATCGACACGACGAACATTCTGTTCATCTGCGGCGGTGCGTTCGACGGTCTGGAACAAATTATCAAGCGCCGGATCGGTAAGAAGGTCATCGGCTTCTCGATGGACGGCTCGAAGACGGATCTCAAGCCGGGCGAATATTTGTCGATGGTATTGCCGGAGGATCTGCTGAAATTCGGCTTGATTCCGGAATTCGTCGGCCGTCTGCCGGTCATTTCGACGCTGGAGCCGCTCGACGAAGCTGCACTCGTCCGCATCTTGACCGAGCCGCGCAACGCGCTTGTGAAGCAGTATCAGAAGCTGCTCGAAATGGACAACGTCGCGCTGGAATTCAACAGCGAAGCGCTTGACGCCATTGCGAAGGAAGCGATTAAGCGCAATACCGGAGCCCGCGGACTGCGCGCCATTATCGAGAAGATCATGCTCGATGTCATGTTTGAAGTTCCTTCCCGCACGGACGTTACCAATTGCGTCGTAACGAAGGAAGTCGTCAACGACTCCATCGCGCCGGTGCTTGGTACGAAAGACGAGAAGGCTGGCGGTAAGAAGAAGGAAGAGTCCGCTTAAGGTTTAAACAAAGCAGCATAACAACGAATATATAAATTCCGACAGCCTCCAATCTGCCTGGCGCTTGCAGCGCTGGCGGAGCGGAGGATGTTTGGGTTCATGGGAGAGATCAACCGATGTTCCATCGTACTGAGACGAGGCCGGTCCGTGTAGGTGACCTCACGATCGGAGGAAGCAACGACGTAATTATCCAAAGCATGTGCACGACGAAGACGGCGGATGTCAAAGCGACGGTTGCGGAAATTTTGCGGCTGGAGGAAGCGGGTTGTCAAATCGTACGAGTTACGGTGAACAATCAGGAAGCGGCGGACGCCATCAAGGAAATCAAGAAGCAAATTCATATTCCTTTGGTTGCGGACATTCACTTCGATCATCGGCTCGCTCTTGCTGCGATTGAGAACGGCATCGACAAGGTTCGGATCAATCCCGGCAATATCGGCCGCCGAGAGAAGGTGGAGGCGGTCGTCAAAGCTTGCAAGGAACGGGGGATTCCGATTCGAATCGGGGTGAACGCCGGTTCGCTTGAGAATCACCTGCTGGAGAAATACGGCTATCCGACTCCGGAGGCGATGGTGGAAAGCGCTCTGTTCCATATTAACATTTTGGAAGAGCTTGATTTTCATGACATTATCGTTTCGCTCAAGGCTTCCGACGTTCCTATGGCGATCGCCGCCTATACGAAAGCCGCTGCGGCGTTCAACTATCCGCTGCACCTTGGCATCACGGAGGCCGGCACGCTGTTCTCGGGTACGGTAAAAAGTGCGGCAGGCATCGGTACGCTGCTCCATATGGGCATCGGCTCGACCGTACGCATTTCGCTCAGCGCCGATCCGGTGGAAGAAGTGAAGGTGGCCCGCGAGCTGCTCAAGACGTTCGGCTTAATTACGAACGCGGCGACGCTTGTATCGTGTCCGACGTGCGGACGGCTGGATATCGATCTCTTCTCGATCGCTAACGAGGTAGAGGAATACATCTCGAAGATCAAGGTGCCGATCAAGGTATCCGTATTGGGCTGTGCCGTCAACGGGCCGGGCGAAGCGCGCGAGGCGGACATCGGCATTGCCGGCGCCCGCGGTGAAGGAATGCTGTTCCGTTATGGGGAGATGGTGCGCAAGGTGCCGGAGGCCGATCTGCTGAACGAGCTGAAGAAAGAGATTGACAACATTGTCAAGGCTTACGAAGAAACCGGCGTCATTCCCGGGCGCAAGCATTAATATTAGGAACATGAACCGCTGATCGGAAGATCGGCGGTTTTTTTACGTGTGAGCTCTGATCCGCATTCCTGCATAAACCCTCTGTTGTTGACGAATACATAACGTTATGAACTATACGACAAGGGGAGGATGGGCATGAGAGGCTTGAAAAGGCTGACTGCAGCACTGCTGATGACAGCGGCAATAGCCGCAGAAGGCAGCGGGATCGTAATGGCAAAGGCGCTTCCGCAGGACACGGAGCTGCCCCCGGAAGGGGCGGCCATACCGAAGAAGCAGGTAGCGGTCGTGATCGACGATTTCGGCAACGGGATGAAAGGGACCAAGGAGATGCTGGAGCTCCCGATTCCGTTTACAGCAGCGGTCATGCCGTTTCTGCCGACGACGAAGAGCGACGCGGAGCTGGCCCATAAGATGGGGAAACCGGTCTTCTTGCATATGCCGATGGAGCCGCGCAAAGGCAAGCGCAGCTGGCTCGGGCCGGGGGCCATTACGATGGATCTCAGCGATGAAGAAGTACGGCAAAGAATCGAGGCGGCAATCGATGATATTCCTTACGTGGAAGGAATCAACAATCATATGGGCTCCAAAGTGACAGCCAGCGAGCGCATGATGCGAGTAATTCTCACGGTATGCAAAGAACGGGGGCTCGTCTATCTCGACAGTAAGACAAACGATAAAAGCGTAGCAGGCAAAATCGCCAAAGAGCTCGGAGTCAAGTATGCGGAGAACGAGCTGTTTTTGGATGATGTCTATACGGCGAAACACGTGAGCGGCCAAGTGGCGAAGCTGCGTAAAAAATTGAAAGAGAAGGACGACTGTATTATTATCGGACATGTCGGACCTCCGGGGCCCGTCACGGCGGAAGTGCTGAAGCAATCGATCCCTGAGCTGCAGAAGAACGTTACGTTTGTTCCCGTCACGAAATTGACGAAATCTTAAAGGGTAGCGGGATTATTCCCCGCTACCCTTCGTTTTGGAGCCGCAGCAGCGCTTGTTCAATGGCTGACGCCAAAGCGGCCAGCAGCATGTCCTGCTGCTTCGGATCGGTCAGGATCGCCCGGTCCCCTCCGTTGGTCAAGTAGCCCAGCTCGGCGATGACGGTCGGCCGCATGGAATGGTTGAGCAAATAGTAGCTTTTGCCCAGCACGGGCTGCGTTCCCGTGCCATAGAAGCGATTCAGCGCTTCCTGCAGCAGCGCGGCAGCCTGCCTGCTGGCCTCCGATCGCTGATGGATGATGAGCGGACCGCGCTTGGAGGAGCTTCTTGCGACGTTAAGATGAATACTGACGACGAGGCGGGGCTGCAAGGCGTTAATCAGTCCCGTTCGCTGCGCCAAGTCGCGTTTGTGCCGGCTTGGAATGCGAAGCCACCGGTTCTCCTCGCTTAACGCGTAATCGCCGGTCCGATTCAGAACGGCATGAACTCCCTTGCCGGAAAGTAACGTATACAGCTTGACGGCAAGCTTCAGATTGATGTCTTTCTCGAGAAGGCTGCCGTAGACGGCTCCGCCGTCGACTCCTCCGTGTCCGGCATCGATAATGACATCGACAGGCGGCAGGGAAGGCAGGCCGGACGCTTTCACATCGGGTGCCGCCGGCACAGCGGGAGCTGCCGCCGTTACACCGGATAGCATAGAAATAACGAACAACAGCGCGAAGAACATGGCCCGAACAATCATCCGAAGCCATCATCTCCTTTCGTCATGGAGTCGGTTTTGCCTAATAGCGTCTGCTTCCTTCCGGTTATCATGCATGGCCCTGCCAAAGTTTGTTGCGCGGTTCGGGTTAGCCGGAACTTTCCAAGGAAATACTAGAAGAAAACCATACAGGTACGTTCCGCTGGACAAGGAGGAAGTTCGCTCATGAGTTTGAGTGTGATTTTAATGCTAGTGCAAGTATTTTTCGCTGTAGTAATCGGTCTGTACTTCTGGAATTTGCTTCGCAATCAACAGACGAACCGGACCGCCGTCGACCGGGAATCCAAGAAAGAGCTGGAGAAGCTGCGCAAGCTGCGTTCCGTGTCGCTGACGAAGCCGCTTGCGGAGAAGACGAGACCGGCTTCGCTGCAGGATATCGTCGGGCAAAAGGAAGGCTTAAAGGCGCTTAAGGCTGCGCTGTGCGGCCCGAATCCGCAGCACGTGCTCATTTACGGTCCTCCGGGGGTCGGCAAGACGGCGGCTGCGCGCGTCGTCCTCGAGGAAGCGAAGAAGAATCCGGACTCTCCGTTCCGGTTCGATTCGAAGTTTACGGAAATTGACGCCACGACTGCCCGTTTCGACGAAAGAGGCATTGCCGACCCGCTGATCGGCTCCGTGCACGATCCGATTTATCAGGGCGCAGGGGCGATGGGCGTCGCCGGCATTCCGCAGCCGAAGCCCGGTGCCGTAACGAAGGCGCACGGCGGTATTTTGTTCATCGACGAAATCGGCGAGCTGCATCCGATCCAAATGAACAAACTGCTGAAAGTACTGGAGGACCGCAAAGTTTTCCTCGAAAGCGCATATTATAATTCGGAGGATACGAATATTCCGAATTACATACACGACATTTTCCAGAACGGGCTGCCTGCCGACTTCCGACTCGTCGGAGCGACGACGCGCACCCCTTCGGAAATTCCGCCGGCGATCCGCTCGCGCTGTCTGGAAATTTTTTTCCGTCCGCTGCTGCCGCAAGAGATCGGCGAGATTGCCGAGAATGCGCTTCGCAAAATCGGTTTCCCGGTCAATGCGCAGGCGGTCGAGGTCGTGAAGCGTTACGCTACAAACGGACGCGAAGCGGTGAACGTCATCCAGCTGGCGGCAGGGATTGCCTTGACGGACAAGCGGGAAGAAGTGACGGCGGCCGATATCGAATGGGTCGTCAATTCGTCGCAAATTCCGCCTCGCCCCGAGAAGAAGGTGCCCGCCGAGCCGCAGGTCGGCTTTGTCAACGGTCTGGCCGTCTACGGGCCGAACCTTGGTACGCTGCTGGAAATTGAAGTGACGGCCAATCCCGCCCCCGCTGCGGGAACCGGCAAATTTACGATTACCGGTGTTGTGGACGAAGAAGAGATGGGCGGCGGCCAGCGCACGCTGCGGCGCAAGAGCATGGCCCGGGGCTCGGTCGAAAACGTGCTGACGGTACTGCGGAATCTTGGACTGAACACGGGTGAGTACGACCTGCATATCAACTTCCCGGGCGGCGTTCCGATCGACGGGCCTTCCGCCGGCGTTTCCATGGCGACGGCGATCGCTTCGGCCATTTACAATGTGCCGGTCGACAACAAGCTGGCGATGACCGGCGAAATATCCATTCACGGCCGGGTCAAGCCGGTCGGCGGGGTTGTCGCCAAGGTCGAGGCGGCATTCCAGGCAGGAGCGACCCGTGTACTCGTACCGAAGGAAAACTGGCAGGAAATTTTCGCCGATCTGCAGGGCGTTCAAGTGATCGCCGTCGAGACGATCGAGGAAGTGCTCCATACCGCACTTGGCCTGGAGCTGCAGCGGGCCGCCGCGGCACCGAGCAAGCCGTTCGAGCTGATCGTACCGCGCGACGTACCGTTCCTGCATGCAAACGCGTCGAATGAAGCACAATTGTAAGAGCGCGTCGAATTGGTGTTTTAAAATCTCATTTGCTACAATGGGATGAAGGTATATCGCTAACTAACCAAGTTGTCTGCCGCGGCGTTGCTTAGGATGGAAAATGGGATGCGAGCGCCTTATAAAGTCGCGTTTCAGCTGAAGAGATTTGTTCGAGAAACGTGACTTTAACGAAGCCGCAGCGACATTCTCCAATCCGCAGCAAAGACGCGCCAAAGACAACTTTCCACTCCGGAGGTGCAACATGGGACCGAACAAAACGAAAGTGCGGCGCCTGCCGCTGCTCCCGCTCAGGGGCTTGCTTGTGTATCCCAGCATGGTGCTGCATCTGGACGTCGGCCGCGAAAAGTCCGTGCGTGCCCTCGAGCGGGCGATGGTGGACGACAGCATGATTCTGCTGTGCTCCCAGTCCGAAGTCAATATCGAAGAGCCATCCCAAGAAGACATATATCGGGTCGGCACCATCTCCAAGGTACGGCAAATGCTCAAGCTGCCGAACGGGACCATCCGCGTCCTCGTCGAAGGAATCATCCGTGCGGAAATTACCGAATTTCTCGATACCGAGGAATATTATGAAGTGCAGGCCAAAGAGCTGCCCGAAGCCCAGGATAACGACCCGGAAATCGATGCGCTCATGCGCACGGTCCTGACCCAATTCGAACATTATATCAATTTGTCCAAGAAAGTGACCCCGGAGACGCTGGCCGCGGTATCGGACATCGACGAGCCCGGACGGCTTGCCGATGTGATCTGTTCCCATCTTTCGCTCAAGATCAAGGACAAACAAGAAGTGCTTGAAACCGTCGACGTCCGCGCCCGGCTGGAGAAGCTGCTCAGCATTCTCAACAACGAGCGCGAAGTGCTGGAGCTGGAGCGGAAAATTTCGCAGCGCGTCAAGAAGCAAATGGAGAAGACCCAGAAGGAGTACTATCTCCGCGAGCAGATGAAGGCGATCCAGAAGGAGCTTGGCGAGAAGGAAGGGCGTGCCGGGGAAGTCGAGGAGCTTCGGAGCCAGCTGGCCGATTCGGGCGTGCCGGACAAAGTGCGGGAGAAGATCGAGAAGGAGATCGACCGGTTGGAGAAGATGCCGGCGACGTCCGCCGAGGGCACTGTCATCCGCAACTACATCGACTGGCTGCTCAGCCTGCCGTGGGCGAAGAAGACGGAGGACGACCTCGATATCCGCAAAGCCGAAGAGATTCTGAACGAGGATCACTACGGCTTGGAGAAGCCGAAGGAACGCGTGCTCGAATATCTCGCGGTGCAGAAGCTCGTGCAGAAGATGAAGGGGCCGATCTTATGTCTCTTCGGGCCTCCGGGCGTAGGGAAGACGTCGATTGCGCGCTCCATCGCCCGTTCCTTAAACCGCCAGTTCGTGCGCATCTCGCTCGGCGGCGTGCGGGATGAAGCGGAAATTCGCGGCCACCGCCGCACCTATGTAGGCGCGATGCCGGGCCGAATCATGCAGGGCCTCAAAAATGCCGGAACGAACAACCCGGTGTTTCTGCTCGACGAAATCGACAAGATGGCCATGGATTTCCGCGGTGACCCGGCTTCCGCACTGCTTGAGGTGCTGGATCCGGAGCAAAACAGCACTTTTAGCGATCATTTTATCGAGGTTCCCTTCGATCTGTCCAACGTCATGTTCGTCACAACGGCCAATGCGCTGCACAACATTCCGCGGCCGCTGCTTGACCGGATGGAAGTGCTGTACATTCCGGGCTACACCGAGATTGAGAAGCAGCAAATCGCCCGAAAATATTTGCTTCCCAAGCAGCGTCGCGATCACGGTCTTCAGGAAGAGCAGCTGACCGTCGACGATGATGCCATCCTGAAAATCATTCGCGAGTATACGCGCGAGGCGGGCGTTCGCAATCTCGAGCAGCAGGTGGCCGGCATTTGCCGTAAATCCGCCAAGGAGATCGTGGAGTTCCCGGACCGGACGATTCATGTGAATACGGATAAAGTGAAGGACTATTTGGGTCCGGCGAAATTCCGCTTCAGCCTGGCTGAAGAAAGCGATCAAGTCGGCGCCGTGACGGGCCTGGCGTGGACGGAGGTCGGCGGCGACACGCTGGTCATCGAGGTTACGGTCATGCCGGGCACAGGCAAGCTGACGCTGACCGGCAAGCTTGGCGATGTCATGAAGGAATCGGCTCAGGCTGCGTTCTCCTACACCCGGTCGCGGGCGCAGGAGCTCGGGATTCCGTCCGATTTCCACGAGAAGTTCGATATTCACATTCATATTCCGGAAGGTGCCATTCCGAAGGACGGTCCGTCCGCCGGCATTACGATGGCGACGGCGCTCATCTCCGCGCTCTCCAACGTGCCCGTGAACCGGACGGTGGCCATGACCGGCGAAATTACGCTGCGCGGCCGCGTGCTGCCGATCGGCGGTCTCAAGGAGAAATCGCTGGCGGCCCATCGCGCCGGCATCCGGAAAGTGCTGCTGCCCAAAGACAACGAGAAGGATTTGCAGGAAATTCCGGAGACGATCCGCACCGATATGACGTTCGTTCCCGTCTCCCATATGGATGAGGTGCTGGAGCATGCGCTCGTGAAGGCGGAGCCGGCCCCGGTCGGAAGCTAAATTTTATTAGAAATTGTGGTGTTGTTATGAAGGTCAACCGTTCCGAATTCATTATCTCTGCGGTCGGACCGAGCCAGTACCCGCAAGACGCTCTGCCGGAGGTCGCTCTGGCAGGGCGTTCTAATGTCGGGAAATCGTCCCTGATCAACAAAATGATCAACCGCCGTAATCTGGCCCGTACGTCCTCCCAGCCGGGGAAAACGCAAACGCTCAACTATTACCGCATTAACGACGACTTATACTTTGTCGACCTGCCGGGCTACGGCTATGCCAAAGTGTCTCAGGAGCAGCGCCGCAAATGGGGGCAGTTCATCGAGGAATATTTGACGGGGCGCGAGCCGCTGAAGCTGCTGCTGCTGCTTATTGATGCCCGTCACGAGCCGACAAAGGACGATGTGCTCATGTACGAGTGGGTGCGCCATTTCGAGCTTCCGCTTGTGGTCGTAGCAACGAAGGCGGACAAGCTGCCGAAGAGCCAATGGCAGAAGAATGTCAAGATCGTGAAGGAAACACTGGGGATGCCGAAGGACGCCCCCTTCGTCTTGTTTTCCAGCGAGACGGGAATGGGCAAGGAGGAGCTGTGGAGCTTGATCGAAAGCGCAATCGGCTACAAGGACCCGAATTTGGATGAAAATTTAATGAACACACCATAGGATTCGCGAGGAAAACGGGGCATTTCATACGCCCATCTTGGGCTTCTCCGGCCTAAGTGTGTTTTTTTCCGGTTTTCGGCTGATTTCCATGGCTAGCGTGCATGATTATTAAGCTCTTGTGTAGTATAATGATAAAGGAAAGACGCACAAGAAAGCACACGGCTTGGAATCGAGAGAATCGAGGGTGTTTTTATGGCACAAAGGTTAGCGACTGAATACGTCAAAACCTGCCTACAGTTAACGGAAGAAGAGTTTCATCAGTTCGTATCGATGTTTATCAGCGAGCAAGCAACTCTCCAGACCAAAGTACTTGAGAATGGAAATCAGGAAGTCGTGCTGCAGGACGACGGAGGCCAGGAAATCGTGCTTCCGTTCGAAAGAGTGTCAGACCTTTATGTGTGTATGGGAAGCTGCATCATTACGAATCATAAAATTGTGAACGCCATGCGCAAAGCCGTCTCTACCTTCCGCGGCAGCGCCATCGTCAAGCGCATTTACAGCGGCTACACGATGGTATATCAGTATGAGGAAGGCACTGTACGTCGAATCGTCGAAGTGAAGAACGGCAGCGAAAACGTCATTTACGAATATAAAGATACGCTAGGCATGCTGGAGCAGCTGTTCCATAAGCGAGAAGTGGAGCAGGAGATCGAAAGCATCTACAAGCAGATTAACGGACTTCTGGATCTTCGCAACGAGCTGAAAGGGATGAACCTGAACGCTCATATCGATGAGCGTTTGCAGCAGCTAACCCGGCGGCTGTTCGCTCTGGAAGCGTAAAAGCTGTCAGAACAGCGTTCGTATAGCATTGGAATGCACACAATAGAAACAAGGGACCTCATTTTCCACTGCGGGAAATGAGGTCTTTTGCGTTTGATAGAAGTCTCGTACGGCCACTGCTAGGTTCAATGGAAGACGGGCCGGCGGGAGGGCGCAGCGGCAGAAAAAACACCCGGGGGCGTGTGCTGGCAGAATGGGTAGAAAACTCATCATCATGCATAAAAATTCAGCTGCGAATTAGGCCCCCGGGAAAGGCCCGGAAGCCGCACCACGACTGGGTTTATCGCATATCGTAGGTATTGTGGTTAGCAGTCCAAAAAAAAGTATTGCAATTCTGTTCGAGAGATGTTATTTTTATCTTCGTTGAAAACAATATAGGAACCAGGATTCACTCAGGACATGAATATGTTGCGAGAGATTATTCCCTCGGGAAGTGAATGACGTAGGTCCTAGCGGATGAAATGTGTATTGATTTTATTCCTAGGAAGGGGGAACCGAAACGTGGAATACTCTACTTTCGGAAGACATGTTGCTGTTGATACTTGGGGGGCTGACTTTGAACGTCTGACGAACGCCGAATGGCTGCAATCGCAGATGGTCGAAGCCGCCGAAGCATGCGGAGCAACCGTATTATCTGTCCAGTCGAAGCAATTCGAACCTCAAGGCGCTACCGTACTTGTACTGCTGTCGGAAAGTCATCTCTCGATTCATACGTATCCTGAAAAGGGCTTTGCCGCTCTCGATTGCTACACTTGCGGCGAAACTGTGGATCCGCAACTCGCCATCGACTACATGATCTCGGTATTGAAGCCGGAGCGTGTATATGCGAAGAAGCTTGTTCGCGGCGTAGGCGAATTGCAAGTTGAAACGCCTAGCATCCAGCTGCCGCAGCTGGTGAAATAAATATCGAATGTGCCTCGTAACCACAGCTTCCGCTGTGGTTATTTGTTTCCCCCGACCGCCATACAATGGTGAGTGTGAGACAAGTCGGGGGAGGAACGTCTGTGAATATCAAGCTGAAGAGGATTGCTTGGGCTGGAGCGATTGCGGCGGCGGTGCTGTGGTCGACGGTACAGACCGTGGGCGCTCTGCGCATCGGGCAACATCGAAGCGGAAATGCCGTGATCCAGCTGTACGAGGTGGCGGAGCTCCAGATAGAGCTGCTGGGCAGCACCTTGAAGCAGTCTGTCGGAGCTAAACAAGCCGCCGAGCTGGAGCCGCTGAAGCAAGCGGTGTATACCGCATCGTTCACGCATGAGCGTCTCGCGACAGCCGTTGGGGAAGATCGAATGCCTCCGCTGAACAGCTTGAAGGAGCTCTCACAGCTGATGCTCCGGCTGCAATTGAGCGGGGCAAGACCGGTCAAGGCCGAGGAAGTCCAGCTGCTGCAGAAAGCGGCCGACGTTTATGATGAGCTGGAATCGGCTTACGATCAGCTGCTTTCTTCGCGCGGAGAGGTTGTTTCCTCGCAGAGCCGGGCTCTTGCCGAGGCGGACGACAAGCTGTTGAAGCTGTTGAAGAAGGAAAGCCTGAAGTGATGGATGGAAAGTCATCATCTTGGAAACGATAGGCAGTAGGTTATTCATAATATTTTCAAAATGTTTGTCGGAAAATCGTATTCGCTATGTTATAATAACTCTAAAGAAAGGCAGGTGGTACCGTATGCATTTTGTCGTGGTTGGTCTGAACTATCGCACTGCGCCAGTCGAGATTCGCGAGAGATTCGCCATCGAGCAGCAAGATTTGCCTCGCGCACTCGCAGAGCTAAATAACATAAAGAGCATCCTCGAGAGTGTGATCGTGGCCACTTGCAACCGAACGGAGCTTTATGTTGTGACGGATCGGGCTCATTTGTGCGGGCACTATATCCCGGCGTTCCTGGAACAATGGTTTGGCATTCCGAAGCAGGATTTCGCCAAGCATTTATATACGTATGAAGATCAACAGGCCGTGGAGCACTTGTTTCGGGTCACATGCGGACTCGATTCGATGGTGATCGGCGAGACGCAAATTCTCGGTCAAGTGCGCGACGCGTTCCTGCTGGCCCAGCAGCAGAAGACGACAGGCACGATGTTCAATAACCTGTTCAAGCAGGCCGTCACGCTCGCGAAGAAAGCCCACTCCGAGACAGGCATCGCGGATAATCCGGTGTCGGTTTCGTATGCGGCCGTCGAGCTGGGCAAGCGCATCTTCGGCTCGTATCATGGAAAGACGGTGGCGATTCTCGGCGCCGGTAAAATGAGCGAGCTGACGGTCAAGCACTTGTACGCAAACGGGGCGAGCAAGGTGCTGGTGCTAAACCGTACGTTCGAGAAGGCGAAGGAGCTGGCCGGCAAATTTGACGGCGTTCCATGTCGAATGGAGGAGCTGCAGGACCGCCTGGTCGAAGCCGATATCGTCATCTCCTCTACAGGGGCCACCGATTATGTCGTAACGAAGGAGCAGCTTGCTCCCGTACTGCAGAAGCGCAAATCGCGGCCGTTGTTCATGATGGACATTGCGGTGCCGCGCGATCTCGATCCTCGTCTCGGCGAGCTGTCCAACGTATTCCTGTATGATATCGATGATTTGGAAGCGATCGTTGACAATCATTTGGCGGAGCGGCGCAAGGAAGCGGTCAAGATCGAGAAGATGATTGAAACCGAGCTGCTTGTGTTCGAGCAGTGGACGAAGACGCTTGGCGTTGCTCCGGTCATTCAGGCGCTGCAAGCGAAAGCAAGCCTCATTCATGAGGAGACGATGGACAGTCTGGAAAAGAAGCTTCCGGATCTTGACGAAAGGGAGCTTAAGGTAATCCGCAAGCTGACCAAGAGCATCGTGAATCAGATGCTGCGCGATCCGATCGTGCGGATTAAAGAAATGGCGGCTGATCGTCATGGCGATGAAGCGCTGGACGTGTTTACGAAGATTTTCGCGCTGGAAGAGCTGCTCGCCGATCAGAAAGCCGCGGAGAAGCAGGCGCCGCGGCGGAAGGAACAGCCCGATCAAGCGGAGCGCCTTGAATCGGCAAGCGGAGCTTCCCCTGCAGAGGATGGCGCCCCTGTGTTCGGCTTCGCACCTGTCCAGGCTTTCAACCAGTCGTAACGCGCCGTGTCGGGAGGCAAGCGATGATTACCAAAGGATGGCTGATCGACGCTATATTATACGTATATGCCCTGAGCCTTCTCTTTATTTTCTCCGATCTGGCGAATTCGAATCGGAGCTTGAAGAGAATCGGAACGGGGCTGCTTTCTTTTGTATGGCTGCTTCAAACCGTGTATTTGGCGGGCAATATGATTTCTCACCGGGCGTCCTGGGTATTTTCCGGCTCGGAGACGCTGTTTCTATTTTCTTGGCTGCTAGTGACCATTTCGCTCTTGCTGTCCAGGGTGTACCGGATCGAGCTGCTCGTATTTTTCGTTAACGTATTCGGGTTCGCCGTACTCGCACTGAACTTCTTCAGCAGCGAGAACGTCTCGCCGACGCTGCAGAGCTGGAATATTAACGACGAGCTGCTGTTCGTGCACATCACGCTGGCCATCGGCAGCTACGCCGCCTTTACGATCGGTGCTGTCTTGTCGGGGATGTATTTGTTTCTGCACCGGCAGCTCAAGTCAAAGCGCTGGTCGCCGGCGATGAAGCGGCTGCCCAGCCTGGAGAAGCTTGACCAGTACGCCTTCATCTCCGTCATTGTCGGCGCTCCTTTGCTGCTGCTGGCATTGGCGCTCGGCATCGTCTGGATTGCCTTGGAAGGGGACCCGAGGCTGTTTTACGATCCGAAAGTGGTGAATACGCTGTTTGTCATGGCCGCGTACGTATTTTACATTTTTCAGCGCCGGACGCTGCGGCTGGAGGTTACGAAGCTGGCCGCCTGGAATTTGGCCGCTTTTGCGATTGTCGTCATGAATTTGATTGTGTCGAATCTGCTGTCGGATTTCCATGACTGGATTTGGATGGGGTGAATCGAATGGGATGGCTGCCGGTAATGCTGCGGCTCGACGGTGCGCTCTGTGTCGTGATCGGCGGCGGCGCGGTTGCGGAGCGGAAAGTGCTCGGACTGCTGGAGGCGGATGCGTTTGTCACGCTGATCAGCCCTACGGTAACGGGGAAGCTTGAGGAGCTGGCGGAGCAGGGCGTCATTCATTGGGTGACCCGGGATTATGCCGAAGGGGATTTGTCCGGTGCGACTCTGGCGTTTGCAGCGACGAACGACGGGGGGGTCAACGGTCAGGTGGCAGCCGAGGCGCAAAGCCGGGGCGTTCTCGTCAATGTAGCCGACGATGCCGATGCCGGAACGCTGATGCTGACGTCGGTGCTGCGCCGCGGCAAGCTTATGCTGTCGGTGTCCACGATGGGGGCGAGTCCTTCTACAGCCAGACGTGTGCGCCGCGAGCTTGAAGAGGCGTATGGAGACGAGTATGAGGTATGGCTGGATTGGCTGGCCGAAGTGCGGCTGATGCTGCGGCAGCGAGTCGAAGGGACGGAGCTGCGGCAATTGCTGCACAGGCTTCTGGACGAAATGAACGGACCTGAGCTGCTGCGCACCGGCAGACTGCCTGCAAGCGGCTGGCAGGAAGCATGGCTGGAAGCCTTGAGAAGGGAGCCTGTACCGGATACGGTATGGCGATTGGCTTCTCAGGTTTAGTTTCTTTATAATACATACCATGATCCAAGAAGTTACGACACCGTTCGATCCGATAACAAATATCGGGTAGAGAGACCCAAGGAGTGGGTCTGCATCCGATTCCCCGATGTCCGGCTTGCCGGACGAGTTCACTCACTGGAGGCACTATGAAACGTACTATTGTAGTCGGGACAAGACAAAGCGCTTTGGCCCTGACGCAGACCGGCTGGGTAGTCGACAGGCTGCGCGAGCTGAGCGCAAGGCTAGGCATGGAAGTGGACTTTGAGCTGAAGAAAATCGTCACGCGCGGCGACCAAATTCTCGACGTCACGCTGTCGAAGGTCGGCGGCAAAGGGCTGTTTACGAAAGAGCTCGAGGAGGGCATGCTCGGCGGGGAGATCGATATCGCCGTGCACAGCATGAAGGATATGCCCTTTGAGCTGCCGGAAGGGCTGACGATCGGAGCCGTGCCGGAGCGGGAAGATCCGCGCGACGCGCTGATCTCGCGCAAAGCCGGCACGCTGGAGGAGCTGCCGCGCGGCGCCCGCGTCGGCACGAGCTCGCTGCGCCGGGCGAGCCAGCTGCAGCACGCGCGGCCGGACTTGCGGATCGACACGATCCGCGGCAACATCGATTCGAGGCTGCGCAAGCTCGAATCGGAGGGCTACGATGCGATCCTGCTCGCGGCCGCCGGTTTGCGGCGGATGGGCTGGGAAGATCGCATCACGGCGCTGCTTCCGCCCGAAACGTGCGTCCCGGCCGTCGGCCAGGGCGCGCTCGCCATCGAATGCCGGGCGGACGACGCCCCGCTGCTGGAGCTGCTGCGCAGCTTCCAGCATGAACCGACGGCGCTCGCCGTGCGGGCGGAGCGCAGCTTCCTCGGCAGCCTGAACGGCGGCTGCCAGGTGCCGATCGGTGCGTACGCCGTCGCCCGGCCGGGGGAAAGCGGCGCGGAGGGCGCGCCGCTCTTGACGATGACCGGCTTTGTCGGTACGCCGGACGGGCAAACCCTGCTGAAGGAAACGAGCACCGGAACCGATCCGGAGCAACTGGGACGACAGATCGCCGCCGTTCTTAAGGAGCGCGGGGCTGATCGCATTTTAGCTGCGGTAAGGGTGTGAGATGGGGAAATGAACAAGGGCAAAGTGTACTTAATCGGCGCCGGACCGGGAGATCCGAAGCTGATTACGGTGCGCGGGCTGGAAGCGATCAAGAAAGCCGATGTGATCGTGTACGACCGGCTGGCCACACCGCGGCTGCTCCTGCATCGGCGTGAAGGCGCCAAGCTGGTTTACGTTGGCAAGACGAAAGACAAGCATATGATGAAGCAGGAAGACATTAACCGGCTGCTGGCGGAGCTGGCGCTGGAGGGACATACCGTCGCCCGCTTGAAGGGCGGCGATCCGAGCATCTTCGGCCGGGTCGGCGAAGAAGCGGAAGAGCTTACGGCGCACGGGGTGCCGTTCGAGATTATTCCGGGCGTGACGTCCGCTATCGCGGCGCCGGCTTATGCCGGAATTCCGGTTACGCACCGTGACTTCACTTCCTCGTTTACGATCGTGACCGGACACGAATACCCGAACAAAACGTATTCCGCCGTCGATTGGGAGAACATCGCCAAAGCGAGCGGAACGCTCGTATTCTTGATGGGCGTCGCCAATATCGAGCACATTTGCTCGGAGCTGCTGTCTTACGGCAAGCCGCCCGAGCTTCCGGTCGCCCTGATCCGCTGGGGAACGTGGATGGAACAGCGCACGCTGACAGGCACACTCGCGACGATTGCCGAGAAGGTCAAAGCGACTGGCTTCGAGTCGCCGGCCGTCATTATCGTCGGCGAAGTCGTAAAGCTGCGCGACAAGCTGGCCTGGTTCGAGAAGAAGCCGCTGTTCGGAAGGCGCATTCTGGTGACGAGAGCGCGCAGTCAGGCAAGCGAGCTCGTCGACAGGATCGATGAGCTGGGCGGCGAGCCGGTGCAGTTCCCGGTCATCCGGCTGCGTGAGCCGACACGTCCCGAGGCGCTTATGGCGTTGGACGATGCGCTTCACAGATTGTCCGATTACGATTGGGTGCTGTTCACGAGTGTGAACGGGGTCGATTATTTTTTCCGGCGGCTCATCGATTTGTCGGTGGACGTTCGTCAGCTTGCCGGCGTCCGCGTCGGCGCGGTCGGGCCGAAGACAGCCGAAGCGCTGCGCCAGCGCGGCATTATGACCGAACCGCTCCCGCTGCAGTTCCAGGCGGACGCTCTTGCGGCCGCCTTGGAGCCGCTCGTTCAGGCCGGGCAGCGCGTTCTGCTTCCCGCCGCCGATATCGCCAAGGAGACGCTGCCGAAAGCCTTGAAAGCCATGGGGCTGAACGTGGAAGAGGTTGACGTCTACGAGAACGTCATCTCCCTGGAAGGCGGCGAAGAAGCGCTGGAGCTGCTGCGGCAGCGGGCGATTAACGCAATCACGTTTACGAGCTCTTCCACGGTGACGAACCTGCTTCGCGCTCTGGAAATGCTCGGCGAGAGCGAGCCGCTGGCGCTGCTTCGCGGCATCGACATCGCCTGCATCGGGCCGGTGACGGCGCAGACGGCGCTCAAGGCGGGGCTGACCGTAACCCATGTGGCGGAGCAGGCGACCATTGAAAGCTTGCTGCAAAGCCTGGTTTCGAATACGAATCACCTGTAGCCGGGATCGACCGGAACAGACAATGATAGAGATTGACACAAACCGAATCGAATACCGAATACCGAATACCGAATACCGAATACCGAATACGGAGGACCTTCAAATGACGTTCCCGACCGTCCGGCACCGCCGGCTCCGCGGCTCCGCCGCACTTCGCAGCCTTGTCAAAGAGACAAGGCTCGCTGTACAAGATTTGATTTACCCGATCTTCGTAACGCACGGCACTGGCGTGAAAGAAGAAATTCCGTCGATGCCTGGCGTTTACCATTTCTCGCTCGATCTGCTGCGCCAAGAGATCGACGAGGTCGTTCAGTTGGGCATTCCGGGGATTCTGCTGTTCGGCGTGCCGGAGACGAAGGACGCCTGCGGCTCGTCCGCCTACGACGAGAACGGCATCGTCCAGCAGGCGACCCGGCTCATCAAGTCTTGGTATCCCGGCCTGCTGATTATCGCCGATACGTGCTTGTGCCAATTTACCGACACCGGCCACTGCGGCGTCGTCAAGCATCATCCGGTTACCGGCCATGCCGAGATCGACAACGACGAGTCGCTGGAGCTGCTGGCGCGTACGGCGGTGTCGCAGGCGAAAGCCGGGGCCGACATTATCGCTCCGTCGAACATGATGGACGGATACGTGCACGCGATCCGCGAGGCACTGGACGAGAACGGCCTGCAGCATACGCCGATCATGGCTTATTCGGTCAAGTACGCTTCGAGCTTCTACGGTCCGTTCCGCGACGCCGCTCATTCCACGCCGCAATTCGGCGACCGCAAGACGTACCAGATGGATCCGGCAAACATTCGCGAAGCGCTGCGCGAAGCCGAATCGGACGTCGTCGAAGGAGCCGATTTCCTGATGGTGAAGCCGGCGCTCGCCTATTTGGACGTACTGCGCACGCTGCGTGAGAATTTCGACCTGCCGCTTGTTGCTTATAACGTCAGTGCGGAGTATTCGATGACGAAGGCAGCGGCTCTGAACGGCTGGATCAACGAACAGGCGATCGTGATGGAGACGCTGACCGGGATGAAACGGGCCGGAGCGGACATTATTTTGACCTATCATGCCAAAGACGCAGCCCGCTGGCTTAAAGAACAAGGGTAAGAAGGTTACCCTGCATAAAGGAAGGTGCTTTCATGCCCTATAACGATACATTCCTGCGCGCCGCGCGCAAGCAGCCGGTCGAAACGCTGCCGGTCTGGTATATGCGGCAAGCGGGACGCTACGACCCGGATTACCGTAAAATCAAAGAAACGCATTCGCTGCTTGAGATTTGTCTGAAGCCCGAGCTCGCTGCGGAAGTGACGATGATGCCGGTGAAGAAGCTCGGCGTCGATGCGGCGATTCTGTACTCGGATATTATGAACCCCGTTGCGTCCATAGGCGTCGACTTCGACATCGTGAAGAACGTCGGCCCGGTCATCGCCAATCCGATCCGTACCGCGGCCGATATTGAAAAGCTGCGTCCGATCGACGTTGACAAGGATTTGTCGCACATTATGGAGACGATCCGTATTCTGGACCGCGAGCTGGACGTTCCGCTCATTACGTTCGCCGGCGCTCCGTTTACGATCGCTTCGTACTTGATCGAGGGCCGCCCATCGAAAAGCTATATCCGCACGAAGGAAATGATGTATGCCGAGCCGCAGCTGTGGCATTCGCTCATGAACAAGCTCGGCGATATGGTCATTACATACTTGAAGGCACAGATGGCGAACGGAGCGAAGGCGATTCAGCTGTTCGATTCCTGGGTCGGGGCGCTGTCACCGGACGACTTCAAGCAGTTCGTCTACCCGGTCATTCAGCGCATCTTCGCCGAGCTGTCCGACTTGCCGCAGCCGAAAATTTATTTCCCGGGCGTCGCCTCGGGCGAGCTGCTGCCGTATTTGCGGGAGCTTCAGGCCGACGTGATCGGCCTCGATTGGCGGGTGCCGATCGCCGAGGGACGCCGCCGGGTCGGACCGGGATTTGCCGTGCAGGGCAACATGGATCCGTACTTGCTCACCGCGCCGATGCCGGTCATTCAGGCGAAGGCGAAGCAGATTATTGACGAAGGCTGCCGCGAGCCCGGTTATATTTTCAATCTCGGACACGGCCTGTTCCCCGAAGCCTCTCTCGACAAGCTGAAGGAGCTGACCGCGTTCGTTCATGAGTATTCGCGCGAGGTGCTGTCCGCCCAAGGCAACGCACCGGCTGTTTCGGAAAGCGGGGTAAGCTGATCGATGAAGGAACGTAAAAAAATCGGCGTTCTGGTGCTGTCCTACGGGACGCCCGAGAGCCTTGACCAGATCGAAGAATATTACACGCACATTCGCCACGGACGACCGCCGACGCCGGAGCAGCTTGAAGAGCTGAAGGCGCGCTACGAAGCGATTGTCGGCGGCTTCTTCCCGCTTCGCCGGAACACCGACAAGCAGGTCGAAGGGCTGCAGGAGACGCTCAAGCGGGAGCATGCGGACGTCGACTACGTCTGCTACCAAGGGCTGAAGCATGCCCGCCCGTACATTGAAGACGGCGTCGAGCAAATGGCCAAGGACGGCATTCGCGAGGCGGTCGGCGTCGTACTCGCGCCTCATTACTCCACGATGAGCGTAGGCGCGTATACGAAGCGCGCGAAGGAGACGGCCGATAAGCTCGGCATCGCCATGACGTTCGTGAACGAGTACCATCTGCACCCGAAGCTGCTGCAGGCGCTCAGCGAGCGCGTCGAGGCGTCGCTGGCGGCATTCCCGGGCGGTACGGCGCGCGGCGACATCCGGGTTATTTTCAGCGCGCATAGCCTTCCGGAGAAAATTCTCGAGCTCGGCGATCCGTATCAGCAGCAGCTGCTCGAAACGGCGAAGGCCGTAGCCGACAAAGCCGGCGTGACGAACTGGCAGTTCGCATGGCAAAGCGCGGGTCAAACCGCTACGCCTTGGCTGGGGCCGGATATTTTGGACGTGCTGCGCACGATCCGCAACGAGGAGAATGTCACCTCCGTACTGATGTGCCCGATCGGTTTCGTTTCCGATCACCTGGAGGTCCTGTATGACATCGATATCGAGTGCAAGTCGCTGGCGGCGGAGCTGGGGATGCGGCTGGAGCGAACGGAATCGCTCAATACCGATCCGCTGTATATGGAGACGCTGAGCGACGTCGTTCACCGGCAGGCCCGATCGAGCGGCTGGGTGTAGCATAAGAGGGGAGCAAGCGGTTATGCATGAGGAGCATCGCGGACAGAGCGGCGCGAATTCGGGGGAGCACCGCGTTCTGATCGTAGGCGGAGGCATCACGGGACTTAGTGCTGCTCATTACGTCCGGAAAGAAGCGGACAAGCTCGGCTTGAACTGCCGGATCGTCCTGACGGAAGGGAGCGACAAGCTCGGCGGCAAGATTCATACGATGTACCGGGACCGTTTCGTTATCGAGAAAGGGCCGGATTCGTTCCTGGCGCGCAAGCAGCCGATTATCGATTTGACGAAGGAGCTCGGCCTGGAAGGAGAGCTGACCGGTACGAATCCGAACGCGAAGAAGACGTATATTTTGCGCCGCGGCCGGCTGCACCGGCTACCGCAAGGACTTGTTCTCGGCATTCCGACCGAGGTGAAGCCGTTCATCAAGACGGGGCTCATATCGCCGGCGGGTAAAGCGCGGGCCGCTCTCGATCTGATGCTCCCGCGCCGCAGCTCGAACGAAGACGAATCGCTGGGGGACTTCCTGGAGCGGCGTCTCGGCCGGGAAGTGCTGGATCGCATTGCCGAGCCGCTGCTTGCCGGGATTTACGCCGGGGATACCCACGCCCTCAGTCTCCGTGCAACGTTCCCGCAGTTTCACGAGATTGAGAAGAAGCACCGCAGCCTGATTCTCGGCATGATTGCGGGCAAGAGCACGCCGGCCCCTGCGCCGGGCAAGCAGCTTCCCAATGCCGGCAAGGGGACGGTGTTTTATACGTATAAGCGCGGCCTGCAAACGCTGGTGGCCGCCCTTACGGACGAGCTCCGCCAAGCCGGCGTTGAGCTGAGAACGGCAGCGATGGTGGAATCGCTGCACAAGACTGAAGACGACGGCGGCTACGAGGTTCGCGTGTCCGTTCGCGGAGCGGCTCCGGTCACCGAGACGTACGACAGCGTTATTCTAACGACTCCCGGCTACGCGACGGCGGAGCTGCTTAGCGGCTTGCCTGCGGCGGCTCATCTGCGCGATATGGCGTATATTTCGGTCGCCAATATTATTCTCGGTTTCAAGGCGAAGGAAATCAAATTTCAGATGGACGGCACCGGATTCGTCATTCCGCGTACCGAAGGCACGACGATCACCGCCTGCACGTGGACATCGATCAAATGGCTGCATACGGCGCCGGAAGACAGCGTCGTGCTGCGCTGCTACGTAGGCCGCTCCGGGGAAGAAGGGTGGCGGACGCTGTCCGACGAGGAGCTCGTCATGCGGGTGCGGGCGGATTTGCAGAACATACTGGGAATAACGGCGGTGCCGGAGTTCACGGAGGTTACCCGACTGCTGCGCTCGATGCCGCAGTATCCGGTAGGACATTTGGAAGCGATCGCCGAGCTGGAGCGGCAGCTGGACACGTATTTGCCCGGCGTCTATGCGACAGGGGCGGCGTTCCGCGGCGTCGGGTTGCCGGACTGTGTCGGGCAAGCCAAAGAGACCGCAAGGCGGCTCGTCGCCCATGCGGTCTCCCGTGCGGCGGCTCCGTCCGCGTGACAGGCGCGCTCGCTTGCTTTAGGAGCGCAGTTTGCTTACGTCAAGACGCATATCGCCGAACGCCATATTCAAAATTCCGCGTTCCTGCAGATGGCGCATAACCTGCATCAGGACCGGCTTCTGTACACCTGCCATCTGCGAGATTTCATCGTAGTTAAGCACCATTTTGACGATAATGACGTTGCCTTCCCGCTTCCCGTGCTTGTTGGCCAGCTTGATCAGGCTCTTCAGCACGCGGGAGTTGGCGTCGAGGAACGTCAAGTCGTGCACTTGCTGGTTCGTGTCGCGAAGCCGGTTGCACAGCTCCTGCATGATGCCGAGGGTAATGTCGAACTGATCCTTCAGAAGCGCCAGGAAGTCGCGGCCGACGAGCGTAATGAGTACGGAGGTTTCGAGGGTTTGGGCCGAAGCGGAGCGGGGCTTGCCGTCAAGCAGGCTGAGCTCGCCGAAGGAATCGCCTTCCTTGAATACGGACAAAATTTTCTCGTCTCCATTCGCTCCGGTCGTATATACTTTCACGGCGCCGCTGTACACAATGTAGAAGGTATTGCCGGGCTCCTTCTCGCGGAACAACACTGTGCCCGGCGCGATCGTCTTCATATGGCAAATGTTCGCAACGGCTTTCAAATGATCGTTGTTCAGCATTTTGAACAGGGGAACCATGGTTAGAAATTCTATCATATAAGGCCTCTCTTTTTCAGAATGATCTGATCATATTTTACCATAACTTTCGTAGGAGGTGTGTGAATTTATGTCGATTCATGATGGACAAAGAATGGAAGAGAGGTCCAGAATCGCTTTCGCTGCGGCCAAAGAACTGATCCCGGGAGGGGTTAACAGCCCCGTACGGGCTTTTAAATCCGTCGGGTTAACGCCGCTGTTCATGGAAAGCGGGGAAGGCTCGCGCGTTCGGGACATCGACGGTAACACATATATCGACTATATTGGGTCTTGGGGCCCGTTGATCGTCGGTCATGCGCACCCGGAAGTGCTGAAGTCAATTGCGGAAACGGCGGCTAAGGGGACAAGCTTCGGTGCTCCGACGCTGCTGGAGACCGAGATGGCGAAGCTCGTCATCGAACGGGTTCCGTCGGTCGAGATGGTGCGCATGGTAAACTCCGGTACGGAAGCGACAATGAGTGCGCTCAGACTGGCGCGCGGCTATACGAAGCGCAACAAAATCGTCAAGTTCGAGGGCAGCTATCACGGTCATGCCGACGCGCTGCTGATCAAAGCCGGCTCCGGTGTAGCCACACTGGGCCTTCCTGACAGCCCCGGCGTTCCGGAAAGTATTGCGGTGAACACGATCACGGTGCCGTACAACGATTTGGAGGCTGTCGGGGTTGCGTTCTCTTCGTTCGGCGAGGACATTGCGGCGGTTATTGTGGAGCCGGTAGCCGGCAATATGGGCGTCGTTCCGCCTCAGCCGGGCTTCCTGGAAGGGCTGCGCCGCTTGACGCAGGAGCATGGCGCGCTGCTGATTTTCGATGAGGTGATGACCGGGTTCCGGGTGCACCTGAACTGCGCGCAAGGCTTGTACGGCATTACGCCGGACTTGACGTGCCTCGGCAAGGTGATCGGCGGGGGCTTGCCTGTCGGCGCCTATGGCGGCCGCCGCGACATTATGGAGATGATGGCGCCGAGCGGGCCGATCTATCAGGCCGGTACGCTGTCGGGCAATCCGCTGGCGATGGCCGCAGGCTATACGACGTTGAAGCTGCTCGGAGAGCCGGGGGTATACGAGGAGCTGGAGCGCAAATCGGCGCGGCTGGAAGCGGGCTTTGCCGCCAATGCGGCGGAAATCGGCGTACCTGCGACGATTAACCGGGTCGGCTCGATGATTTGTCCTTTCTTCACGGACAAGCAAGTCGTCGACTACGCTACGGCCAAAACGTCCGACCAAGCCAAGTTTAACGCCTATTTCAAGCATTTGCTCGATTTGGGCGTATCGGTTGCGCCGTCGCAATTCGAAGGCATGTTTGTTTCTACCGCACATTCCGATGAAGACATCGAGGCGACGATCGATGCCCATCGTGAGGCGTTAAAAAGGCTGTAGACAATCGAAGCATCGGCATAACGAAAAGGCGGTGACAAGGTATCTTGTCCCGCCTTATTTGGTGCTGCCGCGGAGCACCAAATGATAAGTCACATTGGAATGCTGAGGGACGTCAGCCGCGCCCTTCAACTTCCGAATCAAATTGCGCGTGGAAGTCATGCCGATTTCGACGGCGGAATATTCGACTGTGGATAGCTGCGGCCGGACTAGGGTGGACATGAAGCTTCCGTCAAAGCCAAGCACGGAGACGTCTTCGGGAATTCGATATCCGTTATCAAGCAAATAATTCATAGCCCCAATGGCCATACCGTCCGTAGAACAGAAGACCGCGGAAGGTAAAGAGCCTGTCTCCGCAATCGCTTGCATCGCAATCCGGCCGCCTTCAATGGAGATTTCACTCTCGACAATCCACTCCTCGCGCAGCGAAATTCCCGCATCCTGCAGCGCTTGACGATAGCCCCGATACCGATGACCGCCGACAGGCATATCGCCTCCGGCGCGAATCATGGCAATATCCCGATGCCCCTTGTGAATCAAGCAGGTTACGGCTTCATAAGCCGCGGACACGTTATCGACATGTACCGAAGGAACCGAGGGCATTTCCGAGATTTGACCGACTAAGGTGCAAGCGATGCTAGCGGATTCCAGGATATTCAAGTGATGCTTCCCGAACTGATTGCCTATGAAAATCACGCCCTGCGTTCCCATATCCGCATGCAGGCGCAAACATTGAAGCTCCGTATCTTCGGTGCCGTCCGACAGCGTAATGATCGTTTCATAACCGAACACGCTGCTGATCGTCTGAATACCGGTAATAAAGTCATCCAGAACGGTGCTGCTATTCTTGGGAGCAATGACGCCTATCAGGGAGCGGGCGGTTTCTTGATTCGCAACGATTCTCGGAGGATAATTGGTTTTCTTCAGTACCTCCATTACTCTTCGGCGTACGTCTTCATTCACGGGTTTACTGTTATTGACCACTCTAGACACAGTGGAAACAGATACATTTGCCATTTGGGCAATATCTTTTATTGTGATTCTCAAGCTGTCATCACGACCTTCATCAAAATCAACTACTTCAAATAATAGCATGTCCACCTCGCTTATTCTATGCAGAGAAGCTGTTGACTGGGAAAATAATGTGTCATATAATCACGGGAGAGGAGGGGGAAATTTCCTAACTGGCTGGGGCTCATATCACCCATTATTTTCTTTAGTAATGTAAGCGGTTTACCGATGTGCAGCTCTATGAATCTGAGGCAGACGGAGGTGGGGTCAGCGTTAGAGCAAGATTGGCATCGGCTCTTTATTTGCATTTGCGCAAACGATTGCACAAAAACTTTGCACTGAAAAGAGTCCGAGCATTGTGTTCATTCATGTTACCACCCAAAGGAGATGAGTTACTTGGCACTTCAGAACAACAGATTATGGAAAGCTTATAAAGCTGCATTAGCACTGCTGCTGACCTTGATTTTGCTTATTGGAAGCGCTTTAACGCCGACGGCCGCCCAAGCGAGCACCGGCACCGACACGAAGATCGTCGTTATGCTGAATCTGGAAGATGTCACGAACTTCGACGATTTCGACAAACAATTGGCCACCTTGAAAAACAGCGGCGTTTACGGCGTTGAAGTCGATATGTGGTGGCATCATTTTGAGCCTGCAAAAGGGCAGTATGATTGGTCCTACTATGACACATTATTTTCCCACATTGAACATGCAGGCTTAAAGATTGCACCGATCTTTTCCTTCCACCAGTGCGGCGGCAACGTAGGCGATACGTGCGATTATCCGATCCCGAGCTGGGTGTGGAATGAAGGAACCGCCGAGGAAATGAAATTCAAATCGGAATCCGGTTACATGGACAATCAATACATCGCTCCTTGGTTCAAGACCGCGGAGACTTGGTATAGCGCAGCGTTCCAATCGTTTGCAGCGAACATGTCGAAATATAAATCGTCCATCGAGAAAATTCATATCGGATTGGGGCCTGCCGGCGAGCTCCGATACCCAAGCTATAATTTCAACGATGCGAATGAGCCGTGGCAATATCCGAAGAGAGGATTGTTCCAGGCGTATTCAACCGCTGCAGTAGCCGATTTCCAGGCCAGCATGCAGTCGAAATATACGAGCATCGACGTTCTGAATACCGTATGGGGTTCCACGTATGGCAGCTTTGCAGAGATTCAACCTCCTAAAGGGGATGTGTTCTATACGAGCGGCGACTACGAGCGAGCCTATGGCGTCGATTTCCTTACCTGGTACCAGGAAGTATTGACGAAGCATTTCGCAAGCATCGTAACGAAAGCTCACCAGCAGCTGGATGCTGCGTTCGGCGTACGGTTGAGCGCAAAAATTCCGGGGATCCACTGGCAGTTCAGCAACCCGGACGCGCCGCATTCCGCGGAGCACGCGACAGGCCTATACGATTATTCCACTCTGATCGACAAGTTCAAGGAAAACGATGTGGATCTTACTTTTACCTGTCTGGAAATGACCAATGAAGCGAACGGCGGCGGCTTGGCGCCAAACTTCAGCAAACCGCAGGATCTTGTCGATCTGGTAGCCGGGCTGGCCAAGGCTAAAGGGGTAGCGCTGGAAGGGGAAAACGCACTGTCGATCGGTAATGCTGAAGCCTATAAGCCGATTTATGACGTGTTGAGCAAGCACCCATTCGATATTTTTACCCTGTTGAGGCTGCAAGATGTGGTCAGAGCGAACGGCACGGCTACCCCGCTGCTTGCTTCGTTCATCTCCGTTATTCAGACGGGGCAGCTTCCGGAAAAGCCCACACAATCGGTTACGTTCGTCGTCTATGACCGGAATCCCGATCCGGACAGCCGGAATGTATACATTGTGGGCAACAATGCCGCTATCGGCAACTGGAATCCTTCCAATGCGATTCAAGGGCAATATGCAGGCGGCGGTTACTGGAAAGTGACGCTGGACTTGAAAGCAACGGAATCGTACAACTTCAAAGCGATCAAGAAAGACAGCTCCGGCAATGTGGAGTGGGAGCAGGGAAGCGACCATAGCTGGACCGTGCCTCATGTTCCGGGCGCAGCGGCGATGTTTAAATCCGACTGGCAAACGACGGGACCCGTGAGCGGCTACACGCATTACATTACCGGCGATGTTGTACTGAACGGCGCTGCGCAAGCGGGAACGACGGTTACATTGACGGATAAGGACGGGAATGTAATCGAATCCGCTGTTTTTGGCGAGCAGACCTCGACCAAAGGCGTAATTAGCCCCGACAACGATACGTCCAAGGTGCGGTATTATTTTGCAGTGCCGGCCGGAACTTATTACCTGCACGCTGTCAATGGCGCTAACTCCGTAGGGATATCGGTCCATGCAAATTCGCAAACGACCCAGGATGTAAACGGCAGTACATATTTATATAACATCGTCTTGGAGCTTCAACTGCCGTCAACTCCTGGAGGAGATTCGTCACCTGGCGACGATACACCGTCAAACGGTAATACACCGCCTAGCGGCAATTCGTCCGGAGCCAACAACGGCGCCCCGACGAACATTACCAATAACAAGCCTGCAACGAAGCCGGCGGTTTTGCCGAAGGATACTCCCGCGGTGGAAATTACAGGTACGATGGAAGTAAAGACATCGAACTCGGCCGCACAGGTTACGCTGGAGAGCGACAAAACCGTTGCTGCGATTAACGATGCCAAATCGGATGTGAAAGCGTTCGTCTTATCCATCCCGCGGACCGATGGCGTGAATGCGCTCACGATCTCATTGCCGGCTGCCGTTCTCAAAGCCGTTGAGACGAAGGGGGGCACTGAGGCGGTCATCGTAGTCACGACACAGTTCGGCAACTATACGCTGCCTCTGCGCGCTATCGGGAAGCTGACGGACGGCATGATTTCCCTGACCGTTGCTCAGGCGCCGGGTTCAACGGCGCAGCAGCTCCAGCAGTCGGCAGCTGCGAATAAGCTTCAGGTGATCGGTACCCCTGTCACCTTCACCGTGGAGCAAGTTGATGCGGCTGGCGGCAAGCGGGAAGTTCAAGATTTTCACAATGTTTACGTGCCGCGTTCCTTACAAGCGGGGAAAATGGTCGACAGCACGACGACCACAGCAGTTAAGGTCAATGCGGACGGCAGTATCATTCCGGTGCCGACGTATTTTGCCAAGGAGGACTCCGGCGAATATGCAGCCGTCATCAACCGTACGAGCAACAGCACGTATGCGCTTGTAACGGGAAGCAAGTCGTTCGCGGACACGAAGGGCTTCTGGGCGGAAGCGAATATCGCCAAGATGGCCTCGCATCTGCTCGTGAACGGAATGACGGATACGACATTCGAGCCGCAAGCGAACATGACGCGGGCTCAATTCACCAGCATGATGGTTAGAGCATTGGGGCTGTCGGATCGCAAGGGAGCTTCCGGCTTTACGGATGTGACGGAGAAAGACTGGTACTATACCGATGTAGGCATTGCGGTTTCGGCCGGTCTGATCGAAGGCTATGGCGATACGTTTAAGCCAAACGATCATGTGACGCGCGAACAGATTGCCGCGATCGTAACCCGGGCATTGCAATTTGCAGGGAAAACAACGGATGCCGGAAACGTGAACCTGACTTTTAGCGATACGGAGCACATCTCGCCGTGGGCGCTGCCGTTTATTTCGGCCGCTGTAAAGCTGGGTATTTTAGACGGAGACGACAAAGGCCAGCTTCGTCCGGATCAGCAAGCAACGCGTGCAGAAGGCGCCGTAATGCTGGAAAGAATGCTGCAATCGCTTCACTTCATCAACTGATACGCTTCAAACGGAAAGAGCTGAACATGGCCTTCATGTTCAGCTCTTTCCATTATCACTTATGCAATAAGGCCTGCCAGGCCGTCTCAAGAAGATGAACCGCGTCGGGAATCGTATCGCGGCCTGTGAGGATTCCGTTCACTTGGGGCGTAAAGTCGCGAAACAGCTTGGACGCTTCCGGAATTTTCGGCAGAGGCTTTGCGACTTCCAGCTGCGCTTTAAACCCTTGGATCAAGGAGTCGGATGCGAGCTGCGCGTCTTCGTAAGCGGAGGATTGGGTCGGTATTGTTTTGAATATGCCGCTCTGCAGAATTTGGGTCTCGGAGCTCGTCAGAAAGCGAATCAGCTCGTAGCTTTCTTTCGGATGCCTGCTGTACTTATTGATGACGAGGGAATGCCCGCCGATCGGGGAACCTTGGCCGCCGGGCCCTTTCGGAACCGGAGCAATGCCGATATTGGCCGGATCGCTGAATGCCTTACCCTTAAGGATATTATGAAGCTCCCAAGGGCCGTTGATGATCATGGCGACATGTCCGTCCTTGAAATCATTCAACATCTTCGCATACCAATCGACGTAATTCGGATAAGGCTGAGTAACGCCTTCCGTGACTAAGCTGCGCATGAAAGCAAAAGCTTGCTGCGATTCCTTCGACGCAATGCGGATCTCGCGGTCGTCGGTGACGGTGCCGCCTCCAAACGCCCATAAGTAAGGCAGGGCAAAATAAGAATCCTCCGTAACGAATATGCCGTATTTGCCTTGGCCCGTTACGGCCTTGGCAATCGTCAGGAGCTCGTCCATTGTTGCCGGAGGGTGGGAGAATCCCGCTTCCTGCAGCATTTTTTTGTTATAGAGGAGCGCCGGCGCTTCAATGACGGATGGAAAACCGTAGACGTGTCCATCGTACGATGTCGCTTGAACAGCGCTTTGGACAAATCCGGACAACTCCGCCTCCGAGGCAAGAGAATCCAGCGGATAGACGATGCCCAAATCGGCATACTCGGCAATCCATGAATTGTCGGCGCGGAACACGTCGACGTTCTGGTCTCCAAGGATGGACGTTTTGAATTCGTTCGTTGCGAACGGAAAATTCCGCTGCGACATCATGACTTTAATGTTCGGATACCGAAGCTGGAAGGCGTTGATTCTTTGCTGGAAAAATGCCGTTTCTTCGCCCGCAGTTGTAGTCCAGAACGTTAAGGTCACGGTTGCTTCGGATGTGTCGGTGCCGGTGCAAGACGTTAATAATGTCGTTAGGATGATGGAACTGACGGCAAGCAGCTTTTTCATCATAGGCAATCACCTTCAATTTTCACATATAGGCTCCAAGCTGCTGTCATAAGTGCGGATTCGATTTCGGCCTTCTCGCTTCGCCTGGTAAAGTGCTCGATCCGCTTGAGATAACAAGGTGCCTGGGCGGCCGTCGACGGAAGCGGTTGCAGTGGATATCCCTATGCTAACCGTGACGATATCGCTAACTTCGGACTCTTTGTGAGGAATATGCTGCGTCGCCAGTGCGTTTCGGAACCGTTCCGCCAATCGAACCGCCGTCTCAATATCCCGGTCGGGCAGCAAAACAATGAATTCCTCTCCGCCGTAGCGGGCGGCCAGCCAGTCAGGCTCTTCGACTTGACTCTTCAGGATGTCCGCCACCTGCTTCAGGCAATTGTCGCCGGCTTGATGGCCGTATGTATCGTTGAATTTCTTGAAATAATCGATATCGAACAGAATCAAGGAGATCGGCCTGGAGGCAAGCGCCAGCCGGGACCATTCCCGTTCCATCGTTTCGTCATAGCAGCGGCGATTGGCGATCCCGGTTAACCCGTCATGCGCCGAAAGCAGCTTCAGAGACCGATTCGAACCGATGAGAGAACGGAGCGCTTCCGTCATCGTGTTGAACGCTTTCGCCAAATCCGCCAGCTCGTCCTTCCCGGAGAAGCGTATGTCCGCGACATGAAAGTCTCCGGCGGCTACTTTTTGAGCCGATTTCTTGATCAACTGAATCCGCCGAATCAAGTAATTCGACAGGATGATGGCAATGATAATGGAAAACAAAATGGCCGATGAAGTCATGATCAAGTTAATCGACCAGATCGTGTTCCCGTAGCTTGTAATTTCATTCTTGTATTGGTCGATTCGGGCTTGCTCGCCTTTATAGAAATCGTGCAGCGAGAAAGCGATCGGATCAAAGCTGTCCATCGTAAACCGCTCCTGCGCTTTATCGACAAGGCCGCTCTCTTTGACCTTCACGATATCGCGTATATCATTGACATAATTGGACCATTTGGATTTGAACCGCTCGATTTGCTTGGCGTTCACGGGATCCGGCGTAATCTCGGACAAACGGAACATCTCCAAATCGACAAACTGCACGGTCGCATCGAATTGCGCTTTGAAGTCGGATTCCGTATAAATTGGCGCAAGCAAATAATGAGCGATGTTGTCATTGGCGGTTCGGGCAAACAGATTCAGCCTTTGGACAACCTCCAGACGTTTTTCGGAAAGCAATATATCGTTGCCCAGCCGAATCATGCGCTGAGACAGAATGGTGGAAATAACCGTTGTGATTACAAATAAAACAATGATGATGAGAAAGCTGGAAACTAGTTTTCCGCGGAGCGTGAACACGAATGCAATCTCCCTCCGAATCGTTGCATTGAAAACATTTATTTGGGTAATCGGTTATACCTCTCTATCATCTTCGCCAAACGCTTCCTGAAACTCCTTCACTTTTGAATACAAATCGGTTTTGGTGAAAAAAGAAGAGGCTGCCCGATTAGGCAGTCTCTTCTTCAGATCAGCGGTCGAGCTTAAGCAAAATCCTCCATGCGGCTTCTATGTTGTCCGCCGCTTCCGAAGGCGTGATCTTCTTCTGCAGCATTTGTCCGACATTGGCCGTGAAATCGCCGAACATCAGGGAGCCTTCCGGAATGCGGGGACGGGGCCTCGCCGAGTTAAGCACTTCCTTAAAGCCCTGAACGATAGGATCGGAAGCAAGGCTGGAATTCTGATATACGCTCAGCCGGCTCGGCAGTGTTCTGGCTTCTTTCACTTGTCTGGCTTGAGATTGGGCATTCGTCAAGAATTGAATGAGCCGATAGGTCTCTTTAGGGTGCTTGCTGTATTTAGATACAACAAGACTATGGCCGCCCGCTGGAGAACCTTGTCCGCCAGGTCCAGCCGGCACCGCAGCGATGCCGAGATTCCCGGGATCCTGAAACTCGCTGCCGGACAGCAAGTCGCTGACGGCCCACGGCCCGTTTACGATCATGGCCGACTTGCCTGACTTGAAGTCGTTCATCATCTTCGCATAGCTGTCCGTGAAATCAGGATACGGCTGCGTGACGCCGTTCAGGCGAAGCTGCAGCATGTACGCTAGTCCGTTGACCGATTCGGCCGATACGAGATGCACCTTGCGGTCGTCGGTGATCGTGTCGCCTCCGAAGGCCCAAATGTAAGGAAGGGCGAAGTAGGAGTCGTCCGACACGTAGATGCCGTATCGGCCTTTGCCCGTTACTTTTTTGGCGACGGCCATAAGTTCATCCATAGTTTTTGGCGGAGCTTCGAATCCGCTCTCTTTCAATATTCGTTTATTGTACAGCAGGGCCGGCGCTTCCACCACCGTAGGAAGGCCATACAGCCTGCCTTTGATTTTGACAGATTCTAATGCGGCAGGGTTGAAATCGGCGGCATCATCGGAGGAGATCATAGAATCTATAGGCTGTAACAGCCCTAGCTCGACGAACTCGGGAACCCAAGAGTTATCGGAACGGAACCCGTCGAGCGTCTGATCGCCGAGCATTGCCGTCTTCACATAGTTGGAAGCGGAGCCGAAGGCGACATCGACGACATTCACCTTGATGTTTGGATGCTCCTGCTCGAAATCCTTGACGCGGCTTTTGAACAGGTCTGACTCCTTCCCGTCGTAGGTGCTTACGAAGGTGAGCGTCACCGGCTGTGCGGTTTCCGTTCGGGAACAGGCGCTTGTCGTGAATAAAGCTATGATCGAGAAGATGAATAATGAATGTTTGAACACGTAGTATCACCCTTAACCGAGGAAATTATAAGCGGAATTTGCCTATGAGTGTTTTCAGTTCATCAGCCAGACCGGCTAGCGCACCGGATGAAGATGAGATTTCCTCCATGGAGGCGAATTGTTCTTCCGTGGAAGCCGCTGCGCTTTGCGTGCCGGAAGCATTCTCGGCCGCAATCGCCGCAATGACGGTGATGCCGCTCACAACGGATTCGGTATCGGCCAATATGTTAGATGTCAAAGAGGTAACGCCTTGAACATCCGACTCCACCTGACGAATCAGCTCCAATATGCCTTCAAAAGACTCGCCGGCAACCTCGATGAGCTGAATGCCTTTTTGCACCTCGAGCGTTCCTTGTGCCATCTCGGCGGCAGCGATACCGGCTTCCTGCTGGATACCGGCGATAAGACTTTGGATCTGGTCGGCAGATACGCGCGACTGCTCGGCTAATTTACGGACCTCTTGAGCGACGACCGAGAAACCGCGGCCTTGCTCGCCGGCCCTTGCCGCTTCGATAGCCGCGTTGAGTGCGAGCAGGTCGGTCTGTCTGGCTATGTTCATAATAAGCTGGGTTGCAGTGCCGATTTGCGTCGCCTGATGCTTCAAACCTTCGATGACACCGGAAAGTTTATCTGTGCTAATTTCAATAATGCGAATTTGGCTAATGGCATTCGTCAGATCGTTCCTGCCCTGCATAGCGGTATTGGAAGTATGGGTAACGGTGAGCAGGGCGGCTTGCCCATTGCTCGCAATCTGACGTGCTCTCTCCGACAGGTATGTAATGGTTTGCAGGTTCTGGCCGACTTGCTCAGCCTGCTGCTGCGTTCCAGCGGTAATTTCCTGCATGATGGAAGCGATATGCTCCGCTGCCTTGCTCGTTTGTTCGGCGCTGGCCTGCAGCTGGGCGGAGGAAGCGGCCATTTGCAGCGATACGGAATCGGCACTGCCGATAATCGAACGCAGCGATTGCGTCATGGCATGAAATGCGGAAGCCAAATCCGCAAACTCATCTTTGCCTTTGAACTTCAACTCTTCCCCCTGAAGATTGCCCTGGGCAATAGCCCCGGCGGATTGGATTAATTTGCGGGTGCGGGTGATCAGGTATTTCGAGAGCAGGAAAGCGATACCGAGTGATAGCAACATGGCGACGCCGACCAAGGTGTAGTTGACGATCGCTACCTGCAGATTCATGGCGCGGATGTCGGTTTTGTACAATTCGATAGTTGCCTGTTCAGCTTTCATAAAGGAAAGCAGCGCGAAGGCGATAGGATCGAAAGAGTCCTGCGCGTATTGCTCTTGCGCGGAAATGATTTCGCCGGCGGCTTTCCGATCCATAATCTTTGTCTTATAGGCTATATTCTGTGACCATAACGTACTGAATTGCTCCAACTGCGTGAGGCTCTCGGGATCTTTGGTCATTTCTTTAAGAACCGCCAGCTCGTTGTTCAAGAACTTGTTGGTTTCTTCGAAGCGTCCTTTATAGTTGGCCATCAGATGGTTAGGTGCGAGCAAATAGTGCGCCCCGTTATCATTGGCCGTACGGGCGAACAAGTTCAGCCGCTGTACGACTTCCATTCGTCGCTGGGATTCGAAAATATCGTTCGTTAAATCGGTAATGCGCTGATTCATGATGGTCGTAATCACTACGGTAATCAGGAACAACGAGATAATGGAGAAGAAGCTTACCAACAATCTGGTGCGAAGTGAAAATCTCAATTTGATGCCTCCCCGGTATTGATTCGATTATCTTTGACTTGTGTCGATCGACCCGTTTTGTGCAAATGTTTGCACAAAAATGCGTCATTTTCAGATGTAATTTTATACGAACAATGCCAATATTGTAAATGGTGCATACAAGAAGGGGAAGGATTGGCAAGTCGCGAAGTGATAAGACTTATGCGGTGGGGAGGGGGGCGGAGGACATCGTTTCGGGAACAGTGGGTAAAGGCTGTTGACCTTTGAAAAAGTGTCCTGCTTCGCTTTGAAAACAAACGTTTGCACATCGAGTAGGAGCATGCTGACCAACCCTGCCTGTTGTTGCATATGCCGGGTGAGTTGTTTGCCGAAGTTCGTGCGATGCAGCGCTTCTCTTGCAGTAAATCCTCTTAGAACGGAACGAAAATCATATCGTAACTCTTGCCAACATGTCCCGAGAGAGGCAGCTTGTCGAGGTAAAGCAGAACGACAAAGACCGCGGCAGATGCCGCGGCCTGGAGTTGTATGTATGCTAGGGCTTGGTTGTTGTTCCCGCCGGTTCGCCGGTTGCTGAAGGTGTAGGATTCGAACCGCTTTCGGCCTGCGGCGATGTTGTCGTCGTCTTTCCCCCGGTGCTTGTCCCGTTCCCCGAAACGGAGCCGGTATTTACACCGGTACCTGTGCCGGTACTCGTACCCGCTCCGCCTGAGGCTCCGGCGCCGGTTCCTGTACTTGTTCCTGCTTTATCGGTATTCGGTACGGCGGCTCCGCTGCCTGCGGCCGGTGTGCCCGTACCCGTCTTATCGCTCGTCGTGCCGCTGCCGGAGGAAGCTCCGGTGCTTGTTCCAGCACCGGTTCCCGTCTTCGAGCCAGGCGCGGTCTTATCCGGCGTTGCCGAATCGCCGCCTGAATCCGTACCGGCGGAAGTCCCGGTACCGGACGTGCCGGTACCCGTCGTTCCTTCTTTTTGAGTGCCTGTAGTGCTCTTCGTGCTGTCTTTATCGGTGCTCTGCGTCGTTGAATCGCCGCTCTTCGTCGTAGTACTGCTCTTTCCGCCGGCGTTCGTACTATTGTTTGTGCCGTTAGTGCCGGTTCCGGTACCAGCTCCACTTGTGGATCCGGAGCCCGTTCCGCTGCCAGTTCCAGTACCTTTACCGCTGCCGGTCCCGGTCGGTTCTTCCGTTTCTTTCTTCGTGGAGGACGGCGTTGTCGTCGTCTTCTTCTGCTGATTCGCCTTCAGCTCGGCCTGGTAATCCGGGTGATCATAAGAGCCGCCGGCATCGATCTTATCCAAGCCGTCCCAGATGCGCTTGTTCTTCACGGTCTCCGGATGATCGAAGACGAGGAATGCCGACGGGAGGCGGCGCTCGCCGTAGCGGGACGAAGGCTTCGAAACCAATTCGCCGTTATATACCAGCTCGGACGAGGCCCCGCCGTCAAGGAAGCCCGCATTGATGGCGCCTTCGGCGAGCAGCAGATCTTGGATCTCGCGCAGCGTCGCCCCGACGCTGTGCGCCTGGCGGCCGTCGACAACAACGAAGATGACCGTTCCGTCCGCCCTCTGTCCGACGGCGGTACGCGGGCCGCGTCCCCAGCCCCCGTCGCCCGAGGTGATGAGCGGCTTGCCGTTGGCGATAACGCGCGGATAGAACATGACCGCCTCGCTAATCCCCATCTTCTGAAGCTCGGGATACGTATACTTGCCGATAACCAGCGTGCCTTCTTTCGTAAAACCTACAATGTGCTGAGGAACGTTTCCGTCCTGATCGATATAAAGCAATTCGCCTCCGGAAATAATAGGACCGATCGGAGCGAAGCCGTTGCCCAGCCCTTCCGGGTCGACGAAGCCGCCGCCGTTGACCCCGGCCACTGCGCCCGTGCGGTTTACCATCGAAGTGATGCGTTCGCCCTCTCCGACTTTGTCCGGAACGACGACGCGAATGGAGCGAGGGTCGTATACGTACATCATTTTCCCTTTCCAGAACTCGCCGGAAACGTCCTTGACCTTCACCAGCTCATCGATCGGCCGGTCTTTGTCGAATTTAACCGCGGAGAGGTCCTGCTTTTCCTTGGCGTGCTCGTCGCTCTGGCCCTGCAGCTTGCGCACCATTTCGTCGCGTTTCTCGGCGCCGACGAAAATCCATGCCCATTCGCGGTGCTGCGTCGTAATGACCGTTTCGGCCAAAAAGATGCGGATCTGCGTACCGAGCGGGGTGTAGAATAAAAAAGTAGATGCTAGAAACGCCAATAAGGCGATAAACGTCAACAACCTTTTGATCCAGCTCCAGCCGCGAACGTGGTTCGTAGTGGCTGAAATCCATTGGAATGCGGTATTCACGGTCGTTCCACTCCTATGTTTCTTTTTCCAAACACTAGCTTTCATTCTATCATAAATCGACAGCATAAACCTATGGAAATTGTTAAAAATCGTTGCAATCATGCTAAACTAGTAACAAAATGGCACGAAAAGCTAGTTCATTAAAGGAGCGCCGGAATGAAACGATACTTTGTGTGGGATTTGCCGCTCGATTTATACGCTGTAGTTTTCATTTTCATAGCTGTACTGGTCGTAATCGCCGCGGCGGCGCGGCGCCGGAGCCGTCGATGAAGCCGAACGCTTACCGCCGCAAGGGTGAATGGCTGGAACTGGCGCTTCCATCTTCTACCGACGAATTTCATGCAGCCAAGGTTTCACAAGTGCTGGGAATTCCTCCGAAATTGTGGGCGAAAATCGAAAAGCAGGGCGGCGTCGAGGCGAGCGGCGGAAAGCTGAGACTGCGTCTATTTCCCAAGCAGCCGCCGGGGTTTGAGCCGGAGTGGCAGCCCTTCGACGTGCTGTTCGAAGATGATTTCTGTCTTGTCGCGGCCAAACCGGCCGGAATGGCGGTTCACCCAACGGAAGCGGCTCAGGCAAATACGCTCGCGAATGCCGTCGCGTGGCACTACGAAGCGACGGGACAAGACGTATCCGTACGCCATATTCACCGTTTGGACGCGGATACGACGGGACCGGTGCTATACGCGAAGAACGAGCTCGCGCAGCTTGTATTGGACGAGGCGATGCGCGCCAAGCGGATCGGACGCACCTATGTGGCATTCGTCAAAGGACTAGTTGAAGAGCCTTATTTACGGATCGATGCCCCGATCGGCCGCGACCGGCATCATCCGAGCCGCCGCCGGGTGTCGCCGGGCGGCGACCCGGCGGTCACGCATTGCGAGCTCATTGAACGATATGCGGCTGCGAGCCTTGTAAGACTTCGGCTGGAGACCGGACGAACGCACCAAATCCGCGTCCACCTCAGCTCAATCGGACATCCGCTGCTCGGCGATACCTTGTATGGCGGGCCGGCGGCGCTAATTGCGAGACAAGCGCTGCACGGCGAAGCGCTGGAATTCGAGCACCCGTTCACCTCCGAACCGATCCGGACGGAGGCGCCTTGGCCGGACGATATGCTCGATTTGGCTGACAAGCTGCGCCGCTCTTAAGCAAAATAATAGTCATGGCCTCCAACCCCCATCCATATATTTGATAAAGACAAGAGGTCGGCTTCCGCCGCTGCATGAGGCGGGAGCAGGGATGGAAGGAGGACTAGGCAAAGTGTCTGAACAACAATCGGGCTTGAGATTCGATATTTATGAGAGGGTACATCTGGACGATCAGGCGCGCGGAATTCAGGAGCTGGACGAGGTTGAGCTCGTTCCGCATATCCAGGTCGTCTCGCAAAGCGATTTGGCGGTGCTGAAAGGATATTTGCAGCTTAGCGGCTCGTATTTGTCCGAAGGGGATGAGGGCAGGAGAGCGCTGGAGCATCAAATTCCCGTAGAAATTACGCTGCCGCTGAGCCGGGTCGGCAATGCGCAGGATTTGTTCGTCGAAATCGAAAATTTTGATATCGACCTGTTGTCGCCGCGCAGCTTGAACGTAACGGGAGTGCTTTCGCTGCATGGCGTGGAAATCGCGTCAGCGGCGCAGGAGCCGGAATGGCGGGCGGAAGAAGAGTTCGTATTCGTACACCGGCCTGAGGAGCGCGCTGCTGAAGAGCCGCAGCCGACGATTATCGAAGAGGAGCCGGACGATCGCCACCTTCCTGCTTCGCAGGTATTTATCGCCGAAGTGGAGCCTCAGGCTCAAGACGTCGAGCAGGACGCGCCGGCAGCCGCGCAGCCGTCGGACGAAACGCCGGAGCAGCAAAGCGTGGAAGCCAATGCGAACGAAGCGAATGCGAACGAATTCGCGGAAGCGGTAGAGGTGTTCGCTCCCGAAGTGCCGGCGGTCGAAGAGGCCGAGCTGCAGCCGGAAGTGGAAATCCATGCGGAGAAGAAAGATGTAAAGGTCGCATTCGGCAGCAAGAAAGTGGCCGAGATGGCGCAAGAGGCGGCAGTCGGCATCAAGTCGCTGCTGCAGAAGAGTACCTCCATCTTTCAGGAACGGCGCCGCGCTGCAGCGGAAGCCGAAACGGCGCAGGCCGCCGCGGAGCCTCCCCGCTCGGAAGGCGTCGAGTGGAAGAAGCTGTTCCTGAGCCCCGCGGCCGACGGACAGGAGTTCCGGAAGCTCAAGATGGCGATAGTCCAGAAGGAAGAAACGCTGGAAACGATCGCCCAGCGGTATCAGATCAATCCGCGCGAGCTGCTCCTGCTCAACCGGCTGCAGGACAGTAACGTTTCCGAAGGCCAAGTGATTTACATACCGCGCTAGCCTTATAATGAAAGCGAACCGGGCCTTGTCTGCTGAGCAGCAGTCAAGGCCCGGTTATTTGCGCGCTTATGCTTTGCGTTGGTTGTCAATGTACGCTTCGAAATCAGCCGCATGGCGCTTCGGCTGTTTCGCCAGCGTACGGGCTGCGCCATATGTTGCCGTATCGGGGGCAGCCAGCTAGCTGTCCCAATCGATGGGGGCCTATACGACGCCGAACAGCATGCCGAGATAGAGCAGGAATAGGGCAAACAACACAAACACGTCAAACGGATTCGGAAAAAACAGCGTACGTGCAAACTGAATACAGATCAGCGGGAACAGTACCGACCGGACCGCCGGCCGAATGCGCCACCACCATTGTTGCACCCGTCATCACCGCCTTCGAATTGTCTGTTTTATATGTATGAAGCTTGTCAGGCTGGTTATGCTGGAACATATAGCGCATTTCCGACAGTCCCGCAAACGGCAAATGTTGACTCTCCGAATAAATCTGGATATCATAAGATATATTGTATACGTTCAACGACTTGGAACGGGAGGAGTAGGCTGCCGTTTCTCCTGCAGAGAGTGAAACCGTTCGTCAGCGAGGCGCAAGCCGAGCCGACGTCAACGCTGCAAGGTTTCACAGGTAGAAGCCGCCGAAGTCGCCCCGGAGTCGCCGCCGCCGAAAGCCTTCAGGCTTGTAGACGGGGCCGGATCACCGCCGTTACCCGGTGCGAAGTGCCGTCGGCAGCACGCGAGGTCTGGAGCTCGCGGATGATGCGGCGGAATAAAGGTGGTACCACGGAAGCGAACTCTTTCGTCCTTTACAGGCGATAGAGTTTTTTTTATTCCAGAAAGTATAAGTTTCACAGGGTGATATGAGCTTGCTGATGTCCCCGCAAAGTAATCGGATTACGCTGCGAAGCATTTCGTTACTTTGAGGGGCGGGTATAGCGGTTGCTCATCGTCGAAATAACTTCGCTTGAAGTTTTTCTCATATTTTTACGGATGAAGAGAGGGTGCAAATCACAATGACGGAACAGACGAAGACACCGGAGGCAGGCATGCCGACGCAGTACGATCCGAAGACCGCAGAGAAAAAATGGTACGATTGGTGGCTGGAGCACGGCGTATTCGAAGCCGGCAAGCGTCCGGACGCGGAGCCGTACACGATTGTCATTCCGCCGCCGAACGTAACCGGGATGCTGCATATCGGGCATGCGCTCGATAATACGCTGCAGGATATCATTATCCGCGCGAAGCGGATGCAGGGCTACGATGCGCTCTGGCTGCCGGGTACGGACCACGCCGGCATCGCCACGCAGGCCCGGGTGGAAGCGAAGCTGCGCGAGGAAGGCGTATCCCGCCACGATCTCGGACGCGAGAAGTTTCTGGAGAAGGTATGGGAATGGAAAGAGCATTACGCCGGCACGATCCATGAGCAGTGGGCGAAGATGGGGCTGTCGCTCGACTATTCCCGCGAACGGTTCACGATGGACGAGGGCTTGTCCAAAGCCGTGCGCGAAGTGTTCGTTTCCTTATATGAGAAGGGCCTGATCTACCGCGGCAAACGGATTATTAACTGGGACCCGGCGGCCCGCACCGCCCTGTCCGACATTGAAGTGGAATATAAAGAAGTGCAGGGCGCTCTGTACCACCTGGAGTATAAGCTGAAGGACGGCAGCGGCTCGATCGTCGTGGCGACGACGCGTCCCGAGACGATGCTCGGCGATACGGCGGTTGCGGTGCATCCGGAAGACGAGCGCTACAAGCATCTGATCGGCAAAATGCTCGTGCTGCCTGTCATCGGCCGCGAAATTCCGGTTATCGGCGACGAGTACGTCGAGAAGGAGTTCGGCTCCGGCGCCGTGAAAATAACGCCGGCTCACGACCCGAACGACTTCGAGGTCGGCAAGCGCCACGATCTGCCGCAAATTCTCGTTATGGACGAGACGGGCACGATGAACGCGAACGCAGGCCCGTACCGGGGGCTGGACCGGTTCGAGTGCCGCAAGAAGCTCGTTGCCGATCTGAAGGAGCAGGGCGTCCTGCTCAAGATTGAAGAGCATACGCATCAAGTCGGCCACAGCGAGCGCAGCGGCGCCGTCGTGGAGCCGTACTTGTCCACGCAGTGGTTCGTGAGCATGGCGGGCCCTTCCGAACGCGCGGCAGCTGTGCAGCGGTCCGACAAAGGTACCCGCTTCGTTCCGGAGCGGTTTGAGAAAATTTATTTGCAGTGGGTCGAAAGCTCCCGCGACTGGTGCATTTCCCGCCAGCTCTGGTGGGGTCACCGCATCCCGGCATGGTATTGCGGGGATTGCGGCGAAACGATCGTTTCGCGCGACGACGTTACGGTATGCCCGCACTGCTCGGGCAGCAAGCTGAATCAAGACAACGACGTGCTCGATACGTGGTTCTCGTCGCAGCTGTGGCCGTTCTCGACGCTGGGCTGGCCGGATGCCGGGTCTGCGGACATGAAGCGTTATTATCCGACGAGCGTACTCGTAACCGGCTACGACATTATCGGCTTCTGGGTGGCGCGGATGATTTTTGCGGGGCTCGAATTTACCGACCGGATGCCGTTCAAGGACGTGCTCATTCACGGTCTCGTGCGCGACTCGGAAGGCCGCAAAATGTCCAAATCGCTCGGTAACGGCGTCGATCCGTTCGACGTTATCGAGAAGTACGGCGCGGACGCGATGCGCTTCATGCTGTCGACAGGCTCGACGCCGGGGCAAGACCTGCGCTTCCATTGGGAGAAGGTCGAGCAGGCGCGCAATTTCGCGAACAAAATTTGGAACGCGTCGCGCTTTGTGCTGATGAATCTGGAAGGCTTCGAGCTGGCTGCGGACGGATTGGAGCGGATGGCCTCTCATGACGAGCTCGGTACGGCGGACCGCTGGATTCTGCACCGCCTGAACGAAACGATCGCCGACGTTACGCGGCTGATCGACAGCTATGAATTCGGTGAAACCGGGCGGATCCTCTATAATTTCATTTGGGACGATCTGTGCGACTGGTACATCGAGTTTGCGAAGCTGAGCCTGTACGGCGGCGAGCCGGCGCAGAAGAAGCGGACACAGGCCGTGCTTGCGCATGTGCTTGACAAGACGATGAAGCTGATTCATCCGTTCATGCCGTTTCTGTCCGAGGAAATTTGGCAGCATCTGCCGCACGAAGGCGATACGATCGTGCTGGCGGCGTGGCCGTCCGTCGACGCGAAGCTGGAGGCGCCGGGAGCGGTGCGCGAGATGGAGCAGCTGATGGACGTCATCCGTGCGGTGCGCAACATCCGTGCCGAGGTGAACGTGCCGATGAGCCGCAAGGTCGAGCTGCTGATCAAGCCGTCCGGCGACGATACGCAGAGCATCCTGAAGCGCAACGCCGAGTACGTGCAGCGGTTCGCCGGAACGTCGCGTCTGGAGATCGACACGGCGCTGACGTCGCCGGAGAAGGCGATGACGGCCGTCGTTAGCGGCGCCGAGCTGTTCCTGCCGCTGGCCGGGCTGATCGACATTTCGCAGGAAGTGGCCCGTCTTGAGAAGGAGCTGCAGACGCTGCACGGCGAAGTCGAGCGCATCGAGAAGAAGCTGAGCAACGAAGGCTTCGTCTCCAAGGCGCCGCAGAAGGTCATTGCTGAGGAGAAAGCCAAGCTGGCCGATTACGCCGATAAGCGTGACAAAGTAATTGCCCGTATTGCCGAGTTGAAAGGCTAGTTTCAAAAAAAGCGATATCGAACCGGGTTCCTTCCGTATGGAAGGTGCCCGGTACCATTTTACTAAGATAAGGGTGTGAGCCCTACGGCTACTTCATATAACGAATCAACGTTTGCAACGCCTCGCGAGGCGATCGATTGGATTACGGGACTCGTTTCCTTCGGGATCAAGCCGGGTCTGAAGCGAATGGAGCTGCTCATGGAGAAGCTGGACCATCCGGAGCGCCGGCTGAAGTTCATTCATGTTGCGGGGACGAACGGCAAAGGCTCGACGTGCGCCTTTCTCGCTTCGGTGCTGCGCCGCTGCGGATACGATGTCGGAACGTTTACGTCGCCGTATTTGACCAGCTATGCCGACCGGATTCAATACAACCACGAGCCGATTCCGGAGGAAACGCTGCTGACGCTTGTCAATGAGCTGAAGCCGTACGTCGACGAGATTGCCGCAGGGGAGTTCGGCTCGCCGACGATGTTTGAAGTCAGCACGACGCTTGCTTTGATGTATTTCGCGCGGGTTACGTTCCCCGATTACGTCGTGTGGGAGACGGGACTTGGTGGAGAGCTGGACTCGACGAACATCGTTACGCCGGTCGTGTCGGTCATTACGAACATCGGTCACGACCATATGGACGTGCTTGGCGACTCGCTGCAGAAGATTGCGGCGGCTAAGGCGGGTATCATCAAGGCGGGGGTGCCGGTCGTCACTGCGGTTGAGCAGCCGGAGTGCCTGGAGGTCATCACGGACGTGGCTGCGGCCAAAAAAGCGACGGTGTATAAGCTGGGTAAGCAATACCGAATCGAACCGAAGCGGATCGAGCTTGACGATCAGGCAATGGACTGGGAAGGGCCGTTCCGGGCAGTGAAGGACGTGCATATTTCTCTTAATGGGGCTCATCAGCTGAAGAACGCAGCCGTCGCCCTGATGACGGTCGAGGTGCTGCGTCAGTATTATGCGCTTATCGTCGAGGACGAGGATCTGTATGCGGCGCTGAAGGAGACCCGCTGGCCGGGAAGGCTGGAGCTTGTGTCGGAGCAGCCGCGCATTTTGCTCGACGGAGCCCATAACCCGGAAGGGGCCGAGATGCTGGCCGCCGCGCTCGCTTCGACTTACAAGTATAATAAGCTGTATTTTATGATGGGGATGCTGGCGACGAAGAATCATTCGGGCTATCTCAGGCATATACTACCATTGGTGGATACACTTATTTTGACCGAACCGGATTTTCACAAAAAAGGGGACGCTGCCAAGTTGGCGGAGCTGGCCCGGGAGCTGCTGCACGACATGGACCGTCACGTGAGCGTCATCGTCGAGCCCGATTGGATGCGCGCGCTCACCTTACTCAAGGAGGCGACGGGCCAGGACGATTTGGCGGTAGTGTCCGGCACGCTGTATCTCATCTCCGACGTACGTTCATGGCTTTTACATCAAACCGCATCGGAAAAAGGATGGTGACCTACGCGTGAACCCATCGGAGCACGTTCATTTTATCGGGATCGGCGGTTACGGCATGAGCGCCATCGCCAAAGTGATGTTGGAGATGGGCTATCAAGTGTCCGGCTCCGACCTCGCTCAGCATGAGCTGACGGATAAGCTTCAGGCGAAGGGAGCGCGCGTATTTTTCGGCCATGAAGCCGGCAACGTGCAGGGGGCGGATCTCGTCGTCTACTCGACGGCGCTAGCCAAGGATAACGTCGAGATGCGCGCTGCGGAAGAGCAGGGCATTCCGATTATTCATCGCTCGCAAATGCTCGCCAGGCTGATGAACGAGCGCAAGGGCGTTGCGGTTGCGGGCGCGCACGGCAAGACGACGACGTCGTCGATGATTGCGCTGGTAATGGAAAATTGCGGGATGGACCCGACCTTTATTATCGGCGGCGAAATTATGAACGTCGGCAGCAATGCGAAGGCCGGCAAGGGCGAGTATGTCGTCGCGGAAGCGGACGAAAGCGACGGCACGTTCCTGCAGTATCACCCGGAGCTTGCGCTGGTGAACAATATCGAAGCCGACCATTTGGAAAATTATAACGGCGACTTCGAGAACTTGAAGAAGGCTTACGCACAGTTTTTGAGCCAGGTTCGCGAGGGCGGCAAGGCGATCGTCTGCAAGGACGACCTGTATATCCGGGAAATGATTCCGGCGATTCGAAGCGAGGTCATTACGTACGGCATCGAGTCGGCGGATGCGGATTACGTCGCCTCCAACATTCGGCTGGGCGACCGGAAAGTAGCGTTCACGGTAACGCGGCGCAGCGGCGGCGGGACAGCAGGGAATGCCGCCGGTGAAGGCGAGGTGCTCGGCGACATTCAGCTGTCGGTGCCGGGCAAGCATAACGTCTATAATGCGCTGGCAACACTGATTACGTGCCTCGAGGCCGGGCTTACGTTCGAGCAAGTTGCGGAAGCGATTACCGATTTCCGCGGCGCGAAGCGGCGGTTCCAGGTGCTCGGCGAAGTGAACGGTATTCTCGTCATCGACGATTACGCGCATCACCCTACGGAAATTCAAGCGACGATCGCGGCGGCGAAGGCGACCGGCAAGCGGATCATCGCGGTGTTCCAGCCGCAGCGCTACACGCGCACGTATTATTTGCTGGAGCAGTTCAGCAGAGCGTTCCCGGAGGCTGACGAAGTTATTATTACGGACATTTACTCTCCGGCCGGCGAGCGTCAGATCGAAGGGATCAATTCGGCGAAGCTGGTCGAGCTGATCCGGTCGAACAGCAACGATCGCGTCCGCTATATTCCGACCCGCGACGAAGTGCAAAGCTTCTTGTCCGGCTACGTGAAGAGCGGAGATCTCGTGCTGACGATGGGGGCGGGCGATATTTGGAAAGCGGCCGACGGGCTGGCGAAGGAGCTTCGTGCGAAATCTTCCTGATCGGCTTGGACGAAGCCGGCGCTAGATTGGTAAGTAGATAGAGTCGATTGCGGCGGATGGACGCCTCGTACCCGGACAGTCCGGGCTCGGGGCGTTATTTTTTTTCCGGCCGGTTTGCGTGGAACGGTCATAATCTCTCGATGGCGCTCATAGTCTAGTACTAGATTAAAGAGACAAGGGAGCGTAATGATCATGATGAAATCGAATTCCGGCAAAGCCAGAATTACGTATCGGTTTGAGGGACAAGGCCGCAGGGAGACGCGTAAGGAAGAGCGCAAGGAGACTGCCCGCAAGCCGGAGCCGCAGGTAATTCCTCTCTATCAAGAAGAATTTCAAGTCGTGGCCGACGATACGATGCGCATGGAGGCGGTCGAAGAGCCGGCAAACGGCCGGCGGGAGCCGCTGATATTGAACGAGTTCCGCACCGATTTCGGGGAATACCGGAGCCCGTTCGAAGACGAGACGGAGCGGGTGGAGCGGATCATCCGCGAGTACAACGAACGGATGAACGGGGAGACCGGGTATGTGGAGACGGCCCGTCCGGATTCGGCGGCCCCATCTCAGGCAGCGGCAGGTCCGTCCGCTTCGTCCGCAACGTCTGCTCCGACGGTTCCGGATTACGCGTCTCAAATGAGGGATGGAAGAGAAACGGATATGAGCAATTGGATCGGCGCAGAAGGCGGCTTCGGCGCCCGTAACGGCCGCAAGCGGAAGAGCGAGGCGGAAGCGGATTGGGCGGCGCACGAGAGCGGCCATCATGACTTTTATCGCGAGCCGTTCGCCGGCGGGTACGAAGGCTATAGCCGCGAGGACAGGCCCGGCAGAATGGATCATGAGGCCGGTTATGAGCCGCGGCCCGGTACCCGCTATACACGGTCGTCAACGCCGCCTCCCTGGACACGGATCGTTTTGTCCGTAACCGGGGCGGTTGTAACCGGCGTTTTGTTCGGATTCGTAGTCCTGTCGATGTTTACTGAAGATACGCTGCCGTTTCGCTTGCCGGGACTCGGGGGGCAGACGCCTGCGGCCGTTACCGGAGCTGCTGCGGGGGGGACGGCCGGACAGCAAGGAGCCGATAAGGCCGCTGCCTCGGGGAGCATCACGGCGGAATCGGTCGTGGCCGTCAACTTGCCGGCAAGGTCATATTCGTTCCTGCAGAACGGCATCTTCAGCTCCGGTTCCGCCGTTCAGGCGGCTGAGGCGGAGCTGAAAAAGAAAGGCTATGCTGCGGCGAGCATGGCGGAGTCTGCGGAGAAGACGACGGTATTCGCCGGCTTCGCGCTTCAGAAGGAGGAGGCGGCCGAGCTGCGCAGCAAGCTGCAGGCGAACAAGGTGGACGCCTTCGTCAAGGCGGTGAACATTCCCGCCGCGCCGAAGCTGAAATGGGACGGCAAGGCGACGGCCGGAGAGCTGTCCACGTTTTTCCAGCAGGGCAATAAGCTTACGCAAATGATGGCGGGGCTCACCGTGCTGCACTTGCGGGAAACGACGCCGACAGCACTGGAAGACTCCACGATGAACGGGCTGAAGTCGAGCTATCAATCGTGGGTGGCCGCAGCCACCGCGGTGAAGAACGGAGCGGCGCCAAATGCAGAACCGGCGCTGCAGCGGATGTCGAGCTCGATGAACAGCGCCGTACAATCGCTGGAGGCGTACAAGAAGGCGCCTTCGACAGGGATGCTGTGGAACGCGCAATCGGCGCTTATGCAGTATGTGCTAGCGGAGAAAGAGCTGCTGACGGCGATTGCCGTTCAATAAGGAAGCTGTCGGAAGATGCAAAGCGCCCGGCCGTCGCCCGAGAAGGGCTTGACGGCCGGGCGTTTTTTTGTCGCGATTGCCGGGATTGGCTGTGCTGCGGGGTGAGGCTGGAATCCGTTGTTGTAAGGATAAGGGATTTTCAAGGTTTTATTTTGCTAATTTTACCAGTTTATTGGGAGATAACGGATTGTGTGCTGATCCGTTATTTCCAATTGCTAACGAATCGATAGATGAGTGTTGCGGGGCCGGGCTTTGTTCAACATACAGGGAAGCTGGGCGCCAAGGTCCCATGCGGGAAGATAGACGCGGGGATGTGCGACCCCCCGCGGAGATTACTGGCGCCTGGATATCTGAGTCCCGTTAGGACCTTTGAAGATTGGATGGTCGAAGCATGCAAGAACTTTGGCGCATTGATGCGTCAGGCCTTCGCTAGCGAGAAGAGGCCGGCAGGGCGGCCAAGTAACGGTCGAGCATGGCCGCCATCTCCGCCCGTGTCATTGCTCGCTCGGGCTGGAACTGCCCGTTCTTGGCGCCGTCGATCACACCGGCGCCGGCGAGGGCGGCGATGTCCGCCGCCGCCCAATACGTGCCCGGCACGTCGGCGAACGGCGCAGCCGAAGCCGCCGGCACCGCCGTGCCGGGCACGGGCAGCGCGAGCCGAGCCGCGCTGCCGTACCGCTGCAGAAGCGCCGCCGCTTCGGCGCGCTTCAGCGGGCTGTCCGGACGGAGCGTCCCGTCCGGATAGCCCTGCAGAAGGCCGCTGCGCACGGCCTTCTGCAGCGACGCGTACGCCCAGTGGCTGGGCGCAGCGTCGGTGAAGGCGGTGCTCGCCTCCGGCGAGCACCCGTACACGGCGCCGGCGACCGATGTCGCCGGTGCCGCAGCGGCATTGGAGCCGCCCGAAGCTTGCGGCTTCATGACCGGGGCCTTACCGCCGGCCCCCGATTTCAACGCCGCCACCGTATCCGCCGCACCATCCGCTTCCGCATCATCCGCCGCCGCAGTACCGCCGGCTCCCGCATCGACACATGCCGGCAGCGGCATAGCCCGTTCCAGCATCGTGACGAACTCGGCGCGCGTCATGGCCCGTTCCGGCATGAAGCCGGACCCTGCGCCTTCGACGATGCCCCGCTCGTGCAGACGCAGCACAGCCTCCTTGGACCAATGACGGCGCAGATCCTGGAACTCGCCCAGACTTGGGTCCGTCGGCGGGTAGTAGGCTTCTATCCCGCTTGCGATTCCGGCGGCCATCCGTCTGCGGGCGTTGTCGTCCGCCAGCAGCTTCGCGTCGCCCGCATTCGAGAGAAAGCCTGTCTCCACGAGAATGCTGGGAACCGTCCCCATGCGCACGACGTATACGGCGCTCTTGGTCAGCCCTAAATCCGCCGTCCCCGCCGCATCGACAAGCCGGTTTTGCACGTTCTGGGCAAGTGTTCGGCTCTCCGGCGTCAACGCCTTCATCTCGGCGCTGGCCGGGTAATCGGCTTGAGGTGCGGAATCGTCGTAATAGAGAACCATGGAGCCGTTCGTCGACGGCTGCTTATACCAATTCGCATGCACCGAAACGAACAAATCGCCGCTCTGCTCGTTCGTGAATTCCACCCGCTGCGGCAGAGACAAGTACACATCGTCCGTACGCGTCATGACCACCTCGTAGCCGCGGCGCACAAGCTCGTCGCGCAGCTTCAGGGAAATGTCCAAATTGACATAGCTTTCGTAAAGTCCGTTCACGCCGCGCGCCCCCGGATCTTTCCCGCCGTGACCGGGATCGACGACGACCTTGGCGGCATCCGCGGACGCCGCAGGCAAGGCCATCAGTATGGCGGCGCCGAGGGTAACCATTTTCAAAAGTCTGGTCATGATGTTCCGCTCTCTCCTATGCTTGCAATCTACTCTAGTATTCTACCTAAAGCGTTCGCAGCCTGTAATCCGGTAATGTCCGCCATTACGCGGATTCGACATTGCCAGTTCAAGGAAGCGACAAGTATAATAACGTTGATTGCAACCATGTACGAGAGGACACCCCACCGATGAAAAAGAACAACTGGACGCTAGCCTTATTTCTCATCATTGGCATTATTGCGGGAACGATCGTCGGCGAGCTGCTGTCGCAAGTCAATGGTTTGTCCGCACTGACGAAGGCCGCGAGGATCCTATGGTCACCCAGCGCCGATCTGCTCGTCGTCAAATATGATCTGAACCTTCAGGTCAAGCTAAATATCGTAAGTATTCTCGGCTTGCTCGGCGGCTTCTGGCTGTACCGCAAGTTGTAACAATAAGGAGAGATCCGAACCATGTCCGATTTCAAAATGATCGTGCTCGCCTCATCATCGCCGCGCCGGCAGGAGCTGATCCGGGCATTCGGCCTTCCGTTCGAAGTGAAGGTCAGCAACGTCGACGAAACGACCGAGCCCGGGCTGCCGCCTGCAGACATTGTAGAGTCATTGGCGCTGCGCAAGGCGGAAGCCGTCTTTCAAACGCTTGAGCCATCCCGGCAAAATGACTCCGTCGTCGTCGGTTCCGACACGATCGTAGTTCTGGAGGGCGAAGTGCTCGGCAAGCCCCGGGACGAGGCGGACGCGTTCCGCATGCTGTCCGGTTTGCAGGGGCGCTCGCATTACGTGTATACCGGTCTGGCATGTATCGGTAAGCCGTTCCCGGAACTTGCAAGCATAGAGGAAAGCCGGATTCCAATGGGAACGACGGGCGGCTATCGGGTTCGAGGCAGCGGAACGGTCGGCCATACGGTTACGAAAGTTACGTTCAGGCCGCTTACGGAAGCGGAAATCCGCGGTTATATCCGTACGGGGGAGCCGATGGACAAAGCCGGGGCTTATGGGGTGCAGGGAATCGGCAGCGTCATGATCGAGCGGATGGAAGGGGACTTCTACAGCGTTATGGGGCTTCCCCTCAATTTGCTTTACATGATGCTGGCTGTATTCGGTCTCCACCCGCTGTTAAGCGATCGATAATGGGACGCTACCGATCGGCTTCCGGCAGCTCCGCCTTCAGACAGGGGAGCTGGACCGGCATGACATGGCACATGCACGCTGTTGATCGCGGCAGACCCCGAAGCGACATGAAGAAGACGAAATCGGGTACGGGGGACACCATTCAAGCGCTCTCTCGGCAGCTTCAGCTGCTACCGCACGATAGCGGCGCCGAACCATACGCTCATACCGGTGCCTGCGTGACGGGTGCCGCGATGTACGGGAACGAGACGCCGATATAGGACCGGGCTTCCGAAAGAAAGCGGCGCTCAAAGTTTTCTAAACGTACAGGAACGACGAACCGCTACAGTGGGTTAACCGGCGTATGGATCATCAGTGCCTGCCAGTCTAAGGAAAACCCCGGCCAGTATGCCGGATACCAAGATCGGGGGCGAAGAGAGAGGAAGGACCGGTGAGGACCGGCGGAAATATGGAGAATACAGCGGCTTTTGAAGTTGAGGGCAAGGGGCTATCTCTCGCAAAATGTGTTGGCTAGCTGATGTCACGGGTGGTGACTTTACCGTAAAAGTTGTTTCTGTCCGTGCTTTTTTCCTGTTTCCGATGCGGGCCACCTTGACGAATAGGATCTGTAAAAATTACAATAACAGTAGCGAACAGTGTTAGCCAGAGGGGGATGTTGCACCGATGAACAGCGAGTTCACCATTGCCGTACACAGTCTCGTGCTGCTAGCCTCGAAGCCGGATTGCATGGCTACAAGCGATTACATCGCCGTCAATGTGGCGACTCATCCGGCCCGGATCCGGAAAGTGATGAGCCTGCTGCGCAAGGAGGGCTATGTTCGAACGAAGGAAGGCATCGGCGGTGGCTTTAGCATCAATTGCAATCCGGAGCGTGTGACGCTGGCCGAAATTTACCGGCTGACGTCGTCGGGAACGCTGCGTCCTTCATGGTGTTCGGGTGACGAGAGCAAGGAATGTCCGATTTCCTCGAATATGAAGCAGGTTATGGACGGCATCTTCGGCGAGGCGGAGCTTCATATGGAGCAGTACTTGGAGAAGCTTACGATCGCAGGCGTGCTTGAGCAGCTTCAATGCGGCGGCGGCGAACGGAAGAAGTTCAATATACAGCGGTAACCTTCCCGGCGGGGCGGTATGCCGCTTTTTTATTTCCTTGTATGTTCCCCTCCAATGCGAACGTAATCCAAATAATGGTATGCAAAGGCACATTTCCATGTTATACTGTGGAAACTAGCCCCAGCCGCCGGTTCGTGCGGCGGAGAAAGAGGAGATCACATGGAAGCTGCCCCGAAGCTTCACTTGACGATGCGCGAGCTGCCCGCGGAGGAGCGGCCGCGCGAGAGAATGCTGCAGAGCGGGCCGGAGGCGCTGAGCAACGCGGAGCTGCTGGCGATTTTGCTGCGCACAGGCACCGCCGAGCAGTCGGTTATCCGGCTTGGCGAGCAGCTCTTATGCGAAGCAGGCGGTTTGCGAGGCCTTGTCGGGATGAGCACGGCGAAGCTGATGCGAATTCGCGGCATTGGCGCGGCCAAAGCGATGCAGGTGCAGGCGGGCATCGAGCTCGGACGAAGGCTCGCCCGAATGACCTCCGCCGACAAAGTGACGATCCGCTCACCCCGGGACGCTGCAGAGCTGATGATGGATGAGATGCGTTTTCTGAACAAGGAGCACTTTGTCGCCTTGTTTTTAAATACGAAGAATCACCTGATCGCCAAAGAGACGCTGTCGATCGGCTCGCTTAACGCATCGATCGTGCACCCGCGCGAGCTGTTCAGGGCGGCGATCGAACGAGGCGCGGCCTCCATCATTTGCCTTCACAATCATCCAAGCGGAGACCCGACCCCCAGCCGGGAAGACATCGAGCTGACCGTCCGTTTGGACGAAGCGGGCAAGCTGCTCGGCATCGAGCTGCTCGATCATATCGTCATCGGCGATTCGCGCTGGATCAGCTTCAAGGAGCAAGGCTTGTTTTAATGCTTGTAGAATATTGTCGTTTGTTGTTATAGCCGGCCGCAATCCCGCGGATGGCGCCGTTATACCAGGGGGTACGTGGAGGGACTGCCGTATCATTGTATCGATTGGTTATTTTGGTGTACAATAATCGATATTGCCTGTCTTGTCTTGGGCTTCGCCGGTTATTCCGGTGCACGATACATGTCGCAGTCCTATTCGGAAGGAGTATCATCATGTTTGGAACGAAAGATTTGGGCATCGATCTAGGTACCGCGAACACGCTTGTCTATGCGAAAGGGCGCGGGATCATCCTGCGCGAGCCTTCCGTCGTTGCCATTCGCACCGATTCGAAGACGATTGAGGCGGTAGGCGACGCAGCGAAGAAAATGATCGGCCGTACTCCTGGCAATATACGCGCCATTCGGCCGATGAAGGACGGGGTTATCGCGGATTTCGAGACGACGTCGACGATGATCCGTTATTTTATGAGGCAGGCGCAGAAGCGCTCCGTCTTCGGACGCCATCCGAACGTGATGGTTTGTGTGCCGTCCGGTATTACGGCTGTGGAGAAGCGCGCCGTCGAGGACGCTACGAAGCAGGCGGGGGCGCGCGAAGCCTATACGATCGAAGAGCCTTTCGCCGCAGCGATCGGCGCCGATCTGCCCGTGTGGGAACCGACCGGCTCGATGGTCGTCGATATCGGGGGCGGTACGACGGAGGTTGCCGTCATCTCGCTGGGGGGCATCGTCACAAGCCGATCGATACGCATTGCTGGCGATGAGATGGACGAAGCGATCATGCAGTATATTAAGCGAACATATAATTTAGCGATCGGCGAGCGCACGTCGGAGATGCTGAAGCTGGAGATCGGCTCGGCGCTGCCGCTGGATAAAGAAGAAACGCTGGAAATTCGCGGCCGGGATTTGCTGTCGGGCTTGCCGAAGACGATCACGGTTTCCTCCAATGAGATTACGGAAGCTTTGGCCGATACGGTCTATGCAATTGTCGATGCGGTGAAGGTAACGCTTGAGCGCTGTCCGCCGGAGCTGGCGGCCGATATTATGGATCGCGGGATCGTGCTGACGGGCGGAGGAGGCTTGCTGCGCAACCTCGATAAGCTGCTCGCGCGAGAGACCGGGATGCCGGTGCTCGTTGCCGAGAATCCGCTGGATTGCGTTGCGATCGGCACGGGTCGGGCGCTGGAAAATATTCATCTGTTCAAGGTCCGATCGGGTCCGACCAGCAGAGCGAAACGCTAAAGCGGGTTAGAGGGTGTAGTCGTTGGTCAAATTCATGGGGAATAAGAGGCTTTTCTTTTTGCTGCTTGGAATGATCGTGTTTATAGTGCTGATGGCCTTGACGATGGGAAGCCGCAGAGGCTTTACATGGCCGGAGAAGTTTGTCAAGGATACCGTGGCTACGACGCAAGGTTGGATGTACAGGCCCGCTGCCGCTATAGCGGGCTTCTTTCAGGATTTGCGAGACTTGCAAATCATTTACCGCGAGAACAAAGAGCTGAAGAAGACGCTGATGCATTATGCTGAAGATACACAGCGGCTTAATGACCTCGAAGCGGAAAATAAACGGCTGCAGAAGATGCTCGAGTTCACCGAGCGGCAGAAGCAGGCGGACAATTACAAGTACCATATCGCTAATGTCGTAGCGGCCAGCACGGACGCTTACAATCGCACGATTTCGATTGATCTCGGCGAGATGGACGGCATCAAGAAAGATATGGCAGTCGTTACCGATGCGGGATTGCTCGGCCGGATTCAGAATGTGTTTCCGTTTCATTCCGACGTTCAGCTGCTTAACAACTTGAACGATACCGACAACAAAACGAAGGCGATTTCCGTTACGGTTCGCGGCAAAGAAAGCTCGTCATTCGGCGTCATCGAGACGTACGAACGCGACCGAGCCAGCGGCAGCGATTATCTCGTCATGACGAAGGTTGAGCACGATCCGACACAAGGGATCGAAGTCGGCGACACGGTCGTTACCTCGGGCCTCGGGCAAGTGTTTCCGAAAGGCATCATGGTCGGGAAGGTCGTCTCTATCGGTGTCGGCGAATTCGGCATCACGCCGCGCATTCTTGTCGAGCCGTTCGCCTCGTTCACGCAAATCCAAGAGGTATTCGTCGTCGAAGTGCCGGAGCTGAGGTGACGCATGAGACGCCATTATATCTGGATGCTGCTGTTCGTCCTTTTGCTGCTGCAGGGGACGGTTATGGTGTGGCTCATGCCGGCGTCGTGGCAAAGCGTCACGTTTGTCGTGCCGCATTTTACGTTGACGGTCGTTATTTTTGTCGGTTTGTATATAGGGCGTCATCCGGCTCTCATTTATGGCATTATTTTCGGATTATTGCAGGACTTTTTATTTTACGGGACGATGCTCGGCGTCTATTCGTTCGGGATGGGGCTTACCGGCTACCTGGCCGGACTGCTGCAGCGAAGAGTACCGGGAAGCTTAATGTATAGACTGATCAGTGTCGGTCTCGGTCAGTTTTTGTTCAATGTCATCAATTACGGCTTAAATCGGTTGTTTAACGTGACGAAAGCTCCGTTCGAGCACATGCTGACGTCCCAAATGCTGCCTAGCCTGCTGTTCAACGTCGCCTTTGCGCTGCTTATTTATGTGCCGCTCCGGCGATTGCTGGAGAAAGTGGGGGAAGGCGGAAAATCCGAACAGGACGAGTAGATTTCACGGAGGTCAAGGAGGAGTTTCGCCACTCTAAGCCGAATGGTATAGGGTGGGAGGTCAGAACGACTCATGACGGCAGATAAGCATTACGTAACGATAAAAGGCATCAAGGACGGTCTTGTGTTTCGTCTCGACGATACGTGCGAGTGGGACGATCTGCTGAAGGAGCTGCAGCACAAGCTGGAGAAGACACATCATCGGATTCTGACTGGACCGATTATTCATGTTCATGTAAAGCTCGGACAGCGCACCGCTACGGATGAGGATAAAGATCGGATCCGGAGCATCATCGGCACCCGCGGCAACTTGCTCATTCAATCGATCGAGTCCGAGGCGGACCAGCCCGAACAAGACGCGGAGCCTCCGCTCAAGATACTGAAAGGAATTATCCGGTCCGGGCAAACGCTTCGCCATGACGGGGATTTGTTGTTCCTGGGGGACGTAAACCCGGGCGGTACGATCGAGAGCACGGGCAGCATCTATGTGATGGGGGCGTTGCGAGGGATGGCGCATGCGGGAACCGGCGGAGACGACGAGGCCATCATCGCCGCTTCGTACTTAAGGCCGACCCAGCTACGGATTGCCGGCATCATCAGCAGACCGCCGGATGAGTGGGGCATTGAAGAAGCCTATATGGAATTTGCATATATTCAAGACGGACGAATGGAGATCGATAAGCTGCAGCATTTAGCCCGTATCAGGCCGGGCAGCGGCATACCGAATCCGATCTGAGCTAAAGGGAGGAGTTCGACATGGGAGAGGCTATCGTCGTCACTTCAGGCAAAGGCGGCGTCGGCAAGACGACGACATCCGCCAACATCGGTACGGCACTCGCTTTGAACGGGAAGAAAGTGTGCATGGTCGATACCGATATCGGCCTGCGCAATCTTGACGTCGTGATGGGGCTGGAAAACCGTATTATCTATGACATTATCGATGTCGCGGAAGGCCGCTGCCGCCTGCAGCAGGCGTTGATTAAAGATAAGCGCTTCGAGCACTTGCACTTGCTGCCGGCTGCGCAAACGAAAGATAAAGACGCCATAACTCCGGATAAAGTAAAGGCGATCGTACTTGAGCTGAAGAATGAATTCGACTTCGTTATCATCGATTGTCCTGCCGGTATCGAGCAAGGCTTCCGTAATGCTGTGGCGGGTGCGGATAAGGCGATCGTCGTAACTACGCCTGAGAATGCAGCCGTAAGGGATGCCGACCGAATCATCGGGCTTCTGGAGAAAGCCGGCATTTCGTCGCCGAAGCTGATCATTAACCGGATTCGGCCCAATATGATGAAGAATGGCGAGATGCTGGACATCGATGAAATATGCTCGGTGCTGGCCATCGATCTGCTCGGGATTGTACCTGACGATGAATATGTCATTAAAGCGGCGAACACTGGCGAGCCGACGGTCATGAGTGCAGACTCCCGGGCATCGCTTGCGTTCCGCAATATCGCCCGCCGTATACTTGGCGATACCGTACCGCTGATGCCGCTTGAGGAGAAGGCTGGCGTTCTGCGGAAGATGAAGAAATTTCTGGGGATCGGGTCGTAATGGCGATCTTGTCCAAATTGAAAAGGATGGATCCGGCCATCCTTGTAATTATGTTCATTTTCATGGTTATTTCCACCCTGCTCATTCAAAGCGCTACTGTCGATGATCCGAAAATCAAAGTCAGTGTTGCCAAGAGCCTGGGACTGTACGGTGTAGGGATCGTGGCCTTCATCGTAACGAGCTTGTTCGACTACAAATGGCTGATGAAGATCGCGTTCTATTTGTATGGGGCCGGTCTTTTGCTGCTAGTTGGGGTATTTCTGTTCGCTTCGGAAAAGAACGGAGCGAGGGGCTGGTATCAGCTGCCCGGGGGTTATCTGGATTTCCAGCCGGCCGAGCTGATGAAATTCGTGCTGATCCTTGTCGTTGCGTCCATGTTGGCGCGGCGCGGCGGCGAAGCGCTGGAGATGAAGCGGGACGTCATTCCGACCGGGCTCGTCGTATTCGTGCCGTTCATGCTCGTTATCGCTCAGCCAGACCTTGGTAATGCGATTATTTATTTGATTATTTTGCTCGGCATGTTCTGGATCGGAAACATCAAATATTCGCATGTCTTGATCGGTGCGCTTCTCGTCGTTGGCGGGGCTGCGTTGTTTCTTTACTTGTACTCGCATTTCCATGATCCGATCTACGCGTTTATGGAAGGCAAAGGCGTAAGCCACTGGGCCGACCGGATCGATACGTTCCTTGATCCGAGCTCTGTGGACAAAGACAAGAAGTATCAGCTGGAGAGGGCGATTACGGCGATCGGCTCCGGCGGACTGCTGGGCGAAGGGTATATGAACGGGAATTCCGTGCACAGCGCAAGGGTTCCATACGCGTATTCCGACTCGATCTTCGTCGTAGTCGGCGAGGAATTCGGTTTCGTCGGCGCAGCGGTTCTGCTGCTGCTTTATTTTTGGCTGATATACCGGATGATCTTAATCTCCATTCAAGCGACGACCTTGAGCGGATCGTTTATTATCGTCGGAGTCATCTCCATGTTCGTGTTTCAAATCTTCGAGAATGTAGGGATGTTGATCGGATTAATGCCTCTTACCGGCATTACGCTTCCGTTCATCAGCTATGGAGGAACGTCGCTGGTGATCAATATGCTGTCGATCGGACTCGTAATGAGCGTCAGGATACATCAGGAGAAAGAACAAATGTTTTAACGGATAATGACGCATGGCAGTGATAAAGCTGCTGTGCGTCTTTTTTTGTTGGTTAGGAAATGATGTGAGTCAAATTTCTTTGTTATCCGAGCAGTCTTACGTCTAGTTGATCGTTTATGGGCAAAAATCCATGTACATGTACAGGAATCTTTACCGTACCCGGGATGTGTAGAGCAAATGCCTGCGAATCTCAGTAATCGAACCGTGGAAAACCAGCCAGACTCAGATTCCTGCACTATTGCAGGCTTTCTTCTACAAATGACCCCGTGCTGAAGCTTGGGCCGCATAGGAGGTTTTTCTCCTCGTTAAGCGGTAATTGGAGTAGGTTACGCCAAAGAAAAGTATCACTCCATACCTTGGCTGATTCCGCTACGGTAGCGTTATGCCGGGATAAAGACGCCAAGCAACAAGCACTATTTTGCACAACCAGATTAACGCCGTAAATCTATTCGTCCAAGGACGGCGCAAGCCGTTTTCTTGCTTAGAGGAAGAAGAGCGGCCGCTTGCAGAAAAAAATCTCAAATTTAAGATTGACAATATTGAGTTATCCGGATATGATAAGTTCATGAAGTAATTAATTATTAGCGGCATACTAAAAGTAAGTTAATTTGAGGAGGAACTTTATTATGACAAAAGCAGTATGGGCAGTTGACGCTTCGCACAGCTCGATCGAATTTTCGGTACGGCACATGATGATCGCCAAGGTGAAGGGCTCTTTCGAAAGCTTTACAGCGCATATTGAAGCGGATCCCGCCGATTTGACGACGGCCGATATCCGGTTCGAAATCGACGTCGCCAGCATCAATACGCGCAATGGGGACCGCGATGCACATCTTCGTTCCGGTGACTTCTTCGATGTAGAGAAGTATCCGAAGCTTACGTTCCAATCGACAAGCATCAAGAAAGTCGGGGAAGGCGAGTATGAGGTAACCGGCAATGTGAGCTTGCACGGCACGACGCTGTCCGAAACGTTTTCCGTAACATACGAAGGCGCCGGCAAAGATCCATGGGGCAACGAGAAGGTCGGCTTCAGTGCGGCCGGAAGTGTTAAACGCAGCGACTACGGGTTAACCTATAATGCAGTATTGGAAACGGGCGGCGTGTTGATCGGCGACGAAATTAAAGTTTCGATCGAAATCGAGGCATCTCGTCAAGCGTGATAGCGGGGGGATAAGGATGGGCGAGCAATCAACGTTCAAGCGAACGATTAAGCGAAGCTGGAGCGTATCGCCGAAGCCCGGCAGCGGCTCTCATCTTCAAGTGGCGCGCGTGCTGGAGCCGGGGCATTGGGCGGAATTCGATCCGTTCCTCGTCATGATGGAAGACTGGTTCCGTCAAGGCACGTTCGGCTTTCATCCGCATCGCGGCATCGAGACGGTTACGTTCGTCTTGGAGGGCAGTCTGAAGCATGAGGATAATCACGGCGGCCGCGGCGTGCTGCGGCCGGGGGACGTGCAGTGGATGACCGCAGGCAGAGGAATTATCCATTCCGAGGATCCGCTGCCGGGTGAAACGGTGCACAGCCTGCAGCTGTGGATTAACCTTCCGAAATCAGCGAAAATGACGGAGCCGCGCTACCAGGATCTGCAGGCGCAGGACGCTCCGGTACGCCGCGTCGAAGGCGGCTTTGTCCGCGTATTCGGAGGCGCTTCGGGCGATACGTCCGCAGCTACGCTGCAGCATCAGCCCGTCAAAATCGTGGAAATCGTGCTGGACGCGGAGGCGATCCTAACGGAGCCGATGCCGGCCGACTATAATGGATTCCTCTATATCCTGGAGGGCAATGGCCACTTCGGCAAAGAGCAGTCGTACGGGGAGCACGGCCAAGTGCTTTGGCTGGACAGATCGGAGGAGGCGGCCGAATCCGAACTAACCATCCAGGCGAAGCAGCCGCTGCGGGCGCTGCTTATCGCCGGAAAGCCGATCGGGGAGCCGGTCGTGGCTTACGGGCCGTTCGTTATGAACTCCCGGGAAGAAATTGTCCAGGCATACGCAGATTACGAGCAAGGCAAATTCGGCCCGATTCCCCAATAATAGGCAGAATCAACCCGCACGCCCGAGAGAAGGGGAGTGCGGGTTTGCCGTTGTATGCGCGTCAAAAAAATAATGCCGGGGGCTTAATCGTCTTGTCCGCATGCTTGTACTAAGCTAACGGGAGCGGTCATAGGATGAACCATGACGAGCTTAGCTTAGGGGAGTGCGGGAATATGGATATGAAGCACAACGTGAAGCAGCGCAGGCAAGAGCGATTGAAACGGCTGCATGCGCAAGACCGGAGGCCGGAGGCCGGGGTGCCGGCTCCATTGCCCGCTCTTGGCCGCCCGTCGCTGCCGGAGGCGAGTGCGCCCGAGCTGGTGCCGGCCGACCTTCGGGCTCGTGAGCGCAACGATTTGTGGAACGACCCGGAATACGTATGGAAGCAAAAAATGCTGCAGGACGGACAAGGCTCCTACCGGGATGCGGGACGGCAACCGGACGGGCCGGAGCGCCCTGTGTACTCGACTTCTCCCCGCCGCTTCGGCATTCGATTGTTGATATGCGCCGCTCTGTTCGGCGGTGTGTGGGGGATGTTTCAGCTGGATGACCCATGGGCGCAGACGGGCCGAAGGTGGGTGACTGCAGCGCTGATCGAGCCGATGAATACGGAAGCGCTGACCGCTTGGTACGAAGCGAACTTCCGGGGCTCGACGTCGATTTTGCCGAGCTTTCAGGGCAGCGGCGAAGAAAGCATTAAAGTGAATTCGTCCGGACATCGAACGTACTTCGCGCCGGTTAAAGGTACGATTGCCGATCCTTTCAGCGACGGCAAACCCGGCATTTTATTATCGACCAAACAGGATGCGCCCGTGTACGCGATGGACACCGGACTTGTCACGTTCGCCGGGGAGAAGGAAGGGACGGGCTTTACCGTAGTGCTTCGCCATCCGGACGGTGTGGAGACAACGTACGGATGGGTTGCGGACTGCAAGCTGGAGGTGAACGACTGGATCAAAGGAGGAGAGGCGATCGGCAAGGCAAGCATGGACGGCAGCGGGGGAACGATTTATTTTGCCGTTCAGAAGGAAGGCCGTCTCGTCAATCCGGCGGATGTGGTTTCCATTGTTCCGTAAGGGGATCAAGCCATTCTGGCCGCAGTTGCCGGTCAGGCTGCTCGGGGCGCCGATTCGGCTGCACCCGTTGTTCGTCGTGATGCTGGTGCTGTCGGTACTGACCGGATACTTTCTGGAAACCATTACCTTATTCGTCATCGTCTTCATCCATGAGCTCGGACATGCGTCGGCCGCACGCGGCTTCGGGTGGCGTATCCGGCAAATCAGCCTGCTTCCGTTCGGCGGCGTCGCCGAGGTGGAAGAGCACGGGAACGTGCCGGCCAAAGAGGAGCTCATCGTCGCATTAGCCGGACCGCTGCAGCACGTATGGATGATCGGGTTCGCGTGGCTGATGCGGTCGGCAGGAGTGCTTGAAGAAGCGTGGTGGACCTATTTCATCGAAGCGAATTTGATGATAGCTCTGTTCAATCTGCTGCCGATTTTGCCGCTTGACGGCGGAAAAGTGCTGCTGGTGCTTGTCGGAACGGGGACGCCTTACCGGCGGACGATTGTTTGGTGCGGGTATGCCGGGCTCCTGCTAAGCGGAATGATGGCCGTATCCGCCATGGTGCGAATCGCTGCGGGAGATTTGCAATTGAATGTACTGATGATCGCCGTATTTTTGTTCAGTTCGAATTGGATGCTGCTGCGGCATGCTCCTTACCAATTTTTGCGGTTCCTGATGAGCCGGGAGGCGGCGGCCGCGCGCCACATCGGCAGCGGCACGCTGGCGCAGCCGATCGTTGTAAGCGGGCAGCGGCTCGTGGCGGATGTCGTCAAGCTCTTGCTGCGGGACAAGTATCACTTGATTTATGTGCTCGGCGAGCAAGGAGCGATACAGGCCGTCGTTCCCGAGCAGAGGGTCGTGGAGAAGTATTTGCGCGAACCGCCGCCCGGAGGTTCGGTTTCGGAGCTAATCGTGGTAAAATAGCTTCGAGGTGGTTCTCATGAAGCGAATTGTACTGCAGAGCGGCACCGATATGACCCGGGTGGCGCTGCTGGAGGACGAGCTCGTCGTCGAATTTGATATGGAGCGGCCGCTGGAGCGGCAGCAGGCAGGCAGCTTGTATCTCGGGCGCGTCGTCAACGTGCTTCCCGGCATGCAAGCTGCTTTCGTCGACATCGGCCTCGAGAAGAACGCTTTTTTATATATCGATGATCTGCTTCCGGCACATCTGGAGAAGCAGCCGGCGGTCAAGCCCAGCATTACGGAGCTGGTTCGGCCGGGCCAAACGCTGATTGTCCAGGTAGACAAGGAGCCTTCCGGCACGAAGGGGGCACGGGTGACGACGCATTATTCTTTACCGGGCCGCTGGCTTGTGTATATGCCGGATGCGGCTTACGTAGCCGTCTCGCGGAAGATTGAAGCGGAAGGCGAGAAGAAGAGGCTCAAGGCGCTGGCCGAGGAGATGCGGCGGCCGGAGGAAGGCGTCATTCTTCGTACCGTGTCGGCCGGGCAGCCGGCGGAGGCTTTGCTTCACGATCTGTCGCTGCTGCGGGAACGGTGGCGCACCGTGCTCGCGGCGGCAAAGAGCTCCAAGGCGCCTTGTCTTCTATATCGCGACGCTGATCTGCTGCAGCGGACGCTGCGCGACCTCGTGCGCGAGGATGTCGCGGACATCGTCGTCGATTGCGCGCCCGCGGCAGAGCAGCTGCGCGCCTTGCTTCAGCCCGGTGCGTCGGCCGCCGCTCCAAACATTCGCGTCCATGACGGCGAAGTGCCGCTCTTCGACGCGTTCGGCGTAACGGAGCAGCTCGAGCGGGCGTTCCGCCGCAAAGTGTGGCTGCCGAGCGGCGGCTACCTGGTGGTCGATCAGACGGAGGCGCTGACTGTCGTTGACGTTAACACAGGCAAATATACCGGAAAGATCGATTTGGAAGAAACCGTTCTGCACATTAACCTTGAAGCGGCGGAGACCATCGCCCGTCTGCTCCGCATCCGGAATATCGGCGGGATCGTCATCGTCGACTTCATCGATATGGAGCGCGATTCGAGCCGTCTGGCCGTATTGACGCGAATGTCCGATTCGGTACGAAGAGACCGGATCAAAACGAACGTCGTCGGCTGGACGAAGCTGGGCCTGCTCGAGCTGACGCGGCGCAAGTCCCGCGATAATTGGAGCGAGCTGTTCGTGCAGACGTGTCCGCATTGCCAAGGCAAAGGCCGGACGATTCCCGAGCTGCAGCATGAAAATTAGGCGCCAGCCAGAAATCGGCATTGCGCTTGCGAATTGTTTGTGATACAATTCTTGAGGCATGAAAGAAGGCTGTTTTTTTTGTTTGACGTCATGCTGTAACCGCTCGAAGCGGGTTCCATAAGTACGGCCGCGCATGCGCGTCGTCACCTGGGCTGGAGGCGAGTCTGAGACATGAGGAGGTGCACGTTATATGTTCGCAATCATCGAGACTGGCGGCAAGCAGTACAAAGTATCCGAGGGTGACGTAATCTACGTTGAGAAGCTTAACGCTTCCGAAGGAGAAGAAGTTACGTTCGACAAGGTTCTGGCTGTTTCCAAGGAAGACGGTCTTGTCGTAGGCGCTCCGCTCGTTGCCGGTGCTACGGTTTCCGGTAAGGTGGAGAAGCACGGCAAAGAGCAAAAGATCATCGTGTTCAAGTACAAGCCGAAGAAAAACTACCGTCGCAAGCAAGGCCATCGTCAACCATACACGAAGGTTTTGATCGGTAAGATCCAAGGCTAAGAGGCTCTCTATGATACAAGTAACAATTGTGCGTAGACCCTCTGACGGCGCAATCGATTCCTTTCGCATCGAAGGACACGCCGAATACGACGTACCGGGCAAAGACTTGGTCTGCGCCGCGGTGTCGGCCATCTCCGTCGGTACCGTGAATGCGGTCGAGGCAGTGGCGGGCGTCGTACTTCCATGCGAAATGGAGGTAGGCCTGCTCGACGCGCTTGTCCCGCTGGATTTGGATTCGGAACAAGCGGCACGGGTTCAGGTCATTCTGGAATCGATGGTCGTCATGCTGGAAACGATCGAAACATCGTACAGCGCATATATTCACATTCATACCGAAGGAGGTTAACCGAACATGTTGCAATTGAACCTTCAATTGTTCGCATCGAAGAAGGGTGTAGGCTCGACGAAGAACGGACGCGACAGTATCTCGAAGCGTCTGGGCGTGAAACGCGCCGACGGCCAAGCCGTAACGGCAGGCAGCATCCTCGTCCGCCAGCGCGGAACGAAGATTCACCCGGGCACGAACGTCGGCATCGGATCCGACGATACGCTGTTCGCTAAAGTCGAAGGCGTAGTGAAATTCGAGCGTTGGGGCCGCGACCGCAAAAAGGTAAGCGTGTATCCTATCGAAGCTGCACCGGTAGCCGCTACTGCGGAAGTATAATGTCAACATCAGTCCCCGGCGATAAGTTACTTCGCCGGGGATTATTTCATTAGCGGCTATTTGAAGAAACGGAGCGAAGCTTATGATCGACATTCCGTGGTTCATAGCGGGACTGGCGGCAACCGCGCTGGCGGGTTATGCCCTCGGCAAACGAACAAGCAAAGATGTACGTGATCAGCAATCGAATGCGGAACCGGCCGCTGCCGCCGTGAAGCCGGTTGAGTCCGACACCGCCGACGCTCTTGTCGACCCCGAGGTTGAAGCGCTTCTGCGCGAACAGCGGGAAACGCTGCATCAAGAGATGGTTCATACGATCAGTCATATTCGCCATGACTGGATGAACGATATGCAAATACTTTCCGGGTACATACAGCTTAAGAAATACGATTACTTAGCGCCTTACATGGAAAAAATAAGACTCAAGCTGCACAACGAGAGTGTGCTCGGCAAACTGGGGGACCCGTCTCTTGTCGCCTACCTGCTCACGTTCCGTACGGAATGTAAAGATTTTGAGCTGGAGCTTGAATTTCCGCAGGAAATCCATATCGGCGAGCTTCCGCTGGAGGATGGGGCTGTCGAAAGAACAGTAAAGCATGTGCTGGAATCGTTCCGGCGCTATGCCCGTGAATACGTCCACGAGCCCAACGCGATGACGATCGAAATGGCGAAGGAGGACGAAGGGCTTCTCATTGATTTTGAATATAACGGTCAATACGACGCGGACAAGCTGAAGCGGGAGCTCGACGAGCAAACGCTGCTGGCCGTCGTAGAAGATATATATATAGAGGCCTGCGAGCTCGAGGAAGGACTTGTCTCGCTGGCAGTCCGGCTTCCTTACCGGGAGTCCGATAAGACGAGATAATGGGGTGCCGACATGTTTGTAGATAAAGCGAAAATATTTGTAAAGGGCGGAGACGGCGGAGACGGTCTCGTCTCGTACCGCAGGGAAGCCCACGTTCCGCTCGGCGGACCGGCCGGCGGGGACGGAGGCAAGGGCGGCGATGTGATTTTTCGTGTCGATGAAGGGCTGCGCACCTTGATGGACTTCCGCTACCAGAAGCATTTCAAAGCGCCGCGCGGCGAGAAGGGCAAAACGAAAAATATGCACGGCGCAAACGCCGAGGACATGATCGTGCGCGTACCGCCGGGAACTGTCGTTATCGATGACGATACGAACGAAATTTTGGCCGACATGACGGTGCACGGTCAAGAGGTCGTTATTGCCAGAGGGGGACGCGGCGGACGCGGCAACTCGCGCTTCGCATCGGCGGCGAACCCGGCACCGGAAATCGCCGAGAAGGGCGAAGAAGGCGTGGAGCGCTGGGTTGTGCTGGAGCTGAAGGTGATGGCCGACGTCGGTCTCGTCGGGTTTCCGAGCGTCGGGAAGTCGACGTTGTTGTCGGTCGTTTCCGCGGCCAGGCCGAAGATCGCCTCCTATCATTTCACGACGCTGACGCCGAACCTTGGCGTGGTCGAGGTGGAGGAAGGACGCAGCTTCGTCATGGCGGATTTGCCGGGGCTGATCGAAGGGGCGCACGAAGGCGTCGGCTTGGGCCACGAGTTTCTGCGCCATATCGAGCGCACGCGGGTCATCGTTCACGTCGTCGACATGTCCGCCGCCGAGGGACGGGACCCGTATGAGGATTATGTCAAAATCAACGACGAGCTGCGCCTCTATAACGTGAGGCTGGAAGAACGGCCGCAGCTGATCGTAGCGAACAAAATGGACGTGCCGGAGGCGGAGGAGCATTTGCGGGAATTCCGCGCCAAGCTCGCGGCGGACGGTGTGGATCGGCGAATATATCCGATCTCGGCGGCGACCAAGCAAGGCATCCAGGAGCTGCTCTATGCGGTGGCCGATTTGCTGGAGTCGATTCCGGCGGCGCCGCCGGTCGAGGAGCTGGCCGAAGTGGCGGAACGCAAAATCTACCGGCTCGAGCAGGACGATGACGACAGCTTCACGATTCGCCGCGAGAACGACGTCTTTATCGTCGAAGGCGCTGCGGTGGAGCGGCTCGCGAAGCGTACGGACTTTAACCGGTATGACAGTGCCGTACGGTTTGCGAACATTTTGCGCAAGATGGGTGTGGACAACGAGCTGCGCAGGCGCGGAGCTGTGGATGGGCAGACGATTCGAATCGGCGAGCTTGAATTTGAATTCTCCGAAAAAGAATAAGAAGACGGTAACCGGCCTTCTCTGCGGAGAAAGGCTGGTTTTTTACTTCGTGCATATGTTATGTTATATTACATAAAAAGCGGTGTGGATCATCGTAGGTTTATTTGTGTGATAAAATATAACATGATGTTTCGGGGGTGATTGCTTGAAACAGTGGATTCAAGCTGTCTGGGATGCCTACCGCAACGGGGAGACGCTGACGTCCGATATAACCGCTGCCGCTGCCGCAGCTATCGCCAACGGCACGGCCAGCGATGGACAAAGCGGAGCCTTCTTGACGGCGATGCGGATGAAGGGAGAAACGGCGGAAGAGCTGCATACGATGGTCGAAGTGTTTCGGCAGTTCCGGTGCGCCCTGCCCCCGTCCCCCGATTCGCTATGCATCGGAGGCACTCTCGTCCGCCCCCAATCGTTCCTGCTCTCCCTTGCCGTCAGTCTTGTGCTGGCCTCCGCCGGGTTTCCGCAGTCCATTACGAGCAGCGTCAAGGATGAGGAGCAGCAGCTTGAACTGCTCCGCTGCCTTCGTATCGATACGGGGCCGCAGGGGACGGCCGGCTCCGGTCAGCCGGTCCGAACGCGGATCGGCTATTTGCCTCCGACGGTCGTTTGTCCGCCGCTCTCCAGACTGCGCGCCCTGCGCGAGGAGCTCGGGATGGCTTCGCTGCTGGACGATCTGGAGCTGGTGCTGAACCCTCTGGATTCAAGGCAGCTTCTGCTCGGGATCGGCGGACCGCCGGACGCGCAGCGGTGGGCCCCCTTGCTGCCGCTTCTCGGCTATCAGCTCGCGTATTTGGTAGAGGGGATGCACGGGTCGGAGGTGCTTCCGCTGTACAAACCGTCGTACGTTCGAATCGTATCGGCGTATGGCGACGAAACGCGCATCGTCGACCCGCAGACGTTCGGATTTTACAGCGAGCCGCTGCTTCCGGACTCCACTGAGCGTTTGCTGGACCGGTTCCACCGGGTGCTGCAAAATGAAACGGGGTTCGACTTGCTGCCGGATCGCGATCATGTCATATTTAACGCGGCGCTGCGCCTGCTGTGGTTCGATAAAGTGGCGACCTATGAAGAAGGATTTGTCCTGGTTACCTCTCTTCTGCAGCGCAAGGAGCCTTGGCGGCTGCTGCAGCGCTGGAGGGAGCAGTCGGCGGAGAAGGGGGATGCAAAACCGGACGGGCAGCATACCGGTACGTAAAGATAAGAGTCCGCGGGGGACAATCTTTGCGGGCTTAAGGCAAATATGATATACACAAATATATTGCCGAAGTGCAAAACAGGGGATTGTCGGATGAAGAAGCAAATAGGGTATGCAGTATTATTTTCGCTCGCTATGGCAGTGCCGTTGGATTACGCTATATTTTTGATTTCGGGATCGTTATACATGAGCGGATTGATGCAGCCTGGCGAGTTTGAGAATCTGCAGGGAGAGAACGCGTTTGTTGTCGTTCATTACGAGATGGTTTGGAGCCATTTGATGATGGAAAGCATCTGTATATTTGTTCTTTACACGACAATTCTTCTCTTTCGAAGAAGGCTCGCGAAGGAACGTGAGCTATAATCGCTTTCGATCCTGGGAACATAAGGATGGAGCCGAAGCGGTAAAAACGGCAGCCCGGGCGTTATGTGCGCCTCAGGCTGCCGTTTTTTCTGTTACGGTTCGTTCGTTATAGGAAAACCGGTTTCATACACCCCGGGAGGCGGCGGATCACGCAGCGGGGTCCAATACATAGCCGGTCCGCCATCCTCGCGTCCGGCTGTCGCGAGCCAGGGATCCGGGGCAGGGCCGTTCCTCAAGTAATGCTCAAGCAGCATGCGGAAAATGTAAGGAAGCGGCCTGTCCAAGATCGCTTCTTTACCGATCCAGTGCAGCTCCCCTTCATCGGTTTGCACGCACGGCTCGGCGTCGGTATGGCCGACATAAAAAAATTGCTGCCGAATCTCCGAGCCGTTCAGCCGCAGCAAAATGTACTGCAGCCGCAGCCCGGTCATTTGCGTAGGCCGTAAACCGGTTTCCTCCTCGATTTCGCGCAGGACGGCGGCGTACGGGTCGTTCAGCTCATGCGGCTCGAGGTGGCCGCCCACGGCGGCCCACAGTCCCGGCGATAACGTGCGGCGTTCAGATCGTTTCATCATGAGCAGCTCCCCGCGGGAGTTGAACAATAAGGCTGCAGAGATCATGCGCAGACGGATCATGAAGCGATCCTCCCCTCTAAGACGTGTACCACCAGTATCGTCTAATCCGTCAGCCGAAGCAAATAATGGATAAGCGCGTCCTGATCCTCGCTCGTAAAACCGGCTTGCTCATCGACCCAGAACGGATGGCCTTGTCCCGTCAGATGCGCGCCGCGGGCTTCGGCGCTGCCGAGATTGGCGCGCACTACGCGTTCCCGCAAGCCCCGGTCGAGCAGGGCCCGCAAGCTGTTCGCCGGTTCGGCGGGAATGCCCCGGTACAGCGTACCCGGCAATCCCTGCTCGTCCTGCAGTCGTCTGCCGGCGGCGACACCGCCGTCGTGCAAATAGGGGGCCGACCAGTACAAGCCGAATAGACCAGGCACTTTATAGCCGCCTTCCGAGCCGCCCTGCATAAGCGCGATCCGGGCATTCTCAGAGTCCGGAACCGGAATTTGCAGCAGCTTGGGGCTTTCGGGGAGCGGGACGCGGGTCGCCCAGTCGTACGTCACATTATGCCCCCAGTTTTCTCCGGCTTTGCGAAGCGCTTGCGCCCGCGTCGGTTCCGTGCCGATGACGGACAGAGGGACTACGCGATGATTCGTAAACGTGTCTCCGGCGTGGCAGGAGATGCAAGCGGCCCGGCGAAATACGCCGCGCCCTCTGGCGAACGCCGCATCGTTCCGGGGGAGCCCGGTTGCCGGCGGCTTCAGCGTATTTTGGTAGGCGGCCATCGCGATATTGTGCTCATGAATGCGGTAGCCCGGCTTGGATGCGATCGTACCGACAAGCGAGACGAACGACGACCGGGGCGAATCCGGCGTCGGCACGAGCGTGTTCAGGCCGGGGGCGCCCGGGGTCGGATCGACGCGCCGGAAAAAGTCCGACGGCCGCTCGCCGGAACCGACCCGATACCGGTATTTCGGGTTGGCGGCATTTTGCATCAGGGTGGCCAAGTATGTTTCTTTATCGATGCCGAACAGCTTGCCGCTGAGGTCGGCTTGCACCAGGGGGTCCATATTTTGCCCGTTCGGCAAGCCGTTCAGGAAAACAAGTCCATGGTACGGGCCCGACTGGGCGGTGCCGTTCCAGCCGTACGGGTGATCCCCCAGCGTAAAGCTGTCGGGGATCTGCGAAGGGTTGTTCTGAAGATCGATCATCGTATCGACGGAGCCGGGCGGCCACTGCAGCAGCGCGCGGTCGACCGCTTCTTCCAGCAGGGCCGGATCCGGTAGCGGTTCGCGCCGGCCGTCGCTCGTCTCGACCGTCCGGGCCGGGTCGCTTACGAACGATCGGAGAAGCTTCGTATCTATATTCGTATGGGTGAAAAATGCCGAGGAGTTCGTCCCTAGCGCCAGCAGCAAACCTGCTTGAATGTCCGGGTTCGGCGGGCCCTCGATGACTTTGCCGCTGCCGGGGTCGGCGATGGCGTGGCACATAATGCAGCTGACCCCGGCCTTGAGACGGCCTTCCTTGCGGACGAGCTTGATCCCGAGCGGCCAATGGGTGCCGCGCGCCACATCGAGACCGGTGTCGATGAAATCGCCTTGGCGAATCGTGCGGCCGCCGACGTTAACGGTCTTTGCGGCCTTCACCCGCAGATTGGTCGTGCCTTCGCCGCGCAGTTCCGCAATGGCCTGCACCATGCCGGGAATCGTAACCGCACTGTCGAACACGCCGATAATGTCCGAAAACAACGTCTCGTTGCCAAACGTCTCGCTGTAAAACGCCTCCCGTCCGAAACGAATCATGGCGTCGGTCGGCTCCAGCTCCGGACGCTCTGTCTCCCATGCCGACATCCCTGCCCGCGACTGCTCCGGGTCGCCCGGATTGGCGATGCGGCGTTCGTCGGGGATATAGGAAAATTCCCAGCTGCCGTACCGGACCAATGCGATACAGGCAAGGATGAGGAATAAGCAGGAGTAAAATAAAGCTACTGGCTTGAAGCTCATGCGGCGACTTCCTCCCACATCTCGTTAGTGATAGCTTCTCTGAGAGGGGATATTTTATGCTAATAAGTGTCTTTTCACCCATCGGGCCTTTCCGACAGATTGTTGCGGGTTCCCGGGGGCCTGTGAGGCCCTGCCGTAACTTGAGGCCCTTGCGGTCCGCGGAGACCGGGAGGGCCCGGAGGACCAGGTAATTTTCCCGCAAAAATGTAGGGCCATTGATTCGTTTTACAGGTAGCCTATTTACGCGGAGAAAGATTTTTGGTAGAATGTCCTCTATGGAAGTACAATAGTCTCCCTTAGGAGGACGTTGAGGCTGATATGACCGCACGCGACAAGTTTTATCTCATCCGGGAGGACATTTTGCCTGAAGGTGTGCTCAAAGCGGCGCAAGCCAAAGAGCTGCTCGCCCGCGGGGAGGCCAATACGATTCACGATGCCGTAGAACTTGTGGGCTTAAGCCGAAGCGCGTACTATAAGTACAAGGACGGCATTTTTCCCTACAGCAAGGTCGAAAGGGAACGGCTCGCCACCATATCGATGGATCTCGAGCATCGTTCCGGCATTTTATCGAAGGTGCTTGCGCTCATAGCCGGTCTGGAAGGCAACGTGCTCACCATTCACCAGACGATCCCGCTGCAAGGTATGGCCAATGTCGTCATTTCGGTAGATACTTCCGGCATGGAGGGCGGGCTTGACGATTTGCTGTCGCTGCTCTTGAAGCAGGACGGGGTCAAACGCGCCGCCGTGATCGGGCAAGGCGGATAAGTTCATCCAGAGTCTAGAGATAAATATTTCATTACCCCAAAGGAGAGAAACCATGATCAAAGCTGGATTGTTAGGACTCGGCACGGTTGGAACCGGCGTCGTCCGCATCGTCGAAGGGCATCAGGAGGATTTGCAGCGCAAGACGGGCTCGCCGATTTCCATCGAGAAAATTTTGGTCCAGGACCGCAGCAAATCGCGCGCCGTCAGCATCGACAAGGATAAGCTGACCGAGAACGCCTGGGATGTCATCGATAACCCGGACATTCAAGTCGTCATTGAAGTAATGGGGGGCATCGAGCCTGCCAAGACGTATATTTTATCCGCTCTGGAGAAGGGAAAGCACATCGTTACAGCCAATAAAGATTTGATGGCGCTGCACGGTGCGGAAATCCTCGCCAAGGCGGCTGCGAACGGCTGCGACGTATTTTACGAAGCGAGCGTTGCCGGCGGCATTCCGATCATCCGCACGCTGAACGAAGGCTTCTCGTCCGATCGGATTACGAAAATTATGGGGATCGTTAACGGCACGACGAACTACATCCTGACGAAGATGTCGCAGGAAGGAGCCGCTTACGGCGATGTGCTGAAGGAAGCGCAGGCGCTTGGCTACGCCGAGTCCGATCCGACCTCCGACGTCGAAGGGCTGGACGCAGCCCGCAAGATGACGATTCTCGCGACGCTTGGCTTCCATGCGGAAGTATCGCTGCAGGACGTCAAGGTGAAAGGAATCAGCGCAATTTCCAAGGAGGACATCCAGTACGGCAAGCGCCTCGGCTACACGGTCAAGCTGCTCGGCATCGCCGAGCGTCAGGACGACCATATCTCGGTGAGCGTCCAGCCGACGATGGTGAAAAACTCCCACCCGCTTGCATCCGTCAACGGCGTGTTCAATGCCGTCTATGTTTACGGAGAAGCCGTCGGGGAAACGATGTTTTACGGACCGGGCGCAGGCGAGCTGCCGACCGCTACGTCGATCGTCGCCGACCTCGTCGCCGTCGTGCGCAACTTGAAGCTGGGCGTCAACGGCCGCGAGCTGTTCACGCCTTACAAAGAGAAAAAGCTGAAGAGCGACGAGCAAATTTCGTCGAAAAACTTCATTCTGCTGCATGTGGAAGATAAAGCGGGCGTACTTGCGCAAATTACGCAAATTTTCGCGAAGCACGACGTCAGCCTGGAGTCGGTGCTGCAGCATCCGAACGTGAGCAACCCTGCGGCCGAAATCATTATCATTACCCACGATGCGAACCAAGCGAGCATGAACAAAGTGCTGAGCGAATTCGAATCGATGGACGTCATTCATCAAATCAAGAGCGTATACCGGGTGGAAGGCTGACGCGAGTGCGTGCGGCCGTACGATAGATAATCACACTAAAGGAGAGAGTGGAAGACGATGAGATATATGGGGCTTATTCAAACGTATAAAGACTATTTGCCGGTGAACGAGCGCACGCCGCTGCTGACGCTGCAGGAGGGCAACACGCCGCTTATCCGCGCTGAGAAGCTGTCCGACGAGCTGCAGCTGGACATTTATTTCAAGTACGAGGGACTGAATCCGACAGGCTCGTTTAAAGACCGCGGCATGGTGATGGCTGTAGCAAAGGCGATGGAGGAAGGCTCCCGCACGATCATGTGCGCTTCCACCGGCAATACGTCGGCTGCGGCTGCAGCATATGCGGCGCGCGGCAACCTGAACTGCATCGTGCTCATCCCGAACAACAATATCGCGCTCGGCAAGCTGGCGCAAGCGATCATCTACGGCGCTAAGGTCATTGCCATCGAGGGCAACTTCGACCGCGCGCTCGAAATCGTCCGCGAAATTACGGCAAAGCATCCGATCACGCTGGTGAACTCGGTGAATCCGTACCGGATCGAAGGCCAGAAGACGGCGGCGTTCGAAGTATGCGACCAGCTCGGCGAAGCTCCTGATTATTTGGCGATACCGGTCGGCAATGCCGGTAACATTACGGCGTATTGGAAAGGGTTCAAGGAGTACCAAGCGGCAGGCCGCTCCTCAAAGCTGCCGAAGATGATCGGCTTTGAGGCGGAAGGCTCCGCAGCGATCGTGCGCGGAGAGCCGATTCCGGATCCGGAGACGGTCGCAACGGCGATCCGTATCGGCAATCCGGCGACTTGGGACGGTGCCGTGAACGCCGCCCGCGACTCCGGCGGCCAAATCAATTTCGTTACGGACGACGAGATTCTGCACGCATACCGCACGATTGCAGCGAAGGAAGGCGTGTTCGCCGAGCCGGCATCCGCGGCTTCGATCGCCGGTGTGATGAAGCTGCATAAGGAAGGGTACTTCAGCAAAGGCCAGAAGGTCGTATGCGTATTGACCGGACACGGCCTGAAGGATCCGAACATTGCGATCAAGAGCGTTGCCGGCGGCGATCCGCTCGTCGTGAAGGACTCCGAAGAAGCGGTCATGGCGGCGATTGCGAAGCTGGAAGGCGAATCCCGATGATCCCCCAAAGGGTGCGGGTTCAAGTGCCCGCTTCCACGGCTAATTTAGGACCGGGCTTCGATGCGCTCGGAATGGCTCTTGAGCTGTATGGATGGATCGATATGAGCATTGCGGAGAAGACGGTCGTTACGCTGTACGGAGAACAGATGAAGGGGCTGCCGACCGATAAGAGCAATCTCGTGTATCAGGTCGCCCAGCTCGTCTTCGAGGCGGCGGGCGAACCGGCTCACGAGCTCGATATCGCCATGTACAGCGACATTCCGCTGACGAGGGGGCTTGGCTCCTCCGCTTCGGCTATTGTCGGCGCCTTGGTCGGTGCGAACGCGCTGATCGGCGGGAAGCTGAGCGGCTATGAGCTGTTTCAGATCGCCTCGCGGCTGGAGAAGCATCCCGACAACGTCGGGGCGTCGCTCTTCGGCGGCATTGTCGCAGCTTTCTGGGACGGCGAGCGTGCCGAGCATATCCGGCTGGAGCCGGACGACCGGCTGGAGGCGCTCGTCGCCATCCCGTCGTTCCAGCTATCGACGGAGAAGGCCCGCCACGCGCTGCCGCAGCAAGTATCGATGAGCGACGCCGTGTTCAACCTCAGCCACGCTTCGCTATTGGTCGCCGCATTCGCAACCGGCAATTTGCCGATGATCTCCCAGGCGATGAAGGATGCGCTGCATCAGCCTTACCGTGCCGCTCTCGTGCCGGGCATGGAGACGATTTTGCGCGAGGCGACGGAGCATGGGGCGCTGGGCATTGCGCTCAGCGGAGCGGGTCCGACGATGCTGGCGCTGGTCGACGGCAGCTCCGGGCAAGCGTCTAAGGAGAAGCTGGAGCGGTTTCTGGTGGAGACGTTCCGGGCGGAAGGCGTACAGGCCGACACGATGTGGCTGAAGCCTTCGCCGCAGGGCGCAGCCGTTTCCGTGCTGCGTGAGACCGATCTCTCGCTGGAGCTCATTTCGCAAGGCAAAGGGGAAGTGCGGGCATGAAGCGAATCGCTACATTAGGTCCGGCGACGTTCTCCGAAGAATCGGTTCAGTATTACTTCGGAACGGAGCAATATGAGTATTTGCCCTTTAAAGGGATTGATGAGGTGTTCGGCGCAACCGTTAACGGAACCGCCGACTACGGCGTTATTCCGATCGAGAATACGCTGGAAGGCTCCGTCCGCAACCACCTGGATACCATCGTACACGAGGTCGACTTGCCTATTCAGGCGGAGTGGCTCTATCCGATCCGGATGAATTTGCTCGGCCTCACGGCAAGCTCTGCAGAGGAGAGCGGTGCAGGCGGCGACCCGGACCGGCCGTACGCGGGCATTCGCAAAGTGCTGACCCATCATGCCGCGCCGGCGCAATGCAGCGTATTCTTGAAGACGCACCTGCCGCACGCGCAGGTCGATATCGTCAGCTCGACCGCCGAAGGAGCGAGACTCGTCCGCGAGTACGGTGACCCGTCCATCGCCGCGATATCTCCGCTGGCGCCGGCAAAGCTGTACGGCTTGAACGTGCTTGCGCCGGACATTCAGGACCACGATGCAAACGTAACCCGCTTCATCATGATCGGCCGAGAGCCGATCGCCCTGACCAACCGCGAGGGGCTGCCCAAGACGACGATTCTCGTTCAGCTTGCGGAAGATTTCCCGGGAGCGCTGCATCAAGTGCTGGCGGCTTTCGCATGGCGGCGCATCAACCTGACCCGCATCGAATCGCGTCCGACCCGCAAGAAGCTCGGCAGCTATTACTTCTACATCGAAGTGGAAGGCTCGCTCGACTCGGTGCTGATTCCGGCTGCGCTGGAAGAAATCCGCGCCATCGGCTGTCAGGTGCGGCTGCTCGGCAGCTATTCGAGCTATACGTTCGAGGCATCGACGGTTCGCAGTAAGGCATAATCGCACATAAACCGCGCTGAAGAGGCATTTGTCCTCTCGGCGCGGTTTTTCGCTTTGCGGCCCCGCAGCCGCCCGGATCAGCCCCGCTCGATAAATCCGGGAATATGCTCCTTCAGAAGCAGCAAAGCCGCCTTATAAAATTGATCGCCAATGGCCCTGGTGCGGTACATGTAGGATGTCATGACGGCACCGCTGTACAAAATTTCCAATTGGGACGCCAAGGCCGCAGCATCCGTCGCACCGGACTCGCGAGCCATTTCCGTTATCAACGCCCAGGCCTCCCGGCGCGATTCGGTCGCGCGTTTGTGTCCGGGGAACTCTGCATCCGGAAACTCGACAATCGTATTCATGAACGGACAGCCGCGGTAGTCCGGCGACGCGATCCGCTCGGCGAAGCCGCGGAACAGCTCGCGCAGCTGCTCGCCCGGCTGGCCGGGATGGTTGCGCCGCGCCGCTTCAATCCGATCGATGCTGCGCTGATGATAGACCTCGAGGAAGGCGACGACAAGGTCGTCCTTCGTGGCGAAGCTGCGGTAGAAGCTCGCCTTCGCCACCCCCGATTCCGCTATAATCCGATCGATGCCGACCGCCCGAATCCCTTCCCGGTAAAATAAATCCGCCGCCACCTGCAGTATGCGATCTCTCGCCGATAATTTCTTCTCCATCCAGCGTCCACTCCCGTAAGCAAGAAAAAAATGGATTGACACGAGACAGATCTGTCTGTATCATTCGTTACTAGAAATGAGACAGATCTGTCTCCCTCATCATATCACACGTCAAAGGAGAATGCACGATGTCTACGCGAAATACGGTGCCAGCTGCAAGCGCCGTCCAAACGCCGGTATTGCCCGAGGCGCAGTCTGGACGCCGAGCCTCGACCTTACTGGCTGTCGTACTGCTGTCCGTCTTCTTGCCGGTCGCCAACATCTTTATCGTCAATGTCGCCGCTCCATCGATTCAGCTTGCTTTACACGCCAGCTTCGCCGAGGTGCAGTTCCTCATCGCCGGCTACACGGTCGCCTATGCCGCTGCGTTAATTATCGGCGGACGGCTGGGCGACCGCTATGGCCGCAAGCGGATGCTGCTCGTCGGCGTGGCGGGCTTCACGCTTGCCGCTCTGCTGTGCGGCCTGTCCACCGGCGTCGGCATGCTGCTCCCGCTCCGCGTCATACAAGGAGTTTTCGCCGCTATGATGGCGCCGCAGGTGCTGTCGCTCATCCAGGCGAACTACGCGCCGGAGCGGCGCGCGGCCGTCTTCGGGCTGTACGGCGCCGCTCAAGGCGTCGCAGCGACGAGCGGCCAGCTCATCGGCGGTCTGCTGCTGCACTGGAATCCGCTTGATCTCGATTGGCGGACCGTATTTTTCTTCAGTGTGCCGGTCGGCTTGCTGATCCTTTGCCTGCTTCCGAGCATCGGGGAATCCAAGAGCGCCGATCGCTCGAAGCTGGACATCGCGGGGGCCATATTGGCGGCGGCAGGTATCGTCATGCTTATTTATCCGCTCGTGCAAGGGCAGAAGGAAGGCTGGCCGGCCGGCCTGATCGCCTGCCTGGCGTTGTCCGTCCCTGTGCTTGCCGGCTTCGTCTGGTATGAGCGAAGGCTCGCTCGCATAGGCCGAGTTCCGTTTATGAACGTCGGTTTGTTCCGCCAGCGCAGCTTCTCGTTCGGGATGCTGGTCGTGTTCGTGCTGCTTTGCTCGCAATCCGCGTACTTTCTCGTCTCCGCGTATTTTCTGCAAATCGGACTCGGTTTTACGGCGCTGAAGGCCGGTCTCGTTATTTTACCGATGGGGGCGGGGTACTTTGCCGCATCGCTCTATTCGGCGAGAGCGGCGGCGAAGTTCGGTCCGCACGTGCTTACGGCCGGTGCGGTGCTGACGTCGCTCGGCTATGCGCTGCTGGCCGCCGCCGTCCATCGGACGGGGACCGATTTTGCAGGCTATGAATGGATTCCGGTTTTGGCCGTGCTGGGACTGGGGCAGGGAGCGATTGCGGCGCCGCTGACGAATGTCATTCTGGCGAAAGTTCGGGCGGCCGATATCGGCTCGGCATCCGGCATTCTAACCACAGGCATGCAGGCGGCGTTCGCAATTGGCATTGCGCTCACCGGCCTGCTGCTGCTGAGCTTGATGAGCGGGAATGCCGATGCCGTCAGCCAGCGTCTGGCGCCTCAGCTTGTGGAGCGTCTGGGGGCTTTGCAGACAAGCGAGGCGCAGAAAGCGGAGCTCGCCGCAAAGTTTCGCAGCTGCTATGGCGAATATGCTCATTCGAGCGACCCGTCCGTGCTTCCGGACAGCTGTAAGACAGTTCTCACCAATGATGCGTTCGGCATGGTTATGGCTGCCCATCTGAAGCTGGCGAACGCGGCAAATTACGCCTACGCCTTCGAAATTTGTCTTTATGTGCTTGCTCTCTTTACGGCAGCGCTGATTCCGCTTGTGCTTGGCGTCATCGGACGAAGGCGGGCAGGCGGGATTTGAAGAGGGAAGTCATATTTTTCATTGAAGGAGACGTCAAACGCCCATTTGCCGCATAGGATGGTGATAAGATGCATGAAACACATCCTTAAAGGGAGGTTTGACCTTGAAAATTCATATCGTCAAACTCGGAGAAACGCTCGTTCAGCTCGCGGCAAAGTACGGAGTCGAGCTTGCAAAGCTGATCGCGGCCAACCCGCATATTTTAAACCCGGATAAGATCGAGACAGGAATGAAGATCAAGGTGCCAACGGCTCCGAAGCCGCTTGAGCCTGCGGAAGGCACGTATGCGTTCAAGCATGTAGTAAAGCAGGGCGATACGCTGTGGAAGCTGAGCAAAGCTTGGGAAGTAACGCTGCAGGAGCTGATCGCGGCCAACCCGCATCTGAAAAATCCGAACGTGCTGTTGACCGGCGAAGTCGTCTATATTCCGAAAAAGAATCATTCGCCGGCAGCTCCGATCGAGGGCGGGGCGCCTGAGACGGACAATTTGAATCCGGATGAGCATCCGTTCACGCCGATTGGCGAACCGCCCGGGGCATCCGGCGAAGCGACGCAGCCTGACGGTGTCGTGACGGAGCCGCAAATGCAGGCGCCTGCAGCGGGAGACGCTGCGCCGGGCTTGCATACCGGTGACGTAACGCCGGGTTTGCATACCGGAGACATATCGCCGGGTTTGTATACCGGAGACATCGTGCCGGGCTTGCATACCGGGGACAGTGCGCCCGGTCTGCATGCGGGGATACCGCCGCAGCCGCAGGAATGGCAGGGCGTTCCGGAAGGGGCGCCGCCGCAGGAATGGCAGGGTATGCCGGCGGATATGCCGCACATGCAGCAGCCGTTTACAGGGCCGGGAGCTGAGGCAGGCGCTCCGTCCGACTGGTGGAGCTATGAGCCGCTGATGCCGCATGGGCAGGCGGCGCAAGCGGGAGCATACGCGCAAGCTCAGTATGGGATGCATTTCCCGCAGCATCCGCAGGCGCAGTTCCCGCTGCCGGGGCATCCGCAGGCGCAGTTCCCGCTGCCGGGGCATCCGCAAGCGCCGATGCTGCCGCAGGCACCGCTGATGGCGGAACCTTTCGCCGGATTGCAGGGATGGGAGCAGCCGCAGGTGGTTCACCCGTTCGCGCAGGCCAACGTCCCGGCTGTGGAGGCGTTCGATCAGGCGCAGCCTGAATTCCCGAGCATGCCGCAGCAGCCGTTCGAGCAGTTTGCGGCGCCGTACGGCATGTATCCGCCGCACGGCTCGGCGTTTCCGCATACGTATCACGAAGCGCTGGCCACACCGTATACCTACGGCAGCGGGTTTGCAGACCCTCATGCACCGGCTCATGCGTACGCCCATGCTCTTGCCCACGATCACGCTAACGCCCATGCTCATGCTCATGTTCACTCTCACGCATATGCACCTGCGAATCCGTTCAGCTGCTGCTCCGGACCGAAGATGGCCTTGCCTTACGCTGCCGAAGGAGCGATGCCGTATACGGCGCCGCTGATGGCGCCTTATGTAACGGCAGCGCCGATGCCGTCCGAGCTCATGCCGCCGGAGCATTTGTACGCTCCATATCCGGCACACGGAGCGGAGCTTCCGGTATATCCGACGGATGCTCCGGGCGGGCAGTACGAGTTGGAAGGCCTGAAGATCGATGAGAAGGAGGCGGAGCTCGACGTGACGATCGATGCTCCGAAACCTCGGGGCAAAACCAAATCGCTCCCTGTCGCGCCCGCGTCCGTCCGCCGCACGAAGCCGCTCTCAGACAGGGAAAAGCTGAGCGTATACCTGCGCTCGCTCCGCCAGAACGCACCGGCGAAATCGCGCCGCCAGCCGAACCTGCCTTGGATTAACGTGTAACCGAAGCCTATCCGCGTATATCCCCTTCCGAAATGGTAAAACTATAGAAAAATACCATGGACGGAAGGGGATTCTCATGTTCGCGATGAACCTTTGGAAACAGCTGAAGCGTCGGCTGCGCACAAGGCGGCGCTGGCTGGCGCTCGGAATATTCGTATTGATCGCGGCTGGGGTGACGATAGTAGCGGGTCAAATTCGGCAAAGCCGGGAAGACGGAGCCGACGATGCTTCGGCATGGAGCGCGTTTGCGCCGATCGTGCAAAACGACGATGCGAAGAAGCTAGCGGATACGCTGGCCGCAATCGAACGCGAGGGCAAAGCGCGCGAGGTCGTGATTTTGAAAACGTACGTATGCGGCGACGAGCGGCAGAAGCTTGGCATTTTGCCTCCGGGCGGAATTCGGAAGCTTCACCAGGAGCATCCCGACTGGCCGCTGACGCTGGAGGAGGACGGCACGGCGGCGTTCCACCAGTCGATCGACGACCTGTCTCCGGCCTGCAAGGAAACCGCGTATTTCGGCATCGACGATAACGGCAACTTGACCTTGTTCGACGGAGAGCCCGACCGGGATCATGTGATCCGAACGTTTTTCCAATTGAATATTCATCATCTGGAAAGCTCGCTGCCGCAAGACACGGTCAATCACCTGTACAGCGGCATCCGCGTGGGCGATCTCGCCGAGTACAACAGCGTATTGTCCACGTTCAGCGATTTTGCGGTCGAAGAAACGCAGAGGGCGATGAATCCAGAGCCAAACGAGAGATAGCCGGGACTTCCCGAGTCTATCTCTTTTTGTTTCTCCATGCTATAATGGCAGGTGTACATATGTTCGCGTTTTTGACTTTTTATTGACAGCCTTGGCAAGGCCCGCGGAAAATGGGAGTGGTAGCGGATTGCGTATTATGGGAATCGACCCGGGGATTGCGATCGTCGGCTTCGGCTTCGTCGACAAGCTCGGCAGCAAGCTGACGCCCGTGCAGTACGGCTGCATAACGACGGAGGCGCATACCGACCCGGGACTGCGGCTGAAGCAGGTATACGACTCGGCCGTCCAGCTGATCGAGATGTACAAGCCCGATGCGGTGGCGATCGAGCAGCTGTTTTTTAACCGCAACGTCACGACGGCGTTCACCGTCGGCCAGGCGCGGGGCGTGCTCATTCTCGCCGCCGTCCAGCAGGGGCTGCCGGTGGCTGAATATACGCCGATGCAAGTGAAGCAGGCGATTGTCGGCTACGGCAAAGCCGAGAAGAAGCAGGTGCAGGAGATGGTGCGGATGTTTCTCAAGCTGTCCGCCGTCCCGAAGCCGGATGACGTAGCGGATGCGCTCGCGGTGGCGATCTGCCACGCCCATTCGTCGGCGCTGCACGATAAAGTGAAGGGAACTATGAAGCGATGATCGATTATTTGCGCGGGCGGCTGGCCGCCCGGGAGCTGGATTATATTGTGTTGGACGTCCACGGGATCGGATACCGGGTGTTTTGCCCGAATCCGTTCGAATCGAGACTGAAGGACGGGGAAGAAACGACCTTTTACATTCATTATCACGTTCGCGAGGACGCCCACCTGCTGTTCGGATTTCCGACCCGGGAGGAGCAATCGCTGTTCCGGCGGCTGCTTGAAGTGACGGGGATCGGTCCGAAGGTGGCGCTCGGCGTGCTGGCCGGCGGACGTCCGGAGACGATCGTAGCGGCGATTCAGCAGGAAAATGTGGCGTTTCTGATGAAGCTGCCCGGCATCGGACGCAAGACGGCGCAGCGTATTATCCTCGATTTGAAGGATAAGCTGGGTACGGGCAGCATCGTGGATACGGTTGCGGCGATCGGGCTGGAGGGCGAGGCGGCGGCGTCTGCGGGAGCGGGCGGCACGGCTTGGAACGAGGCGAAGGAAGCGCTGCAGGCGCTCGGCTATACGGAGGCGGAAGCGGACCGCGCTTGGGCGAAGATCAAAGCGAAGGCGGAAGGCGCTGCCAGCGACACGCTCGTGAAGCTGGCGCTCCAGGCTTTATATCAAGGAACATAAATAGCGGCAGGTAGGTGACGCAGGTGGAAGACCGGCTTATTTCGGCACAGTTTATGATGGAGGATCAAGCGGTCGAGTTTTCCCTCCGGCCCCGCTATTTGGCGGAATATATCGGACAGGCGCAGGCCAAGGAAAATTTGAAAATTTATATCGAGGCGGCAAAGCTGCGCAAGGAAGCGCTTGACCATGTGCTGCTGTACGGGCCGCCGGGACTCGGCAAGACGACGCTGTCGAACATTATCGCCAACGAGCTCGGCGTCAACATTCGCACGACGAGCGGCCCGGCGATCGAGCGTCCGGGCGATCTGGCTGCGATCCTGACGAATTTGCAGGAGAACGACGTGCTCTTCATCGACGAGATCCACCGGCTGCACCGGACGGTCGAGGAAGTGCTGTATCCGGCGATGGAGGATTACGCGCTGGATATTATTATCGGCAAAGGCCCATCGGCGCGGTCCGTGCGCCTTGATCTGCCGCCGTTCACGCTCGTCGGCGCGACGACGCGGGCGGGGCTGCTGTCGGCGCCGCTGCGTGACCGGTTCGGCGTCGTCAGCCGCCTGGAATATTACACCGTCGATGAGCTGACGTTCATCGTTTCGCGCGCGGCGGATATTTTGCAGGTGCAGATCGTCGGCGAAGCGGCCCGCGAAATCGGCAAGCGTTCGCGCGGTACGCCCCGTATCGCCAACCGGCTGCTAAAGCGGGTGCGGGATTTCGCCCAAGTGCGGGGCGACGGCGTCATTACGCTGGACATCGCCCGCATGGCGCTCAAGCTGATACAGGTCGACGAGCTCGGCCTCGACGAAGTCGACCATAAGATGCTGCGCGCGATTATCGGCTCCTTCCAGGGCGGTCCGGTAGGACTCGATACGATTGCCGCCACGATCGGGGAAGAGAGCCAGACGATCGAAGACGTGTACGAGCCGTATTTGCTCCAGATCGGCTTCCTGCAGCGGACGCCGCGCGGACGCGTAGTGACGCCGCAGGCTTATGCGCATTTGAATATACCGATGCCGGATCGAAGCTAGTCCGCGCCGGACGGAAAGGAATGCAGATAGCATGTTGAAGCGCTTCTTCACCTTAAAGCATCGTAAAATTACGGCCGCGGCAGTGACCGCGGCTGCTTTGTTCTCCATGGGCGGCAGCGGCGGCTACACGTACGCTGCAGTGCCCAAGCTGGAATCGATCCGGGTTGCGCTCATACTGGACGGCAAAGCCGGCGCCGGGATTCCTTATGCGACGCTTACGGGCGCGCAAGGACTAGATATCGGCGTAAGGACGCCGCAGGCGGTGCAAACGTGGGTAAGCGCTCCGGCTGGAGCGCGGTTTTCGCTCGATCAATACGCTGTTCTCGTACTGGAGACACCGGATTGGACGCTTGCGCGGCAGACGGCGGACAAGCTGCCGGCCGACCCGGGACAAGGGGCGGTCATCTGGAGCCGCAGCAAGCAAGGAAAGGCCGTCTATCAAGTTGCGTACGGAAACTACAACGATATCGGTTCCGCCACGGCAGCGCGCGACAAGCTGACCGGCAGCGCGCAGCTGGCCGGGGTCGTGAAGCCGGGCTCACCGCTGCCGCTGATCGGTCCGCTGCACGTGGCGGCGGGAACGTTTGCGGCGGAAGCCGAGGCGCTGAACCGGCAAGCGGCGGCAGCCCAAGCCGGCTTGGACGCCGATATTGTGCTGCAGGCGGATGCGGCAGGCAAGGTGAGCTACTCCGTTTGGATCGGCAGCGCGGCGACGCCGCAGGCGCTGACGGCGCTGCAGCAGCAGGCGGCCAAGCTGCTGCCGGGCGTTCCGCTGCAGCCTGCCGCTCCGGCAGCGCCGTATATGCTGCGCCGCATTGAGGCGACTACAGCCGCGAACGTCACGGATACGCACTATGTGATCGGGGGAGCGGAAGCCAAAGTTTGGGTGCAGCCGAAGCAAGCCGGCGGAGCCGTTACGTTCAAAGAGCGATTCGAACGCTCTTACCGGGGGGCGCTCGAGCTGAGCCTGCAGGGCTCGGCGCTTGCCGTCGTAAACGAGGTGCCGATCGAATCGTACGTCGGCTCCGTCGTCGGCTCCGAGATGGGCACCGGCTGGCCGGCGGAGGCGCTCAAGGCGCAGGCTGTCGCCGCCCGTACATATGTTCTTAAGCAAGGGCTGAAATACGGCATCGCCCATGTGTCGGACACGACAGTGGATCAAGCTTACAAGGGAACCGCCACAGAGGCGGCGGACGTCGCGGCGGCTGCGGCAGCGACGAAGGGAGAAGTTCTGGCAGACAGCGCCGGTACGTTAATTGCCCCTTTGTATTCATCTAATGCAGGAGGACTGACCGCAGACCCGACGGAAGCTTGGGGGAATACGTCAACCTATTTAAAGAGCACGCCGAGCCCCGACGACGGCGCAGCGAAGAACAAAGCGTTCTGGTACCGCGTGTCGCTGGAGGATGGAACGATCGGCTACGTCCGTTCCGACTATCTCAAAGATACGGGAACGAAGAACGGGATCGGACTGGCGGTGTACTCAGCGACGGAGAGCGGGGTTAACGTCAGGCCGGCGCCGACGACGGACGCGTCTTCCGTTCCGCTCGGCAAGCTGAATGCCGGCGACCGCGTCACCGTGTTCGGACAAGCGCAGGAGTCGAATGCATTCGCTTGGCAGCGGGGGCCGCTCAATGCGGAGGCGCTGCAAAGAAGCTTGGGCGAGTACGGATTGTCCGGCAAGCTCGAGTCGTTGGAAGTGTCGAAACGCGGCCCTTCCGGCCGCGCCTTGGAGCTCAAGGCGAACGGCCAGCCGCTGAAGCTGCCATACCCGGACGCCATTCGGACGGCGCTTGGCGGGCTGCCGAGCACCCGGTTTGAAATCGAAGAGACGGGACGTTATACTATTGTCGGAGCGAACGGAACGAACCGCCAGCTGCCGGATGCAGGCGGAGCGCCGCTTTACGCGGTCAGCGCAGGCTCTTCGGCGGCGAAGCCTCTCGGCGATACGATGGTGGCGCTGCAGGGCGACGGCTCGGTCCGCGTGCTGTCGGCGAAGCCGCAATTCGTCTTTACCGGCAAAGGCTTTGGTCATGGGGTCGGGATGTCGCAGTGGGGAGCCCGCGGGTATGCGGAGCTCGGCTACGATTACCGCAAAATCTTGCAAACGTACTATAGCGGCGTTTCGATATTAAAGGACGGATCGTAAAATGAACGTGGACCTGTTTGATTTCGATTTGCCGGAGGAACTGATCGCTCAGACGCCTCTTGCGAATCGGACATCGTCCCGGCTGCTCGCCTTGAATAAGGCGACGGGCGAGACGGAGCATCGTCAATTTGAAGATTTGCTGCAGTACATACAAGCCGGCGACCTGCTCGTGTTGAACGATACGCGAGTCATTCCCGCCCGGCTTTTTGGCGTCAAGCGGGACACCGGAGCGAAGGCGGAGCTGCTGCTGCTCAAATCTCTCGGCAGCGACCGCTGGGAAACGCTGGCGAAGCCGGGGAAGCGGCTGCGCGTTGGCGCCGTGATCGATTTCGGCGAATCCGTCGAAACGGTACAGGGGGAGGGAGATGGCGACGTACGGAGCGTCATTCCGAATCCGCTGCTGACGGCGATCGTCGAAGAGGAGCTGGACATGGGCGGACGCATCGTCCGTTTTGAATACCGCGGCATCTTCAATGAGCTGCTGGACCGGCTAGGCCATATGCCGCTTCCTCCGTACATTAAAGAAACGCTTCCGGATCGTGAACGGTACCAGACGGTATACGCGAAGCATGAAGGGTCGGCGGCGGCGCCTACGGCCGGGCTGCATTTTACCGAGGAGTTTTTGGGCAAGCTGGTAGATAACGGTGTTCGCCTCGCTTACGTGACGCTGCATGTCGGTCTCGGCACGTTCCGTCCGGTGTCGGTGGAGACGCTGGAGGAGCATGAGATGCATGCGGAGTTTTATGTGATGCCGGAGGAGACGGCGGCGCTGATAAACGAGACGAGAGCCGCCGGCCGGCGTGTCATCGCCGTAGGTACGACGTCGGCACGGACGCTGGAGACGGTGGGGCAGCGGTGCGAGGAAGAAGGAACGCCGATTCGCGCGATGCAGGGGTGGACGAGCATTTTCATCTACCCGGGTTATACGTTTCGCGTCGTCGACTCGCTGCTGACAAACTTCCATTTGCCGAAGTCGACGCTGATTATGATGATCAGCGCTTTGGCCGGACGGGAACAGGTGCTGGCTGCTTACCGCGAGGCGGTGGAGCGGAGATATCGGTTTTTCTCCTTCGGCGATGCCATGTTCATTTATTAACCAGAAGCGGACGTGATCAGAATGGCTATTACTTACGAACATATCAAGACGTGCAAGCAGTCCGGCGCAAGATTGGGCCGCGTGCATACGCCTCACGGCTCGTTCGATACGCCGGCGTTCATGCCGGTCGGGACGCAGGCGACCGTCAAGACGATGAGCCCGGAAGAAGTGAAGGAGATGGGCGCGGGGATCATTCTCAGCAACACCTACCATCTGTTCCTGCGGCCGGGGCATGAGACGATCCGCAAAGCCGGCGGATTGCATAAGTTCATGAACTGGGATCGGGCGATTCTGACCGACAGCGGCGGTTTTCAGGTGTTCAGCCTTAGCGAAAACCGCAAAATCAGCGAGGAAGGCGTCGAATTCCGCTCCCATCTGAACGGGGACAAGCTGTTTCTGTCGCCGGAGAAGGCGATGGAAATTCAGAACGCGCTCGGTTCGGATATTATGATGGCATTTGATGAATGTCCGCCGTACCCAGCGACATATGAATATGTTAAGGCGTCGACGGAGCGGACGAGCCGTTGGGCCGAGCGCTGCCTGGCCAGCCATGCCCGCAAAGACGATCAAGGCTTGTTCGCCATCGTGCAAGGAGGCGCTTTCGAGGACCTGCGCAAACAGAGTGCCGCCGATTTGACTTCCATGGATTTCCCGGGTTATGCTATTGGAGGACTCAGTGTGGGCGAGCCCAAGCACGTCATGTATGAGGTGCTCGACTATACGACGCCGCTGCTGCCGCAGCACAAGCCCCGGTATTTGATGGGGGTAGGTTCGCCGGACGCATTGATCGAGGGCTCCATCCGGGGCATCGATATGTTCGACTGCGTGCTGCCGACGCGTATTGCGCGCAACGGGACATGCATGACGTCGGGCGGCAGACTCGTTATCCGCAACCAGAAGTATGCGGAAGACTTCGGTCCGCTCGATCCGGAATGCTCGTGCTACACGTGCCGGAACTACAGCCGCGCGTACATTCGTCATTTAATCAAAGCGGACGAGACGTTCGGCATCAGGCTCACGACGTATCATAATTTGCATTTTCTTCAAGAGCTGATGAAGAACGTGCGGCAAGCGATTCAGGAAGATCGGCTGCTCGATTTCCGCGACGAGTTCTTCGCCCGTTACGGGCTGAACGACAATGACAAAGGATTCTAGAAAGGGTGGGTTCAGATGAATACCATTTTACTAGCTGCCGACCCGGCTGCACCGGCTGACACGACGACGAGCTTGCTCTACACGTGGGGACCGCTTGTCCTCATGTTCGTAGTACTGTACTTCCTGCTCATTCGTCCTCAGCAAAAGCGTCAGAAAACACGCAATCAAATGCTGAACTCGCTGAAGAAGGGCGACAAAGTCGTAACGATCGGCGGTTTGCATGGTACGATTCAAGAAATTACCGACGATACCGTCGTGCTCCGCGTCAACGATGTGACCCGCATGACGTTTGACCGCTCCGCAATCAACTCCGTGACGGCGTCGGCTCCGTCTCCCGCTTCGAAGAGCGAGTAAACGGATACATCGAAGGCGTATTCGGATGATTCCGACAGCGTATACGAAACGAGCATCCTTCGGGGTGCTTGTTTTTTTGTTGCGGGTTAAAAAAGGAAACTACCGGAATCCCGCTTCATCGATGTACGCAGCAAAAAGCCCCTCTCCAACTGGAGAAGGGCGCATCCGAACAGCCGTTTACTTGGTAAACCGTTCCCTCACTCTCTGGGGCATCCATGAGACGCCGAACGCCGTACGGCCTTCGCTCCACAGCAGCGCCATCGCCGCGGTAAACCCGCCGAGCAGCAAGCCGCCGCACATATCGAACAGCCAGTGAATGCCGAGATAGAAGATCGTGAATATGATAAACGCCGCAGCCGCGCAGCAGAACCATTTCCAGAAACGGTTATTCGATCTTAATGCGATCAGTGCCATCGCAACGGAGATTGACGTATGCAGGCTAGGAAAGCAATTGTCGAGTCCCGACATCGAGCGGTACTGCGTCTCGAACGTCGGAAACACGTCCAGCATGAGAAACCGCACCTGCGGATGGAACGACCACACCTCATTGACCGGAAAAAACAAGTAGAACGGAATCGCTATCATGTAGTTCAACAACAGCGCATAGCAGATGGCATACACGAGCTTGACCTGTTTGCCGTACGTGTAAATGCCGATCGCAGCAAAGATAAGCACCGGGAAAACGACGACATAGGCGTACGCGGACAGCGCCGTCAGCCACGGCTGCTCCAGCGTGTGCTGCAGCTTGGCGACGAAATCTCCTTCCAGCCTCGACACGAACGGCGTAAAGTCGGAACGGGAGGGCATATGCTCCTCAATCCACAGCTCGATTTTATTAATAAACATAACGCTGCACATCATGACAAAATGAAGCCGGTATTTGCGCGACCGTATCATCTCCTGAATAAAGCTGCCGATAGGAGCGAGAGGGTTCGTACGGAGCGACACAAACAGCAGAAAAAAAACCGTGACGGCCATATAGATCGTGGCTTGCGTCATCGATTGAAAGAGCGTCATCTGAAGTTCCCCCTGCGGTGTTTACGATTTCTTTATATTACACCGGACAAGGAGAGTTTACAAACTCTACATATTTATTTCCGTGTGTTGACCCCCAGCATTCCGCCAAGCGCCCCCGCCGCAAAGGCGCCGCCAAGCAGCGCGAGCGCCGCCCAATTCAAGCTGTTGTCGAATGCGAGGAAGCCGACGATGCCGACCGTTACGGCGTACAGCGCCCCGAGTATGCCGCCTTGATACCAGCCGCGGCTGCCGGAACGCTTCCCGGCTACCCAGCCGCCGATGAAGATGGACAGGCCGTGAACGATTTTGCCGTATGTAGGTAAAGAGCTTTCCTGCACATTGGACCACAGCAGCAGAAGCGACACAATTAACGTACCGGCAGCCATCATGACAAAGGCATACAGCAATCCGGACAGCAGCGGTGAAGCGATGCGGACTTGATTGACCTTATTGATCGGATTCATAAGCGAGACCACCGTTCCTTTCGACCGTGCATGGATTTGTCATCATCTTATGGTCAAGCTCATAAAAATAGTACAAGATTATGGACGCCTTTCCGCTGTGTCCTGTATAATTTGCGACAAGAGAGGAGTTGCACCATGTACGAAATTTCTGCACAAGCGGCTGCTTGGCAAACGGCGGGCGCTGCGGTTGTGTTTGCGGCAATCGTATTTTTATTCATATGGGAACGATGGCATCGCGGGCTCGTCGCTATATTGGGTGCCGCCGCCGTCATTCTGATCGGCGCCGTCCCGCTGTCCAGTCTTGCGAAATGGCTCCATCTGCCGTTCATTGCGCTCGTGATCGGCATGTCGGCGATCGCCGGCGTCGCGCAAAAATCGGGACTGATGGCGGTTCTTGCCGTCCTCTTGACGAGAGCCGGCGGCGGAGGACCAGGCCGCACGGTCGGCCTGCTGCTCTTGGCGACAGGAGCGGCGGGAGCGCTGCTGGACCCGGTGGCCGCTGTGCTGACGCTTATTCCGGTCGGTCTCCAGCTTGGCAGCCTGCTCGGTTTAAGGCGTTCGCCGCTGCTGTTCGGCCAAATGCTGGCAGCATCGCTCGGCGGGATCGTCACGCTGAACGGCTCGCCGGTCAATATGCTGATCAGCGCCGCCCATTCGTTTACTTACATAGATATATTGCTTCATATCGGCTTGCCGGCGCTTGCCCTGCTGGTCGCCTTTACTGCAATCATGGCCATCATCTACCGGGGCCGCGCCAGGCCGGAGCTGCTGCTCGACGCAGCGGAATGGAAGCCGCGGGCTTGGCTTCGCGAACCGGTGCTGCTGCGCGGCAGCGCCGTCGCGCTGGGGGGCGTTACGCTTGTGTTCCTGCTGCATCACTGGCTGCCGGTGCACCCGGGATGGGTTGCGCTGATTGCCGCGGCCGCACTTGTCGCATTCAGCCGCAAGCGGTATGACGTGCGGGAGCTTGTCGAGGATGTGGACTGGCGCACCGCCTCGTCGCTGCTTGGCTTATTCGTGCTTGCCGGGGCGTTGGCTGAAACCGGCGTCATCCACGCGCTCGCGCAAGGCGCCGCCGAGCTGTCCGCCGGCTCGCTGCCGCTGCTCGCCGTGCTGCTGCTGTGGCTGAGCGCCCTGCTGGCGGGGGCGCTCGGCCCGCTGCCCGTAGCTGCACTGCTCGTGCAGCTGATCCCGGCGCTCGCCGGCGTCGTGCCCGCCGCAGCAGCGGATGCAGCGCAGCTGCATCCGCTCTACTGGGCGCTCGCGCTCGGCACCGCCCTCGGCGCCGCGGCATCGCCGCTCGGCGCCCCGGGCAACGTCGCCGCCATCGCGATGGCGGCGCGCGCCAAGGAGTCGGCGACCGTCGCCGACTTCCTGCGCTGGAGCGCCCCGGCCGCAGCCGGCGGTCTGGCGCTCGCCACGCTGTATACGCTCCTGCAATAGGGAGCGCTGCCAGCATTTCAACAACGCTTCAGCCGCATGGCGCATCCAAGGAACGGTCAGAATACCAGTAAACTCGATAACCTTACCGGGAGGCGGGTCAACTTGGGATTTCTGGCCGTTTTTTTACGCACCGTCGTCATGTACGTCGTCGTGTTCATGGTGCTGCGAATGATGGGGAAGAGGGAAATCGGCAAGCTGTCCTTGTTCGATCTCGTCATCTCGATCATGATCGCCGAGATCGCGGTGTTCGTCCTGGAGGATATGCAAAGGCCGCTGTCTGACGCGATATACCCGATGCTGATTCTTGTTGCGATTCAAATTACGATGGCGTATTTGAGTCTCAAGAGCAAGAAGCTGAGGGATTGGGTGGACGGCAAGCCGAGCTATGTCATTGAGAACGGTAAGCTGAACCGCGAGGAGATGGCGAAGCAGCGCTACAACCTGGACGACCTTCTTCTGCAGCTGCGCGAGAACCGGGTCGCCAACGTCGCCGACGTCGAATTTGCCATCCTGGAGCCGTCCGGCAAGCTGACGACGCTCACGAAGGAGGAGTTCGGCAAGGCCGGCTCGGCACCCGCCGCCGCTTCCCGCGAGCCTTCGGGACAGGAACGGCGCGGCGAAGCGCCGCCGGGACCGCCGGCGATCCGGTACGAAGGACTGCCGCTGCCGCTCATTATGGACGGCAAGGTGCAGGACGACAACTTGGCCAAGCTCGGGAAAACCCGCTTTTGGCTCAAGAACGAAATTCAAGCGAAAGGCGCCAAAGATTTCAAGGAAGTGTTCTTCTGCTCGATTGATCACAGGGGACGAATTTTTATGGATCGGAAACGGTGAAAGGGCGCCCGGGCGCCCTGATTTTGTATATGAAAGTTATGGGGAAGGGGGGCTCAAATACAAGCAGTTTACGTTCTACGCCAAATCTTCCGTCCCCAACGCTTCATGCGCTGTACGTCCGACGTATCGATCAGCCCCATCCAGACGACCATCATCACATACACGGTCATACCGAGTGCAGCCGAGCTCAGGAACCGGATCCATCCGCTGTCCGTCCAGCCTACAGCCATCACGGCGTAGCTGCTAAGGCCGCTCACGGCCATCGCCGCACCGATCTTGACGAAATCGGGCAAATTCATCGAAAATTTCAAGGCTCTTACGACACTGCTCCAATGCAGCAGCGTAACCAGCACGATGTTGACGTTGATGGCGAAGACGGCGCCCTTAATTCCTAGCTCCGGCTTGCTCGCCAGTAAGGCGATGAGGCCGAGCTTGATAACCGAGCCGATCAAGGTGTTGACCAGAGCGGAGCCTGGGCGGTCCAGCGCTTGAAGAGCGGCCTGCAGCGGTGCTTGAAAATAAATGAACACGGCGACGGGAGCCATCATCTTGAGCAGTACGCCGACATTCGGCTGGTTATACAGGTAGACGCAGATCGGATCGGCGAGTACATACATCAGTACGCCGAACGGCGCTCCCGATACAAGGGCCAGGCGCAGCGACTGGCGCAGCAGCTTATGGATCGTGTCCATATCTTTGCGGGCCGCCGCTTCGGACAAGGATGGAATGAGCGATACGGAAAGCGACGAGGTGAGCGCGCTCGGCAGCAGTAAAATCGGAATGACCATGCCTTGCAGGGCGCCGTACTGTGCTGTAGCCATCGCAGTGGAAATGCCGGCCACGGCCAGCGCTTGCGTAATGAAAATGGATTCCAGCAAGTACGACGTGGCGCCGACCAGCTTGCTGCCGGTGATCGGGACGGAAATTTTGAGCATTCGTCTGAGGCCGGACAGGCGCCGCACCGACGTGGACGTGCCGATCGTAGCTTGTACCTTCGGTGCGCTTGCTTTGACGCTTTCCCGGTAATGATACAGGAGCAGCAGCAAACCGGCCAATTCGCCGGCAAGCACGCCGAGCATGGCGCCGGCTGCAGCCACCTCAACGCCGTACGGGAGCAGCACGTAAGCGCCGGACAGCATCATGATGATGCGCACGATCGTTTCCGCCGTCTGCGATGTCGCGGTGGGAATCATATTTTGCCGGCCCTGGAAGTAGCCTCGAAAGACGGAAGAAACGCCGATCAAGCCGATAATAGGGATCATACACAGAAACGTGTAATACACCCGGTCGTCCGTCATCAGGCGGGTTGTAATCCACTCCGCTCCGATCAGACAAAGTGCGGTAAAGAGTACGCTCAAAGAGCATGTGATCGCCAGCGCCAGCTTCAAAATGCTGCGGATGCGCCTTTCGTTGCGCTCGGCCTCGGCTTCGGCTACAAGCTTGGCGACGGCGACGGGAATACCGCCGGTGATGAACGTCAGTACGACGATCAGGAACGGCCATACGATTTGATACAGGCCGACGCCCTCGGCGCCGATGACGCGCGGGAGCGTAATTCTCGGAACAAAGCCGAGAAGACGGTTCACCAGCCCGGCGGCGAGCAGGATCAATGTCCCTTTAATAAACGATTGCTTGCTCACACGTCATCCCTCTTCCGTCGATAAACAGTCTTGTACAACCATATGCGGAAACTAGCGGAGCTCATGCACAGATTTTGCGGACAAGGGGCCGGGCAGGCAGGAAAACGGGCATACTTCGGAGAAGTACATAAGTAACAAGCGAGGCATTGTGGAACGGAGGAAACGCGATGAATGAACGCGATGACGTGATCCCTGCTGATGGAGCGGCTGAAGGAGCGACTGAAGAAGCGCCTGAAGGAGCGGAACAAGCCGGGGAGAATCGGCAAAACGATCAAGCGGACGGCGAAACCGGCGGCGAGCTTCTCAGCGACGGCGAGCTGAACGAGATGATCGAGCATATTTGCAACAGCAAAGCCGAGGAATTTCGGATGCTGGGGTACGAGCACGTGACCGGGCGCGAAGTGTGGGACTGCGTCAGCGACAAATATGAGAAGAAGGGGTATCCGCCGCTGCATCAAATTGTGAACGATATTTTATCTCTCAAGTCGACGCAGTTCATGAACTGGATGACGATGAGCATTTACCGGAGCGCCCAATCGTAATCGATTGGGCTTGATTTATGCCTGCATCGCCATATTTCGCCGTAAATTGACTCGATTTTGGGCGCTAGGTATAATAAGTACTATTGAGTATCGAGAGGAGACCTGCTCGCAAATGAACGTGAAACGTTTTATGGCCTTTCTGCTCGTAGTGGTGATAACCTTCGGGATCATCGGCGGGACAAGCCCGTGGATATTGAAGAACATCCGCCTGGGACTCGATCTGAAGGGCGGATTTGAAATTTTGTACGTGGCGGAGCCGCTCACGCCCGGCCAAACCGTCACGCGCGATCTGCTGACGCGAACGGCCGAAAGCTTGGCTCAGCGTGCCGACAAGAGCGGCGTCGCCGAGCCGGAGGTGACGACGGAAGGCAATGATCGCATTCGCGTACGCCTTCCCGGCGTAGCGAACCAGGAGGAGCTTCGCAAGACGCTCGCCGAGCCTGCGCAGTTGACATTCCGAAGCGGTGCGCCGGATTTCAAGACGATTGAATTGCTCGGCACCGATTTTGTGGAAAATGCGGCAAGAGTCGGCTATGACCAAGCTAACCGGCCGCAAATTGAAATTAAGCTGAAGAGTGCCGAGAAGTTCAGCGATCTGACCAAGCGTCTGACCGGGCAGCCGCTCGCCATCTATTTGAACGACGTGCAGCTGTCCGCTCCGGTCGTGAACGGCGAAATCCCTGGCGGCACAGCCGTAATTACAGGCAATTATACGTTCGAACAGGCCAAGGAGATTGCCGATACGATCAATCTGGGGGCGCTTCCGCTCAAGCTGACCGAGAAGTATTCCCAGACGGTCGGCGCGTTGCTCGGCTTGCAGTCGCTGCACGAAACGACGGAAGCGGCGATCATCGCATCCGTCATTATTTTGCTGTTCATGCTGATCGTTTATCGCGTGCCGGGCATCGTCGCCTCCATCGCGCTGATCTCGTTCGCCTGGCTGCTTCTGATCGTCATGGTAGCGATGAACGCTACGCTGACGCTGCCGGGGATCGCGGCGTTCGTCCTCAGCGTCGGTATCGCCGTCGACTCCAACATCATTATGGCGGAGCGGATCAAAGACGAAATGCGGAGCGGGAAGAGCATCATGTCGTCCTTGAGGGCGGGCTCGAAGCATTCGTTCCGAACGATCATCGATGCGCACGTGACGACGGCACTCGCGGGGATCGTGCTGTATGTGATCGGCACAGGCTCGATCAAGGGCTTTGCCTTGACGCTGCTGCTTAGTATCGTGCTGAATATTTTAACGAACGTCTTCTTCTCCAGATGGCTGATGCATCTGCTTGTCCGCAGCAATTTGGCGCAGAAACCGGGACATTACGGGGTAAAGGAGTCGGAAATTCATGCGCTATAATTTTCAGTTTGACATCGTTAAGCACCGGCGCAAATTTTTCGCGCTCTCGATTATCATTACGATCCTTGGCCTATTGTCCCTGGCGATCTTCAACTTAAATTACGGGGTCGACTTCAAGGCAGGTACGAACTTCGACATCAACGTCGGTCAAACGACCGATCAGGCGAAGGCGCGAGACGTGCTGACGCAAGCCGGATACACGCCCGCATCGCCGCCGACGATCGGCGGGACGAATAGCGACCGCGTTACGGTTCGTTTCGACAAGGTGATGAGTCAAGAGGACGAAACGAAGATCGGTGCGGCATTCAAGTCCGCCTACGGCGATCAAGTATCGATGGAAGTCAACACGGTCGATACCGAAATTGCCAGAGAGATGGGACGGAATGCCATTATTGCCGTTCTGGTCTCCACCATCGGCATCGTCATTTACGTCAGCATTCGCTTTGAATGGCGATTCGCGATTGCGGCCATCGTTGCTCTGCTGCACGATGCGTTCATCGTCGTCAGCTTGTTCTCGATATTCCGACTTGAGGTGAATTTGCCGTTCATTGCGGCGGTGCTTACGATTATCGGTTACTCGATCAACGATACGATTGTTATTTTCGACCGGGTCCGGGAAAACCTGCGCTTCGCGAAGCTGAAGACGTTCCAGGATTTGGCCGATCTTGTAAACCGAAGCATCTGGCAAACGCTGACGCGTTCGATCAACACAGTCGTGACCGTCCTCATCGCCGCATTGTGCTTGTTCATTTTCGGCTCGCCGGCGATCCGCCTGTTCTCGCTCGCCATGATCTTCGGCTTGATCAGCGGTACGTATTCTTCGGTCTTCATCGCAAGTCCGATCTGGCTCGTACTGAAGAACCGCTCGCTCGGTTCTAAAGCCGCCAATGCCGCCGTAGAAAAATAATAACCGAGCCGCGCACTTGTTTGCCGCGGCTCTCCAACTTTATGACCCGTTGTAGAGGAGTGGCCTTATTGACAGACGATCGTTTCCGCAATGCGGAGTACGCGGCATGGGTCGGTATCGTCGGTAATCTTGCTCTAGTCTTGGCGAAAGGCACGGTCGGCTGGCTGGCTAATTCCAAAGCGCTCATGGCCGACGCCGTGCATTCGGCATCGGACACAGTCGGTGCGATCGCCGTATTGACCGGTATCCGCGATTCCAAGCGCAATCGAGACAGAAACCAAACCATAGGTCAAAGCAAAGCAGCGCCTGTCGCAGCAATTATCGTTACCGTTATTCTTATGCTATTCGCTCTGGAGATCGGCATATCCTCAATCAAGGCGCTTTATGCCGGTGTCACCGAACCGCCGGAGTGGTCGGCGTTCGTCATGCTGCTGATCTCGGTCATCGTCAGGGAGACGATGTTTCGATACAAGTTCAGGCTCGGAACGAAGATGAAGAGTCAGGCATTGATCGCCAACGCTTGGGAGCATCGTTCGGACGTTTATGCGTCTTTAACGGCGGCTATTGGGGTATTGGGCGCGATTCTTGGCGGGATTCTTGACATGCCCTGGCTTTATGTCCTGGATTCGGCAGCAGGGCTCGTTGTGTCTTTTCTTGTGCTCAAGACGGGATATAGCTTGATTAAGGAAACCGTCTCGCCATCGCGTGACGAGACGCTTCGGCGCGAAGACGAGCAAGAGCTGCTGCAAGCGGTTCATCGGGTGAAAGGCGTCATTACGGTTGATGAACTCCACGCCCGGGAGCAAGGACATTACGTGATCGTCGACATGAAGATCAGCGTGAATCCGCGTATCACCGTCATGGAAGGCCATGATATAGCCAAGACGGTCAAACATATGCTGATGACCCGATTTATTCATGTTGCCGACGTGTTCATACACGTTCATCCATACGACCCGGGGTATCCGTACAAGAATAATGTCGATCCGCAGCAAGACGATGCTCCTACGCTGCTGCATTAATTTGAACGTTCGTAAGGCGAGGGGAAATTCATTTTGTTAAGTTCAAAGTCACGCTGGCACCTTGGTGTTGCGGATGAGCAGGCTGCTGCCGAGCTTCAGAGGGAGCTGGGACTTGAACCGCTCGTCGCCCGCATTTTGACGATGCGGGGGATCGATACGGTCGAAGCGGCCAGGTTGTTTTTGCAAGGCGGGAAAGAGCATTTTCACGATCCGTATTTGCTGGATGGCATGAACGTAGCGGTCCTCCGCATCCGCAAGGCCCTTGCGGAAGGGGAAAAAATTCGCATTTACGGCGATTACGATGCCGACGGCGTCAGCTCGACCTCGCTCATGATTATGCTGTTGAGGAAGCTGGGGGCGAATTTCGATTACTATATTCCGCATCGGGTAAAGGAAGGCTACGGCCTTAATAACGCCGCAGCCGACAACGCCCGGGATAACGGCGTCAAGCTGATCGTTACGGTTGATACCGGTATTAGCGCCGTTGAACAAGTGGAGTACATTCAATCGCTGGGTATCGATGTGATCGTTACGGATCACCACGAGCCGCCGGAGAAGCTGCCGTCCGCGCTTGCCGTCATCAATCCGAAAAAGCCGGGCTGTCCGTATCCTTACAAGCATTTGGCCGGCGTCGGGGTCGCGCTTAAGCTGGCCCATGCGCTGCTTGACCGGCTGCCGGAGGAGCTGCTGGAGCTGGCGACGATCGGGACGGTTGCCGACCTGATGCCGCTGACCGGGGAGAATCGCCTGATCGTCAAGTTAGGCTTGGAGCGGATGCGGGCGACATCGTATCCCGGCATCGATGCGCTGCTTGCCGTATCCGAGATCGATCGTAAGGAAGTCAATGCGACGCACGTCGGCTTTGCGATCGGTCCCCGGATCAATGCGAGCGGCCGGCTGGAGGCTGCGGATACGGCAGTTCGGCTGCTGACGGCTGCGGATTTATCTATTGCCGAGCCGCTCGCCTTTGAGCTGGATGCTTTGAACAAGGAGCGCCAGCGAATTGTGGAGGAAATGACGAAGGAAGCGCTGGAGATGGCGGGCGAGCAGCGCGGACGAGGACGCAACGCTCTCGTACTCGCGAAGGAAGGCTGGAACGTCGGGGTCATCGGCATCGTCGCTTCCCGGGTCACGGAAACATTTTACCGGCCGACGGTCGTGATGGGGATCGATCCGGAGACGGGGATGGCCAAAGGCTCGGCGCGGTCCATTGCCGGGTTCGATCTGTACCAGGCGTTAACGCATTGCAGCGAGTGGCTGGATCATTACGGCGGCCATCAAGGAGCGGCAGGGATGTCGCTGCACGAGGAGCATATCGGCGCCTTTGCGGCTAAGCTCGATGAGCTGGCGTGCTCATGGCTTACCGCCGAAGACTTCGTCCCGATCGCCAAGGCGGAGCTCGCCTGTACGCTGGAAGAGGTCACGGTGCCGTTCATCGAGCAGCTGAATCAGCTGGCGCCGTTCGGGATGGGGAATCCGACGCCGCGCTTTTTGTTCACGAACCTTCGCATGGAAGAGCAGCGCCTGATTGGCCGCGATAAGCAGCATCTGAAGCTCGCGGTCGCCCAAGACCAGGACGGAACGGGCCCGTCGTCGGCGGTCGTCGATGCGGTAGGCTTCGGCAAAGGAGCGCTTCTCGCTGCGATGTCGCCGACCGCGAAGCTCGATGCTTTGGCCGAAGTGTCGATCAACGAGTGGAACGGGAAGAGGAAGCCGCAGCTGCTGCTGCAGGATATTCGCATACCTCACATTCAAGTGTTTGATTGGCGGGGGCGAGGGCAAAGGCTGGAGGCCCAGCTGAGCGAAGCGGCGAAGGCCGGGTGCCGGCCGGCGCTGATCGTACTCCAGCCGGGCAGGCTGCCCGGGATTTCCGAGGATGTGCCGATCTGGCTGTACGACGAAGGGAGCTGCAGGCTCCGGCTGCTGCCTGGCCTGGTCGATGCCGGCGAAGCTGAGGCTGGGGGTCCCGAGCGGCTGACGGAGGTCGTTCTGGTCGACATGCCGCGCCGCTTGGATGCGCTGGAGGAGCTGTTCGCCCAGCTTCCGTCTTTACAGCGAATTTTTGTCGTTTGGCGGGAAGAAGGCGGAGGCTCGTCTACGATTGCGATGCCGCCGAGAGATTCCTTCAAGTCCGTCTATGCGACGCTGCTTCAACAGAACGGCGGCGCCGGCCCGCCGTCACGCGAGGTCAAGGAGCTTAGCAGGCGAACCGGACTGTCGCCGCAGATGGTGGAATTTATTTTGCAAGTATTTGAAGAGCTGGGCTTTGTGCGTGCCGTCGGAGCCGGAAGTTATGCGGCCGTGCCGTCCCCGGCCAAGAAAGAGCTGACCGTCTCGCAGCTGTACCGGGAACGGCAGCGGCGGGAAGAAGCGGAGCGGTTCTGCACCTATACGGCAACGAAAGAGCTGGAAGCCTGGATCATCGATAAAATCGCGCGCCCGACAAAGGCCGCATGGGAGGAAGTTATATGAATTTTAAAGATTATGTTCGCGTTATTCCCGATTTCCCGCAGCCGGGAATCCGCTTTAAGGACATTACGACGCTCCTGAAGGACGGACCTGCATACCGCGCCGCAATCGACGAAATCCGCAAGCTGGTGGCGCATCACCAGATCGATTTGATCGCAGGACCGGAGGCGCGCGGCTTCGTTATCGGCGCACCGCTCGCTTACGCGCTCGGTGTCGGCTTCGTGCCGATCCGCAAAAGCGGCAAACTGCCCGGCGAAACGATCGAAGCGGACTATGCGCTGGAATACGGCAAAGATAAGCTGTCGATGCATAAGGATGCGATCGCTCCGGGCCAGAAGGTGCTGATCGCCGACGACCTGCTCGCTACCGGCGGTACGATTCAAACGTCGATCAACCTCGTGCGTCAGTTGGGCGGCGACGTAATCGGCGCGGCGTTCCTGATCGAGCTCTCGTACCTGCAGGGCCGCGATAAGCTGGACGGACTCGATGTCGTTTCGTTGATTCAATATTAAGAGATTTACGAAAAAACCTGATGATCGCTCGGCGCTGCCCGGGCGGTGCATCAGGTTTTTTGTGACCATATCTGAAAGTATAAAATTCGCAATGCGAATTGGGCCTTCTGATTGGCGATAAAAACTTCCGCCAAACGCGGTCGCTCATCTTCGAAAGTACTCCGATAAGCGTTTTTCTCATTTTCCATTACTCCGCAAACACCGTCTCCAGCGCGACGCCAAGCCCCGGTAGTATGCCGACCTCAATCGTATCCTTTACGCCGCCAAATTGAGTAAGCTCATAGCTTCCCCGGTCATTCAGGCCATATACCTGCACTATCCGGTCGAGCGGAAATACGACCCAATATTCCCGGACACCCGCCCGCTCATAAAGACGAAGCTTGCGAACGAGATCATGCTTCGGATTGCTTGGCGAGAGAATCTCCACTACGAGATCGGGAGCGCCGCGGCAGCCTTTGTCGTCCAGCTTGTTCCGGTCGCAGATAACGGACAGATCGGGCTGTACGACGGTCATCACTTGCTCGTCGGGTTCATCCCCGCGCGGCAGCCGGACATCGAAGGGAGACATGTACACTTTGCAGGACTTGCCTTGTAAATATGTCCAAAACTGTCCATGCAAAGCGCCCAATATCTCCTGATGCCTCCGATTCGGCGCCGGCGACATATTGTGCATGACACCGTCAATGAGCTCTACGCGTTCTTCATCCGGCCATGTACAGTAGTCAGCATACGTATACAAGCGTTTTTCCAACGGCATGCTCATCGCCGCCACCTCCACTATGCTTCTCATCCGTATTATACCCCGCACTGAAACAGCCGAGCAATGCTCCGGCGCCATCCGTGCCGCGCGATTCCTGTCGAACCCGTTCTACTCAGCCTTGACGGGGCCCCCCATGCAGGCGCATAATGATTAAAAATCGATAAAATGAAGGGAAGCATCCATGGGAATTGAGCAGCTGCTGGAGAAGGCGGGAACCTACCTTAAGGAGGCGGATTTGGAACGCATCCGCGAGGCGTATGTATTCGCCGACCAGGCTCATCACGGCCAAGTCCGCAAATCGGGAGAACCGTATATCCTGCACCCGCTCGCCGTGGCGGACATTATCGTCAGCATGCAGATGGACGTGACGTCCATTATTGCGGCGCTGCTTCACGATGTCGTCGAGGATACGACCGTATCGCTCGAAGTCGTGAAGCAACGGTTCGGCGACGTATGCGCGATGCTGGTTGACGGGCTGACGAAGCTGGAGCGGATCAAATTTAAGTCCAAGGAAGAGCAGCAGAACGAGAATTACCGGAAAATGTTTGTGGCGATGGCCCGCGACATCCGCGTCATTCTCATTAAGTTGGCCGACCGGCTTCATAATATGAGAACGTTGAAATACCAATCGGAGGAAAGCCAGCGCCGGATCTCGGAAGAGACGCTGGAAATTTTCTGTCCGATTGCGCACCGGCTCGGGATGTCGGCGATCAAGTGGGAGATGGAGGACATCTGCCTGCGCTATATGAATCCGCAGCAATATTACCGGATCGCCAACATGATGCAGAAGAAGCGCGCCGAGCGCGAGCAGTACATTCAAGAGTGCATTACGACGATCCGCGAGAAGCTCGAGGAGATGGGCATCCAAGGCGATATTTCCGGCCGTCCGAAGCATCTGTATTCGATTTACAAGAAAATGACGTCGCGCGGCAAACAGTTCAACGAAATTTACGATTTGCTGGCGATTCGGGTCATCGTTGAGAATATGAAGGACTGCTACGCTTCGCTCGGTATCATTCATACGCTCTGGAAGCCGATGCCGGGCCGCTTCAAGGACTATATCGCGATGCCGAAGCCGAACATGTACCAGTCGCTGCACACGACCGTCATCGGGCCGAGCGGAGAGCCGCTGGAGGTGCAGATTCGGACCAGCGAAATGCACCGGACGAGCGAGTACGGGATCGCCGCCCACTGGGCGTACAAGGAAGGCGCGATGGTGCCGTCCGGCTCGTTCGAGGACAAGATGAACTGGTTCCGGGAAATTCTCGAGCTGCAGAAGGAAACGACGGATGCGGCGGAATTCATGGAATCGCTGAAGATGGACTTCTTCACCGATCTGGTGTATGTCTTTACGCCGAAAGGGGAAGTCATCGAGCTGCCGGCGGGGTCGGTTCCGCTTGATTTTGCCTATCGGATTCATACGGAAGTGGGGAACCGCACGATCGGCTCGAAGGTGAACGGGCGTATCGTCCCGCTGGATCATCGCTTGAAGACCGGCGATATCGTGGAAATTCTCACCTCGAAGCATTCCTACGGGCCAAGCCCGGACTGGATCAAGATCGCTCAGTCGTCGCATGCCCGTTCGAAGATCCGCCAGTGGTTCAAGAAGGAGAAGCGCGAAGAGAACGTACTGAAGGGCCGCGAAGCGATCGAGCGCGAGCTGAAGCGGCTCGGCTACGAGCCGGCCGAGCTCATGACCGAAGAGAAGCTGCTGGAGGCGGCCAAGAAGTATACGTTCAACGATATCGAGGACATGCTGTCGGCGATCGGCTTCGGCGGCATCACGGCGGCGCAAATCTGCACGAAGCTGACCGAGAAGCTGCGCCGCGAGGCGGAGGAAGCGCTGACGCTGCAGCAGCTGACCGCCGAAGTGAAAGACTCGAAGGCGCCGGCTGCGGAGAAGAAGTCTCGTGCGGCGAGCGGCGTCAAAGTGAAAGGCATCGACAACTTGCTGGTTCGATTCGCACGCTGCTGCAACCCGGTGCCGGGCGACGATATCGTCGGCTATATTACGCGCGGCCGAGGCGTCTCGGTGCACCGCTCCGACTGTACGAACATCCCGATCGCTCTGGGCGAGGAAGGAAACCGGGTGATCGAGGTGGAGTGGGCGGAAGCAGTCGAAGCCAGCTTCAATGTCGAGATCGAAATTACCGGCCACGACCGGCGCGGTCTGCTCAACGAGGTGCTGCAGGCCGTGTCGGAATCGAAGACGGTCATGTCGGCGGTCTCGGGCCGCTCGGACAAAAACAAGATGGCGCAAATTCATATGACGATCTTGATCCGGAACATTGACCATCTTCACAATGTCGTGGAGAAAATCAAGCGCGTAAAGGACGTGTATTCCGTACAGCGCATTATGCAATCATAGGAGCGTCGCGGATAGATGAAAGTAGTCGTACAACGAAGCAAAGCGGCAAGCGTCACCGTAGACGGGAAGGTCGTCGGAAGCATCGGGCAGGGGCTCGTGCTGCTCGTCGGCATTACCCACGAGGACACCGAGCAGGACGCCAAATATGCCGCCGACAAAGTTGCGGGGCTGCGAATTTTTGAAGACGAATCCGGGAAAATGAACTTGTCGGTGCTGGATACCGGCGGCGCGATCTTGTCGGTTTCGCAATTTACGCTTTACGGCGACACCCGCAAAGGAAAGCGTCCGAACTTCATGGCGGCAGCCAGACCCGAGCAAGCGCTCCCGCTGTACGAGCGGTTCAACGAGCTGCTTCGCGAGCAAGGGCTGCATGTGGAGACCGGGGCATTCGGCGAAATGATGGACGTGTCGTTTACGAATTGGGGACCGGTGACCTTAATCGTCGACAGCAAGGCCTAATGTGCTGCAAACGGGCGCGGACGGCGGGTTAACGGTTATTTTGCCGGGAAATGGGGGATGCTAGAAACGAGTCATCTAGGATGGAGGAGACAAGTTTCGATGCGCAAGTCCCCCAAACAAGCTCGTCTGACACAGCCCGACGTGCAGCTGCTGCAGCCTTCGTACTCGGAGGCGTTCGCGCTCACCGCGTCGGCGTCAGGAGATGTCGAGCTCGGCATGGAGTACACGTCCGTTAGCGAGCAGAGGAAGCAAGCGGCGAACCCTCCGGTTCGGAAATAACAAGCAGGTTGAACCAGTCCCTCTCGGGTTGTCCGAAGAGGGACTTTTTCCGTTTGGGACCGTTTTGTGGTACACTATGTGAGGAAATTCGGGACGAATCGTAAGGAGAGGGCTTACTTGAATATCGGATTATCGCGTGTCGGACTCGAAAACATTTCCTCGGAAATATTTCACCTGCATAAGCTGTTTTTCGAAAATGCGACACTGGTGGAATCGGAAGACGACAATGTGAAACTTAATTATAAATGGCTCGTCTATATCCATGAGGATCGTCAAAAAGTGGCGGTACGCGTAAAGCTCGAGAAGCTCGGCGGGGACGCTGCGGAGGCGTGGGAGCGCAGCGCCGAGCTGAAGATCGGCACCGCTGCGGACGGACGCAAGCGGGCCTTTCGCAAGGCGGTATGCTCGGCCATGCTGCAGGCGCTGCAGGATGCAACCGGCTTGGAGCAGCCTTGGGGCATTTTGACCGGAGTCAGGCCGACGAAGCTGATGCACAATTTGCTGCAGAAGCATGACCGCAGCGAGGCGAAGCGGATCGTCATGGAGGAATACCTCGTGACGGAGAAGAAGGCGGAGCTGCTTACCGACATCGCCGAACGGCAGCTGAAGGTCATTCCCGACTTGTTCGCGCTGGATCGGGAAGTGAGCATTTATATCGGCATTCCGTTTTGCCCGACCAAATGCGCCTACTGCACATTCCCGGCCTACGATATTCGCGGCAACAACGGCTCGGTGGCGTCGTTCCTGGAAGGGCTTCACTATGAGATTCGCGAGACGGGCCGCTGGTTGCGGGAAGCGGGACTTGATGTGACGACGATTTATTGGGGCGGCGGAACGCCGACGAGCATCGAAGCGCACGAGATGGACGCCTTGTTCGAGACGATCCGCGAATCGTTCCCGGATCTGTCGAAGGTACGCGAGCTGACCGTGGAGGCCGGACGGCCGGATACGATTACGCCGGACAAAATCGACGTCATGAAGAAGTGGAACGTCGACCGCATTTCGATCAATCCGCAGAGCTTCACGCAGGAGACGCTCGATGCGATCGGCCGGCATCATACGGTGAAGGAAACGGTGGAGAAGTTCAAGCTGGCCCGTGATATGGGAATGAACAACATTAACATGGATCTCATTATCGGTTTGCCGAACGAAGGCATGGCCGAGCTGGAGCTGTCGCTGGCGGAAACCGCAAAGCTGCTGCCGGAATCGCTCACGGTACATACGCTGTCGTTTAAACGCGCCTCGAAGATGACGAAAAATCGGGACGAGTACGAGGTTGCGGAGCGGGATGAAATCGGCGATATGATGGCCCGGGCGACAGCTTGGACGGAGGAGCATGGCTATGTGCCGTATTACTTGTACCGGCAGAAGAACATTCTCGGTAACCTGGAAAATATCGGGTACGCCTTGGAGGGCCGCGAGAGCTTGTACAATATCCTCATGATGGAGGAGCGGCAGACGGTCATCGGGCTGGGCTGCGGAGCGGTGTCGAAGGTGCTGTTTCCGCGTGCCGCAGGTTCGGAAGAAGAGACGGACGGCCAAGCGCCGCAGCGCATCGAGCGTTTTCCGAATCCGAAGGAACCTAGCGTGTACAATTCGGCGTATAAGGAATACGTGGACAAGAAACTGAAGCTGCTTGGGGAAGCTTACGGAACGGGAGCGGAAACGTTAACCGAAGTGTAGGCTGCAGCGAAATTATAGCGTTGGCGGGAGGATTTATGAATCAATCGAGTCATGGGAGTAAGCTGTCGAAAGGGAGAATGCTGCTGCTGGCAGCGTTGGTTGTCATTATTGCTGCGGCTGCGGCGGGCGCGTACTGGTACCAGAACCGCCATGTCGCCAGCAAGCCGGGGGAACCGCAGAGGCTGGAGCTGGTGCAATCCGTCAAGAATGTGAAGGACAGCTACGATTTGATCGTCGTCGGCACCGACCCGGAGGGGATTACGGCAGCCGTATCGGGTGCCCGCAACGGTCTCAAGACGCTGCTCGTCGACGGACGCGACCGGACCGTACTGGGCGGATTGATGACGGTCGGATGGCTGAACAGTCTGGATATGGTGACGGAACGCAACGCACTCGGTCAGGATGAAATTTTGAATAAAGGCTTGTTCAGCGAATGGTTTGGCCAAATCGAGGGCGATTCGTTCGACGTGACGACGGCGGCGAATGCGTTCTACGGCATGGTCAAGAAAGAGCCGAACATCGACCTGCTGATGAAGGCGAAGGCGATCGAGCCGCTGACGCAGCCGGGCGCGAACGGAAACGCCGACGTGCAGGGCATCAAGCTGACGAAGGCCGACGGCTCGTCGCAGACAGTCAAGGCGAAGGCGGTCATCGACGCGACGCAGGACGGCGATATTGCCGCTGCGGCCGGGGCGCCGTTCACGTACGGCCGCGCCGATATGGGCGACGCCAACGCCAAGATGCCGGTTACGCTCGTCTTCAAGCTGAAGAATGTTACTCCCGACGTATGGGCGCAAATTCATAAGCGCCTGACCGGAGACAACAACCCGGACACGAACGCAACGGAAATGAGCGCAGCCGGCTACGGCGATATGAAGGACTATCCGTCGACGAACAAGGAGAAGGTCGCGATGCGCGGCCTCAATATCGGGCGCCAGAACGACAACACGATTCTCATTAACGCTCTGCAAATTTTCCATGTCGACGGGCTGGACCCGAAGCAGCTGAAAGAAGCGATCGAGATCGGCAAGAAGGAAGTGCCGCATGTCGTCGAATATATGAAGAAGAAGTATCCGGAATTTGCCGGGGTCGAACTGGCCGAGGACGGTTATGCGCCGGAGCTGTATGTGCGGGAGACGCGTCATTTTCAAACGGAGTATCGGCTGAACATCATCGACTTGGCGGAAAACAGAGACCAATGGGACCGCGTCGCATTCGGCTCGTACCCGGTCGACATTCAGCGGCTGTCCTATCAGGACTACGGTTCCGTCGTTATGGACCCGATCCGGTTTGCGGTGCCGTTCCGCAGCTTGGTGCCGCAGAAGGTGGACGGACTGCTTGTCGTCGGCCGCACAGCCGGCTACGATTCGCTGCCGCACGGCTCGGCGCGCGTCATTCCGGTCGGGATGGCCGAAGGCGAGGCGGCGGGAGCGGCGGCGAAGCTGGCTGCGGATAACGGCATCAGCTTCCGCGACATGTCGAAGTCCAAGGAGCTCATCGCGAAGCTGCAGGATACGCTGAACAAGCAGGGTATGGATTTGAAGCCGTATACCGTCAAGCCTCAGCCGTATATGGAGCACAAGGCGTACCCCGGACTTAAGGCGGTGTTGACGCTAGGACTGGTTGGCGGCGGCTACGGCAACGATTTCAAGCTGAACGATATTGCGAATCCGAAGCGGATGGTTAACCTGGTTAACGGCGCCAAGAAAATGAAGCCGGCAGCATTCCCTGTCGACGCCAATGCTGCGATATCGGGCATGACGGATTCCGATAAGAGGCCGCTCACGCTCGACCAAGCCGCCTATACGGTTGCGACGGCGCTCGGGATGAAGACGAAGCCGGAGGAAGCCGTGCAATTGCTGCTCCAGGACGGCAAGCTCAAGCAGAGCAGCTTGGCGCTGATTGCCGACAAAGCAAAATTGACGAATGGAGATACCTATCTGCTGATTAAGGATGTCCGAGAGGCGGTTACCGGTCTCAGCATTTGATTGTTAGACGATAGAAGCCATCCGCTTGCGCCTTATGCGCTTCGGATGGCTTCTACGTTTGCAGGCGGTCCAGGAAAGCGGGCTTTGCGTTACTCGGTTGCCTCGGCAACGTCTTCGTTTCCGTCCCCGGCAGGAGCTGCCTCGGCCTCGTCGCTGTCGTCAGCCGACTCTTCTTCCGCTACGCCGTCGTCCTCGTCTGCCGCCGCCTCTTCGCTAGTCTCGTCGTCGCTTTCCCCGCCGGATTCGCCTTCGCCGCTTTCTTCGCTGCCGTCGACCTCATCGCTGTCGGCCTCATCGTCATCGGCTTCGTCGCCATCATCGTCCCCGCCGACATCGTCTACGCCATCGTCGCCGCTGTCAGCTTCAGCATCTTCCTCTTCCGCGGACTCGTCGCCGCCGTCAGCCGTTTCTTCAGCAGCGCCATCTTCTTCAGCCGGCTGTTCGACAGGAGCGTCGTCTCCGGCATCTTCCTCGAGGCGGAACGGCAGCAGTTGTTCTTCTGTGTGCGTCCATGCTTCGTTCATGGGTTTATCCCTCCTTCGTATGGTGCAGGGCTGCCCCTGCAAAGCTATTTATATGTTGAAAGGGTTTTCATATTCATAGCTCGAATTATGTAAAATAATTTCCAACTCTGTAATGAAATTGTAATCTTTTTATCATGGACCATTAATGTTCTGCGCCTATAATAAAACTCGACCCCCTTTTCAATATAGTTTCACCTTGAAGGCTCGCAGCCCGATGCTGCGGGCCGATTTTTTTTTGACGCTTGTACGAATAGCGCCTCCTCTGGAAGAGAAAGCTATGGGCGTAAATACGAGTAAAAACTTACTTTTCCCAAGCTCCTATGGTAAAATGAAATCAGCGACGCATTAAGCCCGAGGGAGTTGACGAACATGGGAGATCATCACGATTCGCAGCTGTGCCCGAAATTCGAAACGGCGTTCGAGCTGCTCGGCAAGAGATGGACGGGACTGATTATCCGCGTGCTGCTCAGCGGACCGAAGCGCTTCAAAGATATTTCCGATCTCATTCCGAGCATGAGCGACCGGATGCTGTCGGAACGCTTCAAAGAGCTGGAGGCAGCGGGGATATTAATTCGACACGTTTATCCGGAAACGCCGGTGCGGATCGAATACGAATTGACGGAGAAAGGCCGCGGCTTGGAGACGGCGATGAACGAGCTGCAGAAGTGGGCCGACAAGTATAACTGAACGATGCCGTTCAGACTTGACAATAAGTGACAAGTTCATTTAGAATATCAATATTGTAACACGATAGTTCTGTAATCCGTTGAAGGGATGAAGTAGTTCGCCTTCGCTTATGCAGAGAGGGAAGCCGCCAGGCTGCAAGCTTCCTTAAGCCGAACCGAACGAAGGACCTCCCGGAGGACGAACGGGGAATGGCAGGGGCAATGCCCGGCTGCTTAGTAGCCGTTCGCGCGGGCGAGCGTTATTCGCAGTAAGTGCGGAGCGTTGTTGGAAAGCCGGAAGGTTGAGGCTGAGCTCCGAATTGGCGGGTGGTACCGCGGGTGATTGTATGTTCAATCTCTCGTCCCTAGCATGAGCACTAGGGGCGGGGGATTTTTTATTTTCCGATGGAGGTGGCGCTAGTGAAGATTCAGAAACCGACGGGAACGCAGGATATACTGCCCAGCGATGTGGAGAAATGGCAGCTGATGGAAAATAAGGCGCGGGAGCTGTGCCGGCGCTACCATTATAAAGAAATCCGGACGCCGATCTTCGAGCATACGGAGCTGTTCGTCCGCGGCGTCGGAGAGACGACGGACATTGTCGAGAAAGAAATGTACAGCTTCGTTACGCGCGGCGACGATCAGGTGACGCTGCGTCCGGAAGGAACCGCCGGCGTCGTGCGGGCTTATGCGGAGAACAAGCTGTACGGCGAGCCGGATATTGCCAAGCTGTACTATATCGGCCCGATGTTCCGTTATGAGCGGCCGCAGGCCGGGCGGTACCGCCAGTTCCACCAGTTCGGCATCGAAGCGTTCGGCTCGACCGATCCGGGCATCGACGCGGAGGTGATCGCATTAGGCTACGCGTTTTACCGGGAGCTTGGCCTTCGTGACGTGACCGTGGAGATCAATTCGGTGGGAACACCGGAAGTCCGCGCCGCTTATCGCGCTCAGCTGCAGGATTTCCTGCGGCCGATGCTCGGCGAGCTGTGCAAGGACTGCCAGTCGCGCTTCGACCGCAACCCGCTGCGGATACTGGACTGCAAGGTGGACCAGCATCGGTTCGAGGGAGCGCCGTCCATTCTGGATGCACTTGATGAAGAATGCTCCACGCACTTTGCCAAAGTGCGCGAGCACTTGACGGCGATGGATATTCCGTTCCGCATCAATCCTCGGCTTGTACGCGGGCTGGACTATTATACGCACACCGCGTTCGAGTACAAGGCGGCCGGCATCGGCGCGATCGATACGATCGGCGGCGGCGGGCGCTACAACGGGCTCGTCGGCCAAGTCGGCGGTCCGGATCAGCCTGGCGTCGGTCTCGGCCTCGGACTGGAGCGGGTGCTGCTCGTGCTTGCGGCGCAGGGTGTCGAGCTTCCGGCGGAGAAGCCGCTCGACGTTTACTTGATCGGTCTTGGTGAAGCGGCGGACAGCGCTTTGGCGCGGATCGCCTACGATCTGCGCGGAGCGGGACTGCTTGTGGATAAAGATTATACCGGCCGCAAGATGAAGGCTCAGATGAAGTCGGCGGACCGGTTTCGTGCGAAGTTCGTAGCGATTCTCGGCGATGACGAGCTGGCACAAGGCACGATAACCGTCAAGACGATGGCGACAGGCGAACAAACGCCGGTACCGCTCAGCGGACTGGCCGAATATTTAAAAACACATTAAGGGGATGAATTCACAATGATGCTCAAAACTCATCACTGCGGTACGCTGAGCAAAGCTAACGTCGGCGAGACCGTCATTCTGAACGGCTGGGTACAGCGCCGACGCGACCTTGGCGGGGTTCTATTCATCGACCTGCGCGACCGCTCCGGTATCGTACAGATCGTGTTCAACCCGGATTTCTCGGGCGACGCACTGGCGGTAGCCGACCGGGCCCGCAACGAATACGTACTGGCGGTTAAAGGCCAAGTCGTCCTGCGCGATCCGGAAACGGTCAACGCTAACCTGGCGACGGGCGAAATCGAAGTCCGCATTACCGAAATCGAAATTATGAATGCGGCCAAGACGCCTCCGTTCTTCATTGAAGACGACGTGGAAGTGGATGAAACCATCCGCCTGAAATACCGTTATCTCGACCTGCGCCGTCCGGAGATGCAGCGCACGCTGATGCTCCGTTCCAAGGCGGCCAAGGTGTTCCGTGATTACCTTGACTCGAACGGATTCATCGATATCGAAACACCGATTTTGACGAAAAGCACGCCGGAGGGCGCACGCGAATATATGGTTCCGAGCCGCGTGCATCCAGGCGAATTCTTCTCCCTGCCGCAGTCGCCGCAAATTTACAAGCAGCTGCTGATGGTATCGGGTCTTGAGCGCTACTACCAAATCGCCCGCTGCTTCCGCGACGAGGATCTGCGCGCCGACCGCCAGCCGGAGTTTACGCAGGTGGACATCGAGACGTCGTTCCTGTCCCGCGATCAGCTGCTGGATATGCTGGAGGAGCTCGTCGTGAAGCTGATGAAGGAGACGGCCGGAGTCGACATTCCGCGTCCGTTCCAGCGCATTACGTATGCCGATGCGATGGGCAAGTACGGCTCCGACAAGCCGGACCTCCGCTTCGGCCTGGAGCTCGTCGACGTCAGCGATCTGGTGGCGAACAGCGGCGTGAAGGTGTTCGCGCAAGTCGTTGCCGGCGGCGGCGAAGTGAAGGCGATCAACGCCAAAAATTGCGCGCACTGGAGCCGTAAAGAGCTGGACGACCTGACTCCGTTCGCGGCGCGCTACGGCGGCAAGGGTCTCGCCTATATTGTTGTGAAGGACGGCGAATGGAAGGGCCCGATCGTGAAGTTCTTCTCGGAGGAAGAGATTGCTGCGCTGCGCGAGCGCCTCGGCGCCGAAGAGGGCGACGTGCTGCTGTTCTCCGCCGACAAGAAGAAGGTCGTTGCCGACGTACTCGGCAATCTGCGCCTGAAGATCGGCAAGGAGCTCGGCCTGATCAACGAATCGGAATTCAAGTATGCGTGGGTTGTCGACTTCCCGCTGCTCGGCTGGGATGAAGAATCGAAGCGCTGGGTCGCCGAGCACCATCCGTTTACCCGTCCTATGGACGAAGACCTCGCTCTTCTGGACACGAATCCGGGAGCGGTGCGCGCCCAAGCGTATGATCTCGTGCTGAACGGCTACGAGGTCGGCGGCGGCTCGATGCGGATTTTCAAGCGCGAGGTTCAGGAGAAGATGTTCGCTGCGCTCGGTATGAGCACAGAAGAGGCTTACGAGAAATTCGGCTTTTTGCTGGACGCCTTCGAATACGGCACTCCGCCTCATGGCGGCTTCGCGTTCGGTTTTGACCGCCTCGTGATGCTGATTACCGGCCGGACGAACCTTCGTGAAACGATCGCCTTCCCGAAGACGGCAAGCGCGACCGATTTGCTCATGAACGCACCGAGCGAGGTCGATCCGAAGGAGCTGGAGCAGCTCTCCATCCGCGTCGCGCTCAAAGCGCCGGCGGCGAAGTAGGAGGCAGCGACTATGGTGCTGCATCAATTCTCGCGCACGGAGCTGGCGATCGGTCCGGAAGGGCTGGAGGTGCTCAAAGGAAGCACCGTTGCCGTGCTCGGCATCGGCGGCGTCGGCTCGATCGCCGCTGAGGCGCTTGCCCGTTCGGGCGTCGGCAGGTTGATTCTGATCGACAAGGACGTCGTTGACATCACGAACATTAACCGGCAGATAATGGCGCTTACGACGACGGTCGGTCAGCCGAAGGCGGAGCTGATGCGCGACCGGATCAAGCTGATTAACCCGGATTGCGACGTTACGGCGCTGCGGATGTTTTACACGGAAGAGACGTATGAGCAGGTGTTTGCATACCCGCTCGACTATGTGCTGGATTGCTCCGATACGATTTCGTACAAGATCCACTTGATCAAACAATGCCTGGAGCGCAAAATACCGATCATCTCCTCGATGGGGGCGGCCAACAAGATGGACCCGACGAAGTTCCAAGTGGCTGACATCTCCAAGACGAGCGTCGATCCGCTGGCGCGTGTCATCCGTCACAAGCTGCGTAAGGATGGTATCAAAAAGGGCGTCAAAGTGGTGTTCTCGACGGAGGAGCCGCTGAAGCCCCGCGTCGACGTGACGCAGCGGATCGTCCCGGAGAACGCGCCGGAGATCCGCAAAGCCCAGCAGCCGCCGGCTTCGAACGCGTTCGTGCCGCCGGTCGCCGGACTGATAATGGTCAGCGTAGCCATCCGCGAGCTTCTCGCTAAAGCAGGTCTGTAAGCATGAAAAAACCTTAGTCGATCCAAGGCGGTCGGCTAAGGTTTTTTGCTGCGTGTCCCCCGTTCTCTAATCACTCCTGCAGGCATATGGTTTAGCAAACCGATGAATGGGAGTGTGTAAGAGTGGAAGAGAATCCGAGATATCCGAAGCATCTCGCCTGGCACGAAACGCTGGAGCTGCATGAGCTCGTTTCTTTTCAATCCGGACAATTGATTTCGTTCAAGAAGAAGCTGCCGTCCATCCATGATCCTGCGCTCAAAAGCTTGTACGCGGAAGCGATCCGCAGCATTGAAAATAACTTGCATGAGCTGCTTCGCTTTTACCCGCAGGCGCCTGTGGCGGACCACCGGGATAAGGACGACGTGGAGCCGCTTGCGGCGGAATCCGGACAGCTTCTCGGCTTCAGCAAGACGGCGGTACGTAATTATGCGACTGCGATTACAGAGACGGCGACGCCGAAGCTGAAGATGACCTTTGTGAAGCATTTGCACGGTGCGATTGCACTGCACGGAAAGGTGTTCGCCTTCATGTATGAAAGAGGCTATTATCCAGCCTATGATCTGAAGCAGCTGCTGGCGGGCGATATGGCTAACGCTCAGAAGGCGCTTAAGCTGTAAACAAAGGACCATCCATGACGGCGAAGTCAATGGATGGTCTATTTGCATAGCCGGAACCAGTGCGGCTTGAAGGTATTATTTTCGCTGCAAATGAGCGGTATAAGAGCTGATATCGATGCCGAGGCTGTCGGCCAGACGCTGTCCGTACTCGGCATTCGCGCGGTAGAAGTTGCAGATCGCCAGCAGCTTCGTGCGCTCGGAAACAGGGCCCAGATCGGCGGACAGGTTGCGGATGAGCGCATCCTTCTCGGCATCGGAATAACGCTGCCATACTTGCCCCGCTTGACCGAAATCGTTCGTTTTCTCGATCTTCGTACGGGCGGCGAGCCCGTTCACCGGAGTGCCTTGCTCCCTATAGGACGGGTCTTGCTTCGGCGTATCCTGATAACGGTTCGGTTCGTAGTTGATGTGATGGTTTTGCTGCTTCACCGCCATCGCGCCGTCCCGCTGGTTGTTGCTCACCTGCGCGAACGGGCAATTGATCGGCAGCTGCATGTAGTTCGTTCCGATCCGGTAGCGCTGCGTATCCGAGTAGGAGAATAGACGGCCCTGCAGAAGCTTATCCTCGGACGGCTCGATGCCGGGAACGACGACGCCTGGATTGAAGCCGACCGACTCCGTCTCGGCAAAGACGTTGTCCGGGTTGCGGTTCAATGTCATCGTGCCGACGAGCCGATAAGGAATCAGGTCTTCGAACCAATCCTTGGTCGGATCGAGCGGGTCGAAATCGAAGCTGTCGATGTCGGCCGGGTCGAGAATTTGCACGAACAGGTCCCATTCCGGATAGTCTCCGCGTTCAATCGCTTCATAAAGGTCGCGGCTGGCGTGATTGAAATCTTTGCCTTGAATCGCTTCCGCTTCGGCGGCGCTCAAATTTTTGATTCCTTGCTTCGGCACCCAGCGCAGCTTGATGTACACATAGTTGCCGGAGGCGTTTATCCACTTGAAAGCGTGCACGGATGAGCCTCTCATCTGACGATAGTTGGCGGGAATGCCTTCGTCCGTGAACAGATGCGTGAGCATATTCGTCGATTCCGGAGTGAGCGACATGAAATCCCAATACCGGTCCGGATGCTGCAGGTTGTTGCGCGGATCGGGCTTCAGCGAATGGACCATATCCGGGAACTTCATCGCATCGCGAATGAAAAATACCGGCAGGTTGTTGCCGACAAAGTCGTAGTTGCCTTCCGTTGTATAAAATTTTACCGCAAAGCCGCGGGGATCGCGCAGCGTCTCCGGCGAGTGCAGTCCATGGATAACGGTCGAGAAGCGGACGAACACAGGGGTTTCGATGCCCGGCTCCTGCAGGAAAGCGGCCTTCGTATAACGCTTCATCGAGTTTATGAGCTTGAACGTGCCGTGTGCGCCGGCGCCGCGGGCATGAACGACGCGCTCCGGTACGCGTTCACGGTCGAAGTGGGCGAGCTTCTCCAGCAGCTGGTAGTCCTCCAGCAGCGTTGGGCCGCGTTGGCCGGCTGTTTTGGAGTTTTGATTATCGCCGATTGGGACGCCTTGATTTGTCGTTAGTCTGTTCATGGTATGCAGCTCCTCGTATGTAATCATTTTTATTCGAGAATTATTATCATTGGATATAGAGTAAAGGAATTTTATGTGATAGTCAATATTAAATTATAATTATTATAAATAATTGAATTTGGCTCTTCGTTGCGATCCATGAACTAAATACCAATAACCCAACGCCTATGCGGTGCGGACCGGGTTTAGCTGCGCTTCTAGCCGGTTGATCGGCTTCAATACGGACTACCGATATGTGGCGGCGGCGCGGGGAATCATCCTCCGCAGAAGGCGAGATTGCAGCGCATCAACCTCCTCCGAAAGCGTATGTACAAGCCGCTCACGCATTGCCGCGTTCGTTCCTGGCAGGACCCATCTACCCGCTGCATCCGTTTCAATGAAATAGGCCAGCTGCATCAAAATAAGAACAAACATAAGACATGTAACCGCATGCAAATCATGCTGTCCCCTGCCCTCAACAATAATCAAGATTTGATTAAGTGTTTCCTGTCCGGTTTGCGTTAAACATATTTTCCGGCCGCCGAGCGGGAGCTTGGACGAATAATAAAGGAGGATCAGAGCTTGCAGCAGGGGAAGCACTGCTTTTGTGCCGCCGGCGTTGTATAATAGAGCTTGGTTCTTATTTATGAAAATAAAGGTGCGAATTGAAATGGACTTATTCTCATACATGGAGCAGTCCCGTCCCGGCTCGCAGCTGCTGGCCGACCGGATGCGTCCGGTGACGCTTGACGAATATATCGGCCAAGAGCATATTGTCGGACCCGGCAAGCTGCTGCGGCGGGCGATTGAAGCCGATCAAGTCAGTTCCATATTGCTGTACGGACCGCCGGGAACGGGAAAGACGACCTTGGCGAACATTATATCGAATCGTACGAAAGGGGCCTTCGTCAAGCTGAACGCCGTGGATGCGTCGGTGAAGGACGTTCGCGACGTGATCGAGCAGGCGAAGGCGAACAAGCAGCTATACGGAACGAAGACGATCTTGTTCCTGGACGAGGTGCACCGCTTCAATACGTCGCGCCAAGATGCGCTGCTGCCTGCCGTCGAGCAGGGGATCATTATTTTCATCGGGGCGACGACCGAGAATCCGTTCCACCACGTGAACGGAGCGCTTTTGTCGCGGTCGACGCTGTTTCAGCTCCAGCCGCTTACGTACGAGCATGCGCTTCTCGCGATGCGGCGCGCGCTCGCCGACCGTGAACGGGGGCTCGGCGATTTGCCGGTTCAAGCCGATGAGGACGGCCTGCTGCACATTGCGCGCATGGCGAACGGAGACATCCGCCGCGCGTTGAACGCGCTCGAGCTTGCAGCGCTGACGACGCATCCTGATGCGGACGGTACGATCCGCATTACGCTGGAGGTGGCGGAGGAATCGATCCGCCGCCCGACGGTAAAGGCCGACGAGTCAACGCAGTACGACGTACTGTCCGCCTTCCACAAGAGCGTGCGCGGCTCTTCCGACGCGGCGCTGTTCTGGTTCTTGTACGCGGTCGAGAAGCTCGGGATGGATCCGATGACATTCCTGCGCCGGCTTATCGTCGCCTGCTCCGAAGATATCGGTCTCGCCAATCCGCAAGCGTTAGTGCAGGCGGTGACGGCGATGGACGCATACCATAAGATCGGCTGGCCGGAGTCTCGTTATATCGTGGCGCAAGCCATATTGTTCGCCGTGGAAAGCCCCAAATCGAACTCGATACCTGTCGCGGTCGATCGGGCGCTGCAGGCAATGGAGCGGATGAAATCGGCGGAAGTGCCGCTCCATTTGCGCGATGCGCATTACAAGGGCGCCGAGAAGCTCGGCCATGTCGGCTACAAATACCCGCATAATTACCCGGGGCACTATGTTCGTCAAGACTACTTCCCGATTGGGCATGAGCATATGGTGCTGTTTGAAGCAAGCGAGCAGGGGATGGAGGAAAAAATGCGGCAGAACCAGCTTCGCCGCCGCGGAGGTGGAGCGGGATGACATTGCAGCGGACGCTTGCCGCTGTTGTCCGGGCGCTGCAGCAGGCCGGCGTAACTTGGGCGGTCGGCGGGTCGGCGCTGCTGGAGCGGCTCTCGCTTCTGGACGGCGATGTCCGTCCGGGCGACCTCGATATCGTTGTCGCTTTGCCTGACACCGATCGGGCGCTTGCCGCTCTTTCGGCGTTAGGCACATGCGAGAAGGGAGAGCCGAAACCGCCTTTTATGACACGGTATTATTACCGGTTTCGTATTGACGGCTGCGATGTGGACATGCTGGCCGGCTTTCGCGTCGAGCATGAAGCCGGTGTGTTCGAGCTGCCTTTCGACGAGTCGGCGGTCGAGGTGACGGAGGGTCTGCCTTTGGGGATGGCGGCGGATTGGTGGCTGCTGTACAGCTTGATGCCGTCCCCTTCCCGGCAGGCCAAGGCGGGAAAGCTGTACCGCTTGATGGAGATTGAACCGCAGCATTTCAACTCCCATCGGCTGCGGGCGTTAATGGAGCAGCCTTGGCCGGAGCGGCTGCGCAGTCAGGCGCTGCGGCTTTTGGAGCTGGCCGGCGATTCGTAAGCCTGACCTGCGCTTCTGAGGCATGTAGCTTGTTAAGCGTAGTATCCGGTTCGTAAAAAAGGACTTAGAAGGCGTTATTTTTGTGCGATACCGATTTCAGCCTCAAATAGCGGATTTCAGAACCGTTACATGATTGAGAATCCGGGGAAATGCAAGGGAACTAAGCTGTTTTGATAAAATAGCTCCCCCAAAATCCGCTATATCCGGAAAAGTGGAGCTAAACACAGGAATAACGATCCGAAAGTCCGCTATCGGAAGCCCGGTAAACAGCCTAGTACTGTTGAGAGGTCCGCAGCTAGAAGATTCGCTGAATGTTTGACAAACACCAAATGCGGATAAACCGCAAAATGCCGATAAACACCGGATGCAGACAAACACCGGATGCAGACAAACACTGGATGCAGACAAACACTGGATGCAGACAAACACCAAACGCAGATAAACGCCGGATGCAGTTAAAAGCCACATGCAGATAAACGCAGAATGCCGATAAACACAGGATTCAGACAAACGCCAAATGCAGACATACACCGAATGCCGATAAACTCCAAGTGCAGTTAACACCAAACGCTCCAAGCGACGCGGTGTAAAGAAGACTCTGTCTAGCGTAAAACTGCTGCAGCGGGATAGGCAGATGAAGAGAGCTTGGCGTTAGCGGTGGGATGATAGATTAAATGCATATCGCGCAAAAGTAGAGGCTGAACAAGCATATGCGGCAGGCGTACGAGCCTTCGGAGACGCCCCATGTTGTGCTGACTCCACGTTGTCCAAAAAAGGCCGCTTCAAGAAAGGGGTAGCGATTGCCCCAGTCTTGAAGAGGCCTTTACACATCATCCGCCTGCTATACCACAGCCATTTGTTCCTTGACAGCTCAGGTATTTATAGCTCACGCCATACCAGCTCACGCCATGCCGGCTCATGCCATACCGGCTCACGCCATACCGGCTCACGCCATAACAGCTTATGCCTTAACGGCCGCACCCAAGCTTCCCGCCTCCAGCGGAACGGTCGTCTCGATCGTCCCGCCGCCGAGGCACACCTCGCCGTCGTAAAAGACGACAGCCTGCCCCGGTGTGACGGCTTTCTGCGGCACATCGAACGCAACGTTCCACATGCCATCCTCGCGGACCGTCACGGTAACGCCCTGATCGGGCTGGCGGTAGCGGAACTTTGCCGTGCAGCGCAGCGGCGCATCTCCATGCTTCGGAGCATTCGGAGATATCCAATTCACGCCGCCGGCGACCAGCGATGTGGAATACAGCGCCGGATGCTTCTCGCCTTGCACGACGATGAGTACGTTGCGCTCCAGGTCTTTGCCGGCTACGAACCACGGTTCACCGGTACCGACGCCGCCGATGCCGAGCCCCTGCCGCTGTCCAAGCGTGTAGTACATGAGTCCGTCATGCCGTCCCAGCACCACGCCGTCCGGCGTTTGGATATCCCCGCTGCGAGCCGGCAAATATCCGCTGAGGAACTCTTTAAAGTTACGCTCGCCGATAAAGCACACCCCGGTGCTGTCCTTCTTCTTCGCCGTCGCAAGACCGGCCTCTTCGGCAATCCGGCGTACTTCCGGCTTCGGCAGGTGGCCGATCGGGAACATCGCCTTCGACAGCTGGGCCTGATTCAGCGCATTCAAGAAATATGTCTGGTCTTTATTCGAGTCGACACCCCGCAGCAGAACGAACTCGCCGTCCTTCTCCATGACACGCGCATAGTGGCCCGTCGCCAAGTAATCGGCGCCGAGCGACTTGGCCTTGTCCAGAAACTCGCCGAACTTGATCTCCCGGTTGCACATGACGTCAGGATTCGGCGTCCGGCCAGCGCGGTATTCGTCGAGGAAATAGGTGAACACCTTGTCGTAATACTGCTTTTCAAAATTGACTGTATAGAAAGGGATCCCGATCTGATCGCATACCCGGCGCACGTCTTCGGCGTCTTCTTCCGCCGTGCAGTGGCCGAACTCGTCGGTATCGTCCCAATTTTTCATAAAAATTCCGATGACCTCGTAGCCCTGCTCCTTCAGCAGCAATGCGGCAACGGAGGAATCGACGCCGCCGGACATTCCCAGTACGACGCGAGCTTTGCCACCCATGCGGCACACCTTCTTTCCTTCGTAATCCATCTATTATAACGCTCCTCGAAGCAAAAATAAAATTATTTCACCGGAATGTCATCGTTATTTTCCCACAAAACGGTCGAAGTATGGTAACATATCTATGATGCACATCATTTTCCCGACGTTTGGGTCATACAGCACATGGAAATCCTATTAACCGGATAGGATACAATATGATTTTACGTGGCAAAGGCTGGGTGTCGTTTTGAAAATTTCAACAAAAGGCCGTTACGGCCTCACAATTATGATGGAACTGGCCGCCAAGTTCGGCGAAGGTCCTACGTCTCTGAAAAGCATTGCGGAGAAGCACCAGCTCTCCGAGCATTATTTGGAGCAGCTCGTTGCTCCGCTGCGCAACGCCGGTTTGGTAAAGAGCGTCCGCGGCGCCTATGGCGGCTATATATTGTCGAAGTCGCCGGACCAATTGACTGCAGGAGACGTCATTCGCGTTCTGGAAGGACCGATCTCGCCGGTCGATTTCACGGAAGAAGACGATCCGGCAAAGCGCGATCTGTGGATGCGCATCCGCGACAGCATTGCGGAAGTGCTGGATTCGACGACGCTTGCGTCTCTTAATATGTTTAAGGACGAGGGCAAGAACGACAACTATATGTTCTATATTTAGTGGGTGACGAAGCGATGAATCCCATTTATTTGGATCACGCCGCGACGACACCGCTGCACCGCGAGGTGCTGGAAGCGATGCTTCCTTATTTGACCGACCATTACGGGAATCCGTCCTCCATACACAGCTTCGGCAGAGCGACCCGCACCGCGCTGAATCGCGCACGTGACGGTCTTGCTGCGCAACTGGGGTGCAAGCCGGGCGAGCTTGTCTTTACGAGCGGCGGCACCGAGAGCAACAATACGGCGGTTTTCGGTGCGGTGGCTTTGGCGTCCAAGAAGCAAAAGGATCGGCGTCCGCATATCATCTCGACAACGATCGAGCATCATGCCGTGCTGCATCCGTGCGAACGGCTGGAGCAGCTCGGGTTTGAAGTGACTTATGTAGAAGCCGACTCTTCCGGGATTGTCGATTCCGCTCGTATCGAAGCGGCGATCAAGCCGGAGACTGCATTGATTTCCGTGATGTACGTCAATAACGAAATCGGTACGGTCCAGCCGATTGAAGCGATCGGCCGGACAGCCAGGGATCGCGGCATTTTATTTCATGTCGACGCCGTTCAGGCGTTAGGCAAGCTGCCGATTCGGCTGAGCGAACTGCCGGTCGATATGGTAAGCTTCTCCGCCCATAAGGTGTACGGTCCCAAGGGCGTAGGGGCGCTCTATCTGCATGCCTCCGTGCCGCTTCCAGCCTTACTGCTGGGGGGCAACCAGGAGCGCAAGCGCAGGTCGGGAACCGAGAATGTTGCAGGAATCGTCGGTTTTGCCAAAGCGGCGGACTTGTTCGCCCGGCGGATCGACGAACAAAATGCTGCGATCGAGGAGCTCCGCACTCGGCTCGTCAATGGACTGACCGAACGGATCGGCTCGTCCAGCATCGTGATCAACGGCCATCCGTCGCAGCGCGTCCCGCACATAATCAATTTGAGCTTACCCGGTCTCGATACCGAGACGCTGCTGATGAATTTGGATTTGGAAGGTATTGCCGTTTCCAGCGGATCGGCGTGCACCTCAGGCTCCTTAGAAACGTCCCATGTGCTGCGGGCGATGCATCTGTCTGACGAGGTGACACGATCTGCCATCCGAATCAGCCTCGGATTGGGGAACTCTATACAAGAAATCGACGCCGCCGTAGAGATTATTGAAACTATATGGCGTCGCCATACGTATAGGTAAGTAGCCGGAGGCCGGCATCACGCCAGTCTCTTGCGATCCCCAAGGAGGGTAAAGCTTGCGCAAGGCGAAAGACATCATCGGTCTGCCTGTCGTTACGATCGATACCGGTAAGCAGGTCGGGACTGTGAAAGATATGAGGATCGGATCCGATTGGCAGCTGAAAGCTATCGTGCTGGAATCGAAAACTTGGTTTACGGAAGGGCGGACCGTATCCTCCGAGCATATTGCCGCCCTGGGGACGGACGCCGTCACTGTTCAAAGTGAAGAGGCGGTTATGCAGGATGACTACGTTCAGGCAAGACCGCTGGCGGGAGGCTCAGGCAAGCTGTTCGGTCTCCCGGTTCTCAAGACGAACGGCGAGCGGCTCGGAGTCATCGAAGATGTTTATTTCGGCCGAAATTTGGAAATACCAGTGGTAGGCTTTGAATTGTCCGAAGGATTTGTTACAGACTTGCAGGAAGGGCGCAAGACGCTCGCTATCCCGGAGCACGCGAAGCTGGGAGAAGATGCGATCGTCGTCCCGACGGACTGCATAACGGAAGCGGAGTCGCTTCGTATCTCAGAATAAGGTTGTGATTCAATATGATGCGTTGTCCTAATTGCAATTCGAAGGATATCGGCAAGATCGGCTCTCATCAATTTTACTGCTGGGGCTGCTTCATCGAATTGACCGTGAACGGGGACAAAATGTCCGTGTATCAGGTCGAAGAAGACGGCACGCTCAGCTCGCTGGACGATCTGTTCTTCGAGGATGATATTCCACAAGTACACGCTACCTGATCTATATGCAGGAAGCGTCCAATGTAGGCCCCCAAGCTCGCAACGGGGGCTTGTTTTCATTTTCGCGGGGCCTGGATTAATTGTATGAGGTTGTACATATACTGTAAGGAGATTGGCGGGGAAGGGGAGTTGCCCGAATGGAGCCGTGGTTCCGGAACCGGTGGTTCGCCGGACTCATCTATGCTTTGCTCGGCCTGCTCGTGCTGTATATGCTGCTTCAGATCAAGCCGCTGCTGCGCGGCGTGTTTCAATTCCTGGAAGCTGTGCTGATGCCGTTCCTGATTGCCTTGATTATTTCGTACGTGCTGAACCCGGTCGTCTCGCTGCTCGGTCAACGGAAAGTGCCGCGAACGATCGCCGTTTTGCTGATTTATAGCGTCTTTGTGACGTCGCTGGTCGTGATTTTCATGAATCTTACACCGATGTTTATGGAGCAGGTTCAAGAGCTGAACGAGCATATGCCGGAGCTGACACTTAGGGCGCAATCGATCGTCGATGGCTACAATCACAACGACATGCTGCCTACGTCGATCCGGGACGGCATCAATAAATCGCTCGGCAAGCTGGAGACGAGCGTATCCGAGATCGTGTCGGACTATCTCAGCTCGATCGGCACGACAATCGGAACGCTGTTCATTATTTTCATCGTCCCGTTCGTATCGTTCTACATGCTCAAAGACTTTCAAATGCTCGAAAAGACCGCGCTGGCAGTCGTACCGAAGTCGCAGCGGCAGCGCATCGTCAGGCTTCTGCTGGACATCGATACGGCGCTCGGACATTATATCCGCGGACAGCTATTGGTGTGTCTGATCGTCGGGGCTTTGGCGTATTTCGGCTATCTCATCATCGGCATGCCGTATCCGCTCCTGCTGGCCAGCATTGTCGCCGTATTCAATATTATTCCGTATTTGGGGCCGTTCTTTGGCGCCGCGCCGGCATTGCTTATGGCATCCACGATCTCTATGAAAATGGTGCTGTTCGTCGCTCTGGTCAACTTTGCGGTGCAGGTGGCGGAAGGCAACATCATCTCGCCGCAGGTCGTCGGCAAATCGCTTCATCTGCATCCGCTCGTTATCATCTTCGCATTGCTCGTCGGCGGTCAAATCGGCGGTATTTTCGGACTGATTCTGGCGGTACCGATGTTCGCCGTGCTGAAGGTGATCGTCGAGCATATTGTGCTGCATTACATCAGGCACCGGACGCCCAGATTTTAACCGCAAGCAAGGGACACGATTTGACATCTATCGGGCGGAGGTCTATAATTTTTGGTATTGAATCGACCAATGCGAGGATGAAAGAAAGTAGGCTGCAGCCCGCCCCGCAGAGAGAGTGTCCCGGGAGCCGTTCGTAGTAACGATACGGCCGCCGGCTGCAAGGACGCTCGCGGCGAAGATCAGCCGAACGCTGCTTTCGGAGCGCGGAACAACTCCGCCGGGGGGACCCGTTATCGTCCGCACAAGGAGATCGCTGCAGGCGTTTGAGCCGCATCAGCATCAGCGATAACCAGGGTGGTACCGCGAGCTTAATCGTCCCTGTCTGTTGGCAGGGGCGTTTTGTATTTTTCGAACATGTCGAAGGGAGTCATGATAACGTATGAAGGCAAGTGAAATCCGCAGCAAGTGGCTGGAATTTTTCAAGGAGAAGGGGCACCACATCGAGCCGAGCGCTTCGCTCGTGCCGCACAACGATCCTTCGCTGCTCTGGATCAACGCCGGGATGGCGCCGCTGAAGCGGTATTTCGACGGACGCGAGGTGCCGGACAATCCGCGGATCGCGAACTCGCAGAAGTGCATTCGGACGAACGATATTGAAAATGTAGGCAAAACCCGCCGCCACCATACGTTCTTCGAAATGCTCGGCAACTTCTCGATCGGCGATTACTTCAAAGAAGAAGTGATTACGTGGGCTTGGGAATTCCTGACCGATCCGAAATGGATCGGCTTCGATCCGAACCGTTTGTCGGTTACCGTATATCCGGAGGACGAAGAGGCGTTCAAGCTGTGGAACGAGAAGATCGGGCTGCCGGCGGAGCGCATCTACAAGCTGCAGGACAACTTCTGGGACATCGGCGAAGGACCGTGCGGACCGTGTACGGAAATTTTCTACGACCGCGGGGAGAAGTACGGCGATCTGAACGATCCGGAATGCTGGCCGGGCGGCGAGAACGAGCGCTTCCTCGAGGTGTGGAACCTCGTGTTCTCGCAGTTCAACCATAATAAGGACGGCTCCTACACGCCGCTGCCGAATAAGAACATCGATACGGGCGCAGGCCTGGAGCGCTTCGCTTCGATTTTGCAGGATGTCGACTCCAACTTCGATACGGACCTGTTTACGCCGATTATCGCCGCTACCGGCGAAATTGCCGGGGTAAAGTACGGCGAGAACAGCGAAACCGACGTGGCGTTCAAGGTGATTGCCGACCATGTACGCACGGTGACGTTCTCCGCAGGCGACGGCGTGCTGCCGTCGAACGAAGGCCGCGGCTACGTCATCCGCCGTCTGCTGCGCCGCGCGGTGCGCTACGGTAAGGTGGTGCTCGGCATGGATAAGCCGTTCTTGTACAAGCTCGTTTCCGTTGTCGGCGACATTATGGGCTCGTACTATCCGGAAATCGTCGAGAAGCGCGAGTTTATCGAACGCGTCATCCGCACCGAGGAAGAACGCTTCCACGAGACGCTCAGCGACGGCTTGAACATTCTCTCGTCGCTTGCGGCGCAGGCGGCTGCCGAGGGACGAACCGAGATCAGCGGTCCGGACGCGTTCAAGCTGTACGACACGTACGGCTTCCCGTTCGACTTGACCGAGGACTTTGCGGCGGAGAAAGGTATGACCGTCGACCGCGCCGGCTTCGACAAGGCGATGCAGGAGCAGCGAGACCGCGCCCGCAATGCCCGGCAGGAATCGGAAAGCATGAAGGTACAGGGCGGTCCGCTGGCCGATTATACGGTTAAATCGGAATTTGTTGGATATACTGATCTGGTAGTATCTGCTAAAGTGGCGGCTATCGTTCATGAAAATCAATTTGTCGACCTTGTCGGCACCGGCGAGACCTGCCAGGTTATTCTTGACAGGACTCCGTTCTATGCGGAAAGCGGCGGTCAGGTAAGCGACTTCGGTATCATTACGAGCGGGAGCGGACTCAAGCTGATTGTCGAGGAAGTGGGTAAAGCGCCGCATGGCCAGCATGTGCACACGGTGCGGGTCGAAGCAGGCGTGCTGCGCACCGGCGAAAGCGTGCAGGCTGCGGTCAGCGCCGAGCTGCGCGAAGATATCGTCAAAAATCATACGGCGACGCATTTGCTGCACAAAGCGCTTAAGGAAGTGCTCGGTACGCATGTCAATCAGGCGGGCTCGCTCGTACAGCCGGAGCGTCTGCGGTTCGACTTCTCCCATTTTGGCGCCGTTACGGCTGAAGAGCTCCAGGACGTGGAGCAGCGCGTAAACCGGCAAATTTGGCTCAACACGGCGGTCGACATTTCGGTCAAAGGGCTTGCCGAAGCGAAGGCCATGGGCGCGATGGCGCTGTTCGGGGAGAAGTACGGCGACGTCGTTCGCGTCGTTCAGGTCGGCGATTACAGCCTGGAGCTGTGCGGCGGCTGCCACGTTCGATCGACAGCGCAAATCGGCCTGTTCAAGATCGTATCGGAATCCGGCATCGGCTCCGGCGTACGCCGGATTGAGGCGGTAACCGGACGCCATGCCTACGAATATCTCGACGCCCAGCTGCAGCAGCTGAAGGACGCGGCTGCGCTGCTGAAGTCGAATGTGAACGACGTGCCGAAGCGTGTGGAAGCGGCGCTCGGCCAAATTAAGGAGCTGAGCCGCGAGAACGAATCGCTCCGCGCCAAGCTGAGCCGCATCGAGGCGGGAGCGCTGACCGACCAGGTGAAGACGGTCGCCGGCGTGCAGGTGCTGGCGGCGCAAGTGAACGCAGGAGACATGGATTCGCTGCGCACGATCGTTGACGAGATGAAGGCGAAGCTCGGTTCGGCGGTTATCGTTCTCGGCGCTGCGGCCGAAGGCAAGGTCAACCTCGTCGCGGCCGTTTCGGCGGATCTCGCGGCGAAAGGGTTCCATGCCGGCAAGCTGATCAAGGAAGCGGCGGCGGCCTGCGGCGGAAGCGGCGGCGGCAAGCCGGAGATGGCGCAGGCCGGCGGCAAGGACGCTTCCAAGCTGGGCGATGCGCTGAAGCTTGTTGAAGAGCTCGTTGCGAAACAGCTCGTTTAACACGTTTTTTTCTCGAAGCAACAGGAATTTTCTGCACGGTAGAGAATATAGACAATATGTAAACGGTTGGCAGCGAAAGCGAGGGTGATCGTCATGAGTTCGATGGACAAAACGATGAAATTCAACGTGAAGGCGGAAGAGGTCGAAACGTCACCCCAGGAAGTGCTCTTGGCGGTATACGACGCACTGCAAGAGAAGGGCTACAATCCGATCAACCAGATTGTCGGCTACCTGCTTTCCGGCGACCCGGCCTACATTCCGCGCCACAACAACGCCCGCAGCCTGATCCGCAGGCGTGAGCGGGACGAATTGATCGAGGAACTGGTGCGCTCCTACCTGAAAGAACATAAATAAGGGAGATGCCGGATGAGACGGATGGGCCTTGACTACGGAGACAAAACGATCGGCGTTGCTGTCAGCGATGAGCTCGGCTGGACCGCGCAGGGCGTCGAGACGATTCGCCGTACGACGCAGGAACGGGACTTCGGCAGACTGCGGGAGCTGGTGGAGGCATACAGCGTCAGCGAGATCGTTGTCGGTTTGCCGAAAAATATGAACAACACGATCGGCCCGCGTGGAGAAATTTGTATCGAATTTGCCAAACAGGTCGAAGAAATACTACAATTGCCAGTCCACCTTTGGGATGAACGGCTAACGACCGCCTCGGCGCAGCGTACGCTGCTCGAGGCGGACGTCAGCCGCAAGAAGCGCAAGCAAGTCATCGACAAGATGGCCGCAGCGCTCATATTGCAAAACTTTATGGATTCTAAAATCGCGAGGTGATCGTAATGGCAGGCAATGAGGAGCTGCTGGAAGAACCGGAAATCATTTATATTCCGGACGATGAAGGCAACGAAGAAGAGTTTGAAGTGATCATGAAGTTCGAGGTAGACGGCTCCGACAATAAATACATGATGGTAGTGCCAGTCGACGCCGACGAGGAGTCCGACGAAGTTTACGCTTTCCGCTATGAGGAAGACGAGAATGGCGACGACCTGAAGCTGTTTACGATTGAGGACGAGGAAGAGTGGAATATCGTTGAGGAAACCTTCAATACGTTGATGGCGGAGTATGAAGAGGACGACGAGCAATGAGCGACGTGCAGAAGAGCGAAACCTTGCGGAAGGCGTTCGGAGATGATATTATTTTGTTCGATGAGCAGAATGAATCCGCCGCTTATCGCATTTTGACGGAATTCAGGCATGACGGCAAGGAATATGCGGTGCTGCAATCCGACGCGCTGCGCGAGGAAGACGAGGTCGCTTTGTTCCGGGTCGTACCGGGCGACGGCGAGCCTGAGCTGGAAAATATCGAAGACGACGATGAATGGGAGACGGTCTCGGAGCTGTATGACGAGATGACGTTCCCGCTCAAGGGCGATTTTGAATAGAACGGCGAAGGGAGCGGAACGATCCGCTCTTTTTTCTGTAAGAAGGGGAATGACGGTGGAACCGACGCAGCAGAAGCCGAAGCGGTCTGCTTGGAGAATCGTCGGAGCGGTGCTCGCTTTGCTCGTGCTTACGGCGGCCGGGGCGGCAACGGGGCTGGGGCTTTACGTTTCCCAAGCCCTGAGGCCGGTGCCGGGAACGGGGCACGAAATCAAGGTCGACATCGCTCCGGGGTCGCGCCCTGCGCAAATCGCGGAGGTGCTTGAAACGAACGGCATTATACGCGATGCCCGCATTTTTACGTATTATTTGAAGTGGAAAAAAGAAGGCTCCCGCTTTCAGGCAGGGGCCTATGCGTTAACGCCGGGAATGTCTCTGAATGACATCATTGCCAAGTTGAACGCTGGAGATACTATCAAGGCGGAAACGCTAAAGCTCACCGTGCCCGAAGGCTTCACCGTCGTGCAAATTGCCGAGAAGCTGGCGCAGACGACGGGGAAGCCGGCAGACGACGTGCTGCGGCTGCTCGATCAGCCGGCGCCGTATACCGGGAGCGTCATTGCGGCGATTCCCGAAGGGGCCGCTATCAAGCACCGCCTGGAAGGCTACCTGTTTCCCGAGACTTACGAATTCAAGCTGGGAACAGGCCCGGAAGAGATGATAGCGCGAATGCTGGCGGAGACAGAGGCGCGAATCGGCTCCGTCGCCGGCTGGCAGGAGCGAATGCAGAAGCTGGGCTTCAGCCTGCATCAGCTGCTTACCGTCGCCTCTCTCATCGAGCGGGAGGTTGTCGTGGACGAGGAGCGCCCGATCGTGGCCGGCGTGATTATGAACCGTCTGAAGATGAATATGCCGCTGCAAATCGACGCTACCGTTCAATATTTGTTCGACAAGCCGAAGGAACGGGTGCTGGAGAAGGATTTGCAGATCGAAAGTCCTTATAATACGTATTTGAACCCGGGTCTGCCCCCGGGGCCGATCGCCAGCCCGAGCCTCGCTTCCATTGAAGCGGCGCTGTCGCCGGCCGAGACGAAGTATTTGTTCTATGTTACCAAGAAAGACGGCTCTAAAGGCCACTTGTTCGCCGAAACGTACGAGGAGCATAAAAAAAATATCGCGGCGAGCAAGGCTCAGGAAGGAAAGTGATCGATATGTCTACGAACAAACCAGAACTGCTCATAGCGGCCGGATCGGCCGAGCAAATGCTCGCCTATGCGAAGGCAGGCGCCGATGCGCTGCTGGTCGGCGAGAGCCGATACGGTCTTCGCCTGCCCGGAGAAGTGACCGCTGCCGAGCTGCGCCGTGTTATCCCTGAAGCGCATCGGCTTGGAGCGAAAGTATATATTGCGATGAATCATATTATGGACAATGCAACGGCGGAGACCCTTCCGGATTACGTGAGCGAGGTTGCCGATGCGGGGGCCGATGCCGTCGTGTTCGGCGACCCGGCCGTGCTGGTAGCCGTCAAGACGAAGGCTCCGCAGCTTGCGCTGCATTGGAACGCCGAGATGACGTCGACGAATTGGGCGACGGCGGCATATTGGGGCCGCAAAGGCGCAACGCGGCTTGTAGCCGCCCGCGAGCTCAACATGGAAGAGTTGATCGAAATTGCGGCCAAGCTGAAAGGTGCGATGGACGTCGAAGTGCAGGTGCACGGCATGACGAACATTTACCATTCGAAGCGGCGCCTGCTTGAAAACTATACGGCACATCGGGGCAAGCCGATCGAAGGGGTATCGTATTCGCCGGAGCGGGGCTTGTATTTGATCGAGCAAGAGCGGCCGGGCGAGCGGTTCCCGATCTATGAGGATGATTCCGGAACGCATGTGATGAGCTCGGACGATATTTGCATGCTGGAAAATTTGCCGGAGCTGATCGACGGAGGCATCGCTTCTTTCAAAATCGAGAGCATTCTGAAAAACGAAGCGTACAACACGGCGGTACTGCAGAGCTACCGTGCAGCCATTGACGCGTATACGGCGGACCCGAGCGGCTTCACGTTCGACCAGACCTGGCTCGACCGCATTCAGGAGCTGCAGCCCGCCGGCCGCGAGCTGTCGTACGGATTTTTCTATAAAGAACAAGTGTATTAAGGCAGGACAGGAGGGGAACGGAAACGATGAGTACGGACATATTGGAGAAGCGCGCCCGCGGCAAGCGGGTGCGGCTCGAGAAGCCGGAGCTGCTGGCGCCGGCGGGAAGTCTCGAGAAGCTGAAATTCGCCGTTCATTACGGCGCGGATGCGGTCTATATCGGCGGACAGAAGTACGGCCTGCGTTCGGCGGCCGATAATTTCACGTTCGAGGAAATGCGGGAAGGCGTCGAATTCGCCGCCCGTTACGGGGCCAAAGTGTTCGTGGCGACGAACATTTACGCCCACAATGAAGATTTGGAAGGATTGGAAGACTATTTGCGCGGCTTGCAGGAGGTTGGGATCGCGGCAATTATTGCTGCGGATCCGATCATTATCGATACGGCACGGCGGGTAGCTCCGAAGCTGGAAGTGCATTTGAGCACACAGCAGTCGACGATGAACTGGCAGGCGGTAAAATTTTGGAAGGATGAAGGCATCGAGCGCGTCGTGCTGGCCCGTGAAGCAAGCATGGCGGAAATCGACGAGATCAAACGCCATGTCGACGTCGAGATCGAGGTATTCATCCACGGGGCGATGTGCTCCTCGTATTCGGGACGCTGCGTGCTGTCGAATCATTTCACGGACCGCGATTCGAACCGCGGCGGATGCTGCCAATCGTGCCGCTGGAAATACGATTTGTATGAAGGCGGCACGGCTGCAGAGGGCCCGATCGCCATGGACGTTCCGGTATTTGACGAGGGCGACGATCCGTTCATGATGAGCGCCAAAGATTTGTGCATGATCGAGCATATCCCGGACATGATCGAATCGGGGGTCGACAGCTTTAAGATCGAAGGACGCATGAAGAGCATTCATTACGTAGCGACGGTTGTGAATGCATACCGGCAGGCGATCGACTCGTATTTCGCCGATCCGGACCATTACGTGCTGAAGCCCGAATGGGTGGAGGAAATCAATAAGGCGGCGAACCGTCCGGTCAATACCGGGTTCTTCTACGAATCCCCGGGGCATCGGGAGCACATCTTCGGACCGGAGGAGAAAGCGGTGCAGTACGATTTTGTCGGGCTCGTCACTTCCTACGATGCGAATACCGGCATGGCCGTCATACAGCAGCGCAACTATTTCAAGCCGGGGCAGACGGTTGAGTTTTTCGGACCGGACGGAACGCATTTCTCGCAAACCGTTGAGGCGCTGTGGGATGAGAACGGCGAGGAATTGACCGCTGCGCGCCACCCGCTTCAGCCGGTGCGTGTGAAGGTCGATCAACCGGTAAAGCCGTTCGATATGATGCGGAAGAGAACGGGTCCAAAGGCTTAGGGAATTCACCATATTAATGGATAAAATTCCTCTAAAAGCACGTATTAGGTGCTTTTGGAGGAATTTTTTTTTGAATTGTCATGGTTTCGAAAGGAATATGTCTGTTGCTGTCGAATACGTGTTTTATAAGAAAAATAAATGTAAGCACTTTCAAAGAAAACGGCAGCGACTACAATGTTAATGGTGGGTGAATGTCATGAATGCAAAATGGACCAAGCTGATCTCCACTGTACGGAATGGCTGGACATCGTTAAGAAGAGCCGGCAGCGGTTTCGCGTCTTTGACGGGAAGGCTGGTGAAGCGTGCAGCGGCGGCTGCTCCCGGCAAAGAGAACGGAATGACGGTGAATTTGAAAGAATTCCGCGTTCAGAATCCGGTGAAGTCGGTCGGAATGAAAATCTTTATTGCCTTCTTTGCCGGTATATTGCTGTTCGTTATTGCAGTCGGCGTCATTTCCTATTTCAAATCGCGCGATGTGGTGAAAACTCAAGTGTCGGCGGCATCGCTGCAAGCGATCGTTCAGGCAGGGGAGAAGCTTGACTTCCTGTATAGTACATTCGACAATCTGAGCTTACAGGTCATGCTCGACAAAGATTTGCAAGCGCTGCTCGCCCAAATGAACAGTGTCGGTAAAGGCTCATACGAATACTTGGAGCTCAGCCGCAAAATTAACGAAAAAATCAATGTGTATTTGTATGCGGACAAGAACATCAAAGCGATTCATTTGCTGAAGCCGAGCGGCGAATACATCAGCCAGTCCGGGAATGCCATGAACGGCGATAATCACGGGAGCACCGAGTGGTTCAAACGGATCAATGACGGCGGAGGGAAATCCGTATGGCTGGAGAGCATTCAGAAGGGCTATTCCGGTACGATGCCGGGACCGGGCTTTGCGATCGGCCGTACGCTTCGCGATACGACGACGAACGCCATTAGCGGTGTCCTGCTTATGGAAGTGTCGACGGATGTCATCGGCAAGCAGCTGAACAACATGAATTTCGGTGAAGGCAGTATGATTCAGCTCAGCACGGCCGGGAACATGAACGTCTACGTGAGCAAAGCCGAGGAGATCGGCCAGAAGTCGGCAATCGAATTGTCCAAAGAAAGCTTGGAGCAGGATCAGAATTCGTTAACGATCGGGGACAAGCAGGTCGTATTTTACAAATCCTCGCTCACCGGCTGGTACTTGGTCGGCGGCATCCCGGTCAGCGAGCTGACCAGCGGTGCGAAAGCGATTGCCAATATTACGATCTTTATGTCGATTTTGGCGGCGGTTGCAGCGCTTGTGATCGGTTACTTCGTAGCCAGAATGATTCGCGTTCCGATCAATCGCATCCGCGACTTGATGGAGCAAGGGGCGCAGGGCAATCTGCAAGTGCGGGCAGCCTTCACCTCGCAGGATGAGATCGGGCAGCTCGGAAACTCCTTCGACATTATGATGGAGCAAATTACGGCGCTCGTGGAGAAGACGCAAGTGTCCGCCAATCAGGTTATGGAGACGGCGTCCGAGCTGACGAACGCGTCCCGGACGACAGCTACGGCGGCGAAGGAAATCGCCGTTGCGACCGAAGAGATTTCGACCGGCGCTTCGGGCCTCGCAACCGAATCCGAACGCGGTAACGAGCTGACGTATCAGATCGGCGAGCGGATGAAGAATGTCATCCAAGCGAACCTGGAGATGGGCAACGCCGCTTCCGATGTGCAAACATCCTCCGAGCAGGGGACGAAGTATATGTCCGAGCTGATTGCGAAGACGAACGATGCGGAGACGATGATCCGCTCGATGGTGGAGAAGGTCGACAAGCTGAAGGAAAGCACGCGTTCGATTCGAAAAATCCTCGATGTGCTCAGCAACATGACCAAGCAGACGAACATTTTGTCGCTCAACGCTACGATTGAGGCGGCCCGTGCCGGTGCTGCCGGGAAAGGCTTCATGGTCGTCGCCGACGAGATTCGCAAGCTGGCCGACCAATCGCGTCAATCGATCGGCGTCGTCGGGGAAATTACGGAAACGATCCAGCGCGAAATCGATGAGACTGTAGGCGTGCTGTCGAACGCTTATCCGATTTTCCAGCAGCAGATTACTTCGGTTAAGGAAGCGGATACGATCTTTACACAGGTTCGTGCGCACATGGGCGGGTTCATTACCCAGCTGAGCAATGTGAGCGACTCGATCTCCGAGCTGGACCAGTCGCAGACGATCTTGTCCGATGCGATGAGCAATGTGAGCGCCGTTGCGCAGGAGTCGCTTGCGACCTCGGAGCAGGTATCTTCTTTAAGCCAGGAGCAGCTGGGCATCAGCGAAGGGCTCGTACGTCTGGCGGAGAAGCTGGAGAACTTGTCAACCTCGCTGAAAGAGTCTTTGACTCGTTTCCGTATCTAATATTGGTTTCGTTATCCGCAAAAAACCTTCATCTCCACGCTGCCTGTGGATGTGGAGGTTTTTTGTCGCCGGTACAAGCATGTCTGCAAGAAGACCGTTGACGGCATTCCCGTTTGCCCGCAGGAGTCCTGGCCTATAATGATTAGCAGTAACACACATATGGACTGGGGGCCGGTAAAGATGGTCGATCGGCGAAGAGTATACATCATATTGCTGCTATTTACACTGGGAGTCGCGGCGATCGCGGGTAGATTGTTTTGGATACAGGTTGCCGCGGCAAGCCGGTTTACGGAACGAAACATCGATCTTGTCAAGAACTCCGTGCTGCAGCGGCAGCGAGGGCTTATACTCGATTCCGGGCGGGGCCGATTCGTTGATCGCAGCGGTCAGGCGCTGACGGGAGAAGTGCGCCGCGGCTTGCTCGTATTCCCTGTGAACGAAGCGTATTACGGCACGGCGGAGCAGCGTAAGCCGCTGCTTGCCATCCTGCGCACCGGCGAGTCGGAATGGCGGTCGTTCCTATCGGGCTTGAAGGAGCCGGCCTGGTGGCCGAACCCGGAAGGCAAGCCTCTCGGTCTGACGAACGAGCAAGCGGCTCAAATCGAGAAGCTTGGCATACCGAACGTAAGAGTGGCCGAGCTGACGATCCGTTACCCGGCGGGAATGCCGGCCGCTCAGTTGATCGGCTTCGTCGGGCAAAATCCGGAACGGGTGGAATCCGTATTCCGCGATCAGCTGGAGAAAGGCCAGCTGCAGCGGGATAGCGAGATCGGAGCGTCGGGACTGGAAAAGACGTTCGAGCCCTGGCTGCGAAGTCTGGGCCCGACGACGTTGTCATATTTCATGGATGCCGGCAAACGGCCGCTGCCGGGACTGGATGCCCGAATCGTCAGCTCGGAAACGGCGCATTATCCGCTTACCGTCCACACGACGATTGACGCCGGGCTGCAGCGCGGAATCGAGCGGGCGATGGATCGGCTCGGCGTCACAGACGGCGCCGTCGTCGTTCTCGATGCGGATAATGCGGACGTGCTCGCGATGGCCAGCCGTCCGTCCTTCGATCCGACGAATGTCGATTTGCCGGGTGGCGGCTGGAGCAATAAAGCGTTAATTCCGGCAACGCCAGGCTCGGTGTTCAAAATCGTAGTGGCGGCAGCCGCTCTGGAAGCGGGCGTTGTGCAGCCGAATGAAGCGTTTGAATGCCATGGAGAGCTTGGAAAATACGGCTTTCGCTGCTGGAAGGAAGGCGGTCACGGTACATTGACGCTGGAGGAGGCTTTCGCCGAGTCGTGCAACATTACATTCGCCGAAGTGATGAAGCGCTTGACGCCGGAACAGGTTGAAGCTGCGGCACGCAAGCTGGGCCTGCTCTCCCCGGTCGGCTGGGAGGGGAACGTCGGGGGGCGCCCGTTCCGTCAGTTTGACGGGGAAGCGTCAGGACAGCTGTTCGCCGCAGGTACTCCAACCAACGATGAAGGGGTGCTGCTGCAAACGGCGATCGGCCAGCGCGACGTTCGGATTACGCCGCTGCAGGCTGCCAATATGGTCGTGTCGCTGCTCCATGAAGGCGAAGTGCTTGAGCCGCGGGCGGTCAGCTCGATTACGCTAAAGAGCGGTAAAGTGCTGGAGACGTTTGCGGAGAAGAAGGTTCTCAGCCCCGAGGAGAACGGTATATCGGGAGCAACGGCCAGAAAGCTGCTGAGCTGGATGCACGAAGTTGTGGAAACGGGCACAGCGACCAGCTTGCAGAAGGCAAAGTGGCCGCTCGCCGGCAAATCCGGGACGGGACAAGTCATCACCGACGGTCCGCGTACGACCGATAATCAGTGGTTCGTCGGTTTCGCCCCGGCCGATCGGCCCCGCTATGCCATTGCGGTGCTGGCGGCTAACGTGCCGAGTGACAGAGCGGGGATCGCATTGGAGCTGTTTCGGAGCACAACCGATTTTATGGCGGATCGCGACGCTTTACAAACGAGTGCCAAATGAATTACATTAGGCGCTGTACATATGTTAGCGCTAATGCCGGGAAGGTTGATGATCATGATCGGGACGGAAACACTTCAGCGGGCAGGAAGCGGTTTGCCGGAGCGGCTGCTGCTGCTGGACCGGACGGAGGCGATCGGCTTTGAGCCGATCCTTTATGCTTTCGCCCGGGACGAGCTATTGTGCAGACATACGGGCTTGACCGGCGAAGCTGTGCTTCATCTATGGCGCCATCCGCGCGCTTTTGTTATGGGGCTTCGCGACGGCCGGCTCCCGGGAGCGGCGGCTGCTTCCGGCTGGCTGCGGGATTTGGGCTATGCGGCGGCCGTCCGCAATTCCGGAGGTGCGGCCGTTCCGCTTGACCTCGGCGTACTCAACGTGTCGCTGGTATTGCCGAAAGCGGAAGGGAAGCTGGGGTTTCGGGAAGATTTTCAAACGATGGTGAAATTGCTGCAGGGGAGCTTCGCGGAGCTGACGGGAGCGGTCGTGGCTGGCGAAATAGCGGGCTCCTACTGCCCGGGCGAATTCGATCTGGCGATTGGAGGAAGGAAGTTTTGCGGCATCGCGCAGCGGCGTCATGCGAATGCAATGGTTGTTCAGGCGTTCATCGTCGTGGAAGGGATCGGGATGGAGCGGGCCGCTCTCGCCCGGGCGTTCTACGAGAAGGCTGCCGCTAACGCGGCGGCCGATTACCCGCACGTTCGCCCGGAAACGATGGGCAGCTTGAGCGAACTGACCGGCGCGGCCGTCACCTCGATGCAGGCGGCGGAGCACATCCTGCGGTTCGCCGGCTTGACGTCCGAGCTGAAGGCATTCGATGCTCCGGACGTTCTGGCGGAGGAGCGGGTGCGCCGCAAAGCGGAGGAGCTGGAGCAGCGCTATGCACCGCCCCCGGTCCAAGATTAAGCTTGTAAAAATAACCGTAAAATCGCCGGGAGCTCCTGCTGCCAAAATCCCCACAGGTGCTTGCCCGGTTTTTCCTCGTAGGTCAGATTGGCCCCGGCGCGCAGCAGGATTTCTCTCGTAAGCCGGTTCGCTTCGACAAAATCGAACGTCCCCCGCTCCGTCTTCACTTCCGTTTCATCCAGACCGACAAGCATATGGATGCGAAGCTGCGACAGGTCGCCCGCTTCCTCCAGCTGAAGACGGGTCCGTTCAAAAAAGGCTCCGGACAAGGATAACACATTGCCAAATAGGTGAGGATAAGCTAAGGCGAGGTGCAGGGAGACCGTCCCGCCCAGCGAATCGCCTGCGGCGATGCGCTCCCCGGCCGTGCGGCGGACAGGGTAACGCTCTTCGACGAACGGCAGCAGCTCTTCGGCGAAGAAACGCAAATAGGCGTCGTGCCGCTCTCCTTCCGGAGCATATTCGGCCGTCCGCGTTGCGGTGTCGACATCGACGCCGACGGCAATGGCGGGCTCGAGGCCGTCATCGAGGATCCCGGCGGTCAGCGATGTGGCGAGGCGGCCGAAGTTGAAAAATTGTTCGCCGTCTTGGCAGTACAACACAGGGTAGGACAGCACCTCGTTGTAGCCGGGAGGCAAGTAAATGCGCAGCTGGCGTTCTTCTTGCAGACGGTTGGAATAGAGCGTTTCCTTGACCACCGTTCGTTGATAATAACGGGATGTATCCATGGGTCTGACGCCTCCTGAAGCTCAAGGGAGAGCAGGTGTATTCATACAGTTTGCCATGCAATTGGCTAACTGTATTATATATTTTTGATAACTGTATTATTCTGATAATGCCCGAGAGTTCAATATTTTCAAGGAAAACGATGTACATTTCAAAAAAACAGGTTTATAATACTACTATAACAGAATTCTATTATGAGGTGAATCTAGGTGAGCAAAACGATGAATAAGCCTTCCTACGAGGTCAGCGTCGAACCGGTTCAACCGTTAACCATCCTTTCTCCGGAAGGGAAGGTCGTCAACGAAGAAGATATGCCGAATTTGTCGAATGACCAGCTGCGCGAGATCATGCGCCGAATGGTCTTTACCCGTGTATGGGATGAAAGAGCAGTCAATCTGGGCCGTCAAGGCCGACTCGGCTTCTACGCTCCGGTGTCCGGACAGGAAGCGACGATGATCGCCTCCGAGTTCGCGCTCAATAAGGACGACTTTATCTGCCCTGGCTACCGCGACATGCCGCAGCTCGTTTGGCACGGACTTCCGATGTACCAAGCGTTCCTGTACTCCCGGGGCCACCAGCACGGCGGCCAAATTCCGGAGGACGTGCATGTACTGATGCCGCAGATCATTATCGGCGCTCAGATTTTGCATGCGACTGGCGTGGCAATGGCATTCAAGAAAAAAGGCGAGAAGCGTGTCGCCATTACGTATACCGGTGACGGCGGTTCGTCCGAGGGCGATTTCTACGAAGGCTTGAACTTCGCGGGCGCGTTCAAGCTGCCGGTCATTTATGTCGTACAGAATAACGGCTACGCGATTACGACGCCTTATTCCAAGCAGACTGCAGCCGCTTCCGTAGCGCATAAGGCCGTTGCCGCCGGTATTACGGGCGTGCAGGTTGACGGTATGGACGCTCTGGCTGTTTACAAAGCGGTGTCGGATGCCGCAGAGCGCGCTCGCAACGGCGGCGGCGCAACGCTGATCGAGGCGCTGACGTACCGTTTCCGTCCGCACTCCATGGCTGACGATGCGACGAAGTACCGCACGAAGGAAGAAGAGGCCGAATGGGAGAAGAAGGACCCGATTTCGCGCCTGCGCACGTATCTGACGGCGAAAGGCCTGTGGAGCGAAGAAGAAGAGGCAGCTGTTCGCGAAGACGCGAAGAACACGGTAGCCGAGCAGATCAAGAAAGCGGAAGCAACGGAGAAAATGACGATTGCCGGCTTGATCGATACAATGTTCGAAAAGACACCGAAGCATCTGGAAGAGCAAAAAGCGGAGTATCTGTAAATTGAATATCGCGGTGCGGCTCGCACCGGTTAACGGAATAGAACCATTATCGACTGGGAGGGCATAGCAGTCATGGCTCAAATGACAATGATTCAAGCGATTAAGGACGCGATGCGGGTAGAGCTCGCGCGCGATCCGAACGTGCTGCTGTTCGGCGAGGACGTCGGCCACGTTGGCGGCGTATTCCGCGCAACGGAAGGACTGCAGGGGGAATTCGGCGAGGACCGCGTATTCGATACGCCGCTCGCGGAATCGGCGATCGGCGGTTTGGCCGTCGGTATGGCGACACAAGGCTTCCGCCCGATCGCGGAAATTCAATTCGTCGGCTTCATCTATGAAGCGTTGGACCAAATTTGCGTACAAGCGGCGCGTATGCGCTACCGTTCCGGCGGCCGTTATCAGGCTCCGATTACGTTCCGCACGCCGATCGGCGGCGGGGTAAAAGCTGCAGAGCTGCATACGGACCCGCTCGAAGGCCTGCTCGTGCAGACTCCGGGCATCAAAGTCGTGTATCCTTCCAACCCTTATGATGCGAAAGGTTTGCTGATCTCTGCGATCCGCGATAACGATCCGGTATTTTTCCTGGAGCATTTGAACCTGTACCGCTCGTTCCGTGCAGAAGTGCCGGAAGGCGAATATACCGTCGAGATCGGCAAAGCGAACGTCGTTCGCGAAGGCAAAGACGTAACCGTCGTAACGTACGGCGCTATGGTGCATACTTCGCTGAAGGCGGCTGAAGAGCTGGAGAAGAGCGGCGTATCCGTTGAAGTGATCGATCTGCGTACGCTGATGCCGCTTGATATCGATACGATCGTCGAATCCGTAAAGAAAACGAACCGCGTTGTCGTCGTGCAGGAAGCGCAGAAGACGTCCGGCGTAGCGGCGGAAGTGATTGCGCAGATCAACGAAAAGGCGATTCTGCATCTGGAAGCGCCGGTGCTGCGGATTGCGCCTCCGGATACGGTATATCCGTTCGCGCAAATCGAAGACCAATGGCTGCCGAACCCGGCCCGCATTGTGTCGGGTATCCGCAAAGTACTGGATTTCTAAGCTCGTTTCCAATCGAAATATCGGCATAGCGTGACTGGCTATTACCGAAGGAGGTCAACCAATCGTGGCTCGTTATACGTACCCATTCCCGGAGCTCGGCGAGGGCATTCACGAGGGTGAAATTCAAAAGCTCAATGTGAAGCCCGGCGACGTAGTAACCGACGATACCATTATTATGGAAGTTCAGAACGATAAAGCTGTTGTCGAAGTGCCTTGTCCGGTCAACGGCAAAGTGCTCGAGGTGCTGGTGAAGGAAGGCCAAGTGTGCCACGTCGGTGAAGCTGTTGCCATCATCGAAGTGGAAGGCGATCTGCCGGCGGGCGCGGAAGTTGCGCCGGAGCCGGCGGCGGCTGCAGCGCCTGCACCGAGTGCAGCGCCGCAAGCGGCGGCGCCGAGCGCGCCGGCTGCAGCGCCGGCTGCTCCTGCGGCAGCTGCGCCGTCGGCGCAGGTGCTCGCCACGCCGAGCGTGCGCAAGCTCGCTCGGGAGAAGGGCGTCAACCTGGCACAGGTGACGCCGACAGGCAAGCACGGCCGCGTAACGCGCGAGGACGTGCTGGGCTTCGCCGCAGGCGGCGGCGCAGCTGCCGCCCCGGCGGCTACGGCTGCAGCGGCAGCGCCAGCCGCATCGGCTGCGGCCGGTGCGCCTAGCACGGTCGTGGCAGGGGAACGCGCCGAAGAGCGCGTTCCGTTCAAGGGCATTCGCAAGGCGATTGCGAATGCGATGGTGAAATCGGCGTACACGGCGCCGCACGTGACGCTGATGGACGAAGTCGACGTTACGGAGCTCGTCGCGCTGCGCAATAAGGCGAAGCCGCTCGCGGAGAAGAAGGGCGTCAAGCTGACGTACCTGCCGTTCATCGTGAAGGCGCTCGTCGCCGCCTGCCGCCAGTTCCCGGTCATGAACGCCATGATCGACGAAGAGAAGCAGGAGATCGTCTACAAGCACTACTACAACATCGGTATCGCTACCGATACGGATAACGGCCTGATCGTTCCGGTTATCGCCGATGCCGACCGGAAGAACGTATGGACAATCGCGAACGCGATTAAGGACCTCGCTACACGCGGCCGCGATGGCAAGCTGGCGCCGAACGAGATGAGAGGCTCGACGATCTCGATCACGAACATCGGCTCCGCCGGCGGCATGTTCTTCACGCCGATCATCAACTTCCCGGAAGTGGCGATCCTCGGTACGGGCCGCATCTCCGAGAAGCCGGTCGTGAAGAACGGAGAAATTGTCGTCGCTCCGGTAATGGCGCTGAGCCTCAGCTTTGACCACCGCATCGTGGACGGCGCGACGGCGCAAAACTTTATGAACTACATCAAGCAGCTGCTGGCTGATCCTGAGCTGCTGGTTATGGAGGTGTAAGCCATGGTTGTCGGTGATGCTTCCATCGATATCGACGTGCTCGTCATCGGAGCGGGTCCCGGCGGATATGTCGCGGCAATTCGCGCGGCACAGCTCGGCAAGAGCGTGCTGATCGTCGAAAAACAACATTGGGGCGGCGTCTGCCTGAACGTTGGCTGTATTCCGTCCAAAGCGCTGATCTCTGCGGCTCATCGCTATGAGGAAATGTCGCACAGCGCCGATATGGGCGTAAGCGCGGAGAACGTGAAGCTCGATTTCCAGAAGGTAATCGAGTGGAAAAACTCCATCGTCAAGAAACAAACCGGCGGCGTCTCGATGCTGCTGAAGGGCAACAAGGTGCAAATGTTCGAAGGCGAAGCGATGTTCATCAACGAGAACGAAGCGCGCGTCTTCAATGAGCAGGAAGCGCCGCGATACCGGTTTAAGAACTGCATTATCGCTACGGGCTCCCGTCCGATCGAACTGAAGCCGTTCCCTTACGGCGGCCGCATCATTTCGTCGACGGAAGCGCTCAGCCTGCCGGAGCTGCCGAAGAGCATGGTCGTTATCGGCGGCGGCTATATCGGAATCGAGCTCGGCCAAACGTTCGCGAAGTACGGCACGAAGGTGACAATTCTCGAGGGCGGCGAAACGATCCTTCCGGGCTTCGAGAAGGAAATGTCGCAGCTGGTAGCACGCAATCTGCAAAAATCCGGCGTCGAGATCGTAACCGGCGCGCTGGCTCAGTCCAGCAGCCAGACCGAAAACGACGTAACGGTAACGTACAAAGTCGGCGATACCGAGCATTCCATCACGGCCGATTACCTGCTCGTCACGGTAGGCCGCCGTCCGAATACGGACGGAGAGCTCGGACTTGACCTGATCAACATCAAAATGACCGACCGCGGCTTGATCGAGGTCGACAATCAAGGCCGCACGAGCATCCCGCACATTTTCGCTATCGGCGATATTGTTCCGGGTCCGGCTCTGGCGCACAAGGCTTCGTACGAAGCGAAGGTCGCTGCGGAAGCGATCGCGGGTCTGCCTAGCGTAGTCGACTACAAGGCAATTCCTGCTGTCGTGTTCTCCGATCCGGAAATCGCCGGCGTCGGCCTAAGCGAAACGGAAGCGAAAGCGCAGGGTATTGAGGTCGTAACGGGCAAGTTCCCTTACGCCGCCAACGGCCGCGCCAACTCGCTGAATGCGACGCAAGGCTTCGTGAAGCTCGTTGCCGAGAAAGGCACGAATACGCTGCTCGGCGCGCAAGTCGTTGGTCCGGAAGCTTCGAACCTGATCGCTGAGCTCGCACTGGCGCTTGAAATGGGCGCTAACCTGGAAGACATCGCCCTGACGATCCACGCTCACCCGACACTGGGCGAGATGGTTATGGACGCTGCCGAAGGCGCGCTCGGACATCCGATCCACACGCTCGGTAAATAATAAAGGAAAATCCGCTCAACGGCTTAGGACCGGAGAGCGGATTTTTTTCGTGAATGTATCGTATATGTGTGTAAAGGCTGCGGGTCGGAACGCAGATAGGATATACTAGTTGTAACGAAGGATCACTGCAAAGGGGTTGAAACCGAACAACCATGACAGAGAAAATCGTAATGATCGATACCGGCTGGAACTTCGACAACAGTTATGCCAGGCTGCCCGAAGCACTTTTTAGCAAAGTGAGCTTGAACCCTGTCGCCTTACCGCGCTTAGCCGTGCTTAACGAGTCGTTAGCCGACTCACTGGGCTTGAATGTAGAGGCGCTGCGCAGCAAAGACGCTATCGCTGAACTGGCCGGCAACCGCGTTCCGGATGGTGCCAGTCCAATCGCTCAGGCGTATGCCGGACATCAGTTCGGACATTTCACAATGCTGGGTGACGGCCGGGCTATCCTGCTTGGCGAACAGATCACGCCCCGCGGCGATCGGGTCGATATTCAGCTGAAGGGCTCCGGCAGGACGCCTTATTCGCGGCGGGGCGACGGCCGGGCTGCGCTTGGACCGATGCTGCGCGAATATATCATCAGCGAGGCGATGCATGCCCTCGGCATTGAAACGACGCGCAGTTTGGCTGTAGTGACCACCGGCGAGCCGGTATACCGGGAAACCGAGCTCCCCGGCGCTGTTTTGACGCGGACGGCGGCCAGTCACATCCGTGTCGGGACGTTCCAATATGCAGCGGCACGCGGAGATGTCGAAGTGCTCAGGGCACTCGCCGATTACACGCTGCAGCGACATTTTCCGGATGTGGACGGGGGCGAGAACCGCTATGCAGCTTTCCTTCGGGAAGTGATTAAGCGTCAAGCGTCGCTTATTGCGAAGTGGCAGCTCGTCGGATTCATCCATGGAGTGATGAATACCGATAACATGGCAATCAGCGGAGAAACGATCGATTACGGACCTTGCGCCTTTATGGACGTCTACGATCCGGAGACGGTATTCAGCTCCATTGACACGTACGGCCGTTATGCCTACGGTAATCAGCCAACCATTGCGGCTTGGAATTTGGCGAGATTCGCGGAGTCGCTGCTACCGCTGCTTCATACCGATACGGATCAGGCCATCCAGCTGGCCGAGACGGAAATTGCCGAATTCCAGCAGCTGTACCGCGGCCACTGGTTATCCGGCATGCGGAGGAAGCTGGGGCTTGTGAACGAAGAGTCCGAGGATGCGGCACTTATTGAAGACCTGCTCGGACTGATGCATAAGTATGAAGCGGATTATACAAATACGTTCCGTGCGCTCGCTTCCGAAGAACGGGAAGCTTCCAGCCTGTTCGAAGCCGAACCGTTTGCCGAATGGGAAACGAAGTGGCGTGCGCGACTGGACCGCCAGCCGGAATCGAAGGATGCCTCACGAGAGCTGATGAACAGCAGCAATCCGGCGGTGATCCCGCGTAATCACCGGGTGGAGGAGGCGCTTGACGCGGCGGTGAACGATCATGATTTCACCGTGATGGAACGTCTGCTAGACGTTCTGGCGAAGCCATACGAGGCTTCCCCGGATCGATCCGTATATTGCGCTCCGCCTAGACCTTCCGGCCGTCCATACCGGACGTATTGCGGAACGTGACAGCAAATAGGAACGAAGCCACTTCTTTCGTTGAAGTGGTTTTTTCATTTTCCCAAGAAGGTATGGGGCATACAAAACCGAATGTTACATGTAGGGAGTGGATGAGGGGGGACCGCAAATTCATGGATGGTAACGGTAAACAGCCATTTTACAATGTTCATATGAAATATTGGGAGCAATATCAGAGCTTTTTCCCAGAGGACATGCGAATCCATGGACATCATTTGCCGGCGGAGGAGTATTGGAGCTGGAACGATTGTCCGATTCACCTGGATCGTTTCCCCGCGAGCAATCCAGCATCAAGTGATCTCATCCATGGTGCGGGCGGAAACGGAAGATTGTTGGCCCCTTATGCGAGGCTGCTCCAAACGAATGGATATGACGTCGTTGCGCCGGATTTTCCGCCATATGGACTTAGTTCTGTGGACTCTTTGGCCTTATTGGATTACGGCCTTTGGGTGCAGATGCTTGCGGATTTCGTGGAACGGGAGATTCAACGGGACGGCAAACCTGTTGTTTTATTCGGAGTGAGTATCGGAGGTATGCTCGCTTATCATGCGGCTGTAAAGTCAGGGGGAGTCAAAGGGCTGATTGCGACGACATTCGTGGATACGAGTAACCCGAGCGTTCGCGATCAGCTCGCTCCGAACAAGCTGGTGAGCCGGGCCGGCAAATGGATCATGGATACGTTCCCCTGCATGCTGGATTGATTGCGGGTTCCGATTACTCTTGTATCGAGAATGGAGCTGGTCTGCAATAACGCCGAAATGACGCGGCTCATGCTGAAAGATCCGCAAGCGGCAGGAATCAGCATTCCCATCCGCTTCTTGAGAACATTCCTTGATTACAAAGCTTCGCTGGAACCGGAGCAGTTCGATCGTTGTCCTCTGTATGTTCCTCCTTTTCCAAGGTGTCGGGTTAATATTTCAAAAAGCCTTAATCATAGTCGGAGCCACGATAAACTGTTCTTGGTTTTGTTTTGCTGTCCACTTTATTGCCTTCTTGCGCGAAATCGGGTACAACAGAAATAGCGGTTACGGAGCATAAAGCGGAAGGGTGCATGATGGATGAATGCGGAACATGTGAAGAAGCTGCTCGTTAAGGGGCCGCTGCGTATGCTGGTCATGAACGCACCGGAGGAGTATACGGCCGAGCTGGACGTTCTGCCGGAAGGAGCGCAGATTACGGTATGGAACCCGGAGACGGGGCCGTTCCCGGTAGAGGGAGGCGAATTCGATTGGGTGCAGCTGTTCGTGCGGAGCGTGGCGGAGATGGAGAGCCTGGCCCCGGTGGCGCTGCGCGCAGTCAGGCGTGACGGCCTGCTCTGGATCGCTTACCCGAAGAAGAGCGGCAAGATCAAGACGGACATATCCCGGGATGCCGGGTGGGAAACGGTACATGCGGCGGGCTGGACCGGCGTATCGCTCGTCTCGCTGGACGAGACGTGGTCGTCGATGCGGGCCCGGCCGGTCGATGCGATCGCTTCGATGACGCGGGAGTTCGAGAAGGTGACGGAGGAAGGCAGGGTCGTTAGGGAAAGGCCGGCTTCCGGAACGGACAAGCCGCGCTTCGTTGAAGTGCCGGACGACTTTCAGGCTGCGCTGGACCGGAGCCCGGCGGCGAAGTCGCTGTTCGAAGCGATCGCCTATACGCATAAGAAGGAGTACGTCAGCTGGATTACGGACGCGAAGAAGGCGGAAACCCGCGAGAGCCGCATCGCGAAGTCGATTGAAATGCTGGAGAGCGGAAAGAAGAGCCGGATGCAGAAGTAAGCTTGATGTAACGAAAAATCCCGTAGCCTCTATGCCCGAGGTTACGGGATTTTTCATTGGTACGGTAGGGCTTACTTCGCTACCGTCTTGTTGTAGTTGGCAATTTTCTCCGAGATGCCTTTCGCTGCATCGTCCAGAGCCGCCTGCGGCTGCTTCTTGCCGGTCAGCGCTTCTTCAATAGCCGTTTCCGTCAGCTGGCGAGCTTCCGGGAATACGCCCATGACTGCGCCTTGCGTCGCTTTGTTCAGCTTCGTGTTGTGCAGCTGGTCGACAGCCGTCTTGAACTGCGGATACTTCGTCAGGTTGTCCTTCACGCTTTGCTGGTCATAAGCAGCTTTCGTGATCGGGAAGTAACCGGTGTTGATGTGCCAGAAAGCTTGTGTTTCCGGCTTCGCCAAGAACTTCATGAATTCCCAAGCGGCTTTCTGCTCGGCTTCCGGCTTGTTGTTCAGAATCCAGTTGGATGCGCCGCCGACGATTACGCCGCCTTCTTTCGCATCGGCTGGCTTCGGCAGGAATGCCGTACCGACCTGGAACTTTCCGTTCGCGCCGTCTACGATACCGCGCAGGGAGGCAGTGGAGTCAAGCGTCATCGCCACTTGACCGGCAAGGAACGCTTTCTTCGTATCGTCCGTTTTACGGCCGAGGTTCGTTGCGACCTTGCTGTCAACGAGGTCTTTCCACCAGGTCAATGTCTTCACGCCGATGTCGGAGTTCACTTGGGACTTCGTCGCTGGCGATGTACGGCCGTTGCCGTTATCGATCAGTTCCGCTCCCTGGTTGGCGAAGAATTGCTCCATGAACCAGCCGTAGATGGCGAACGAAGCGCCTGCACCCGGCTTCGTCTTGGAAATGGCTTCAGCGGCTTTCTTAACATCTTCGAACGTTTGCGGCGGCTTCTCCGGATCGAGGCCCGCAGCCTTGAACATATCCTTGTTATAGTACAGGATCGGGTTGGACGTATTGAACGGCAGGGAGTTCAGCTTGCCGTCGAACGTATAGTAGCCCAGAATGTTCTCTTCCAGCTTGGAAAGATCATATTTTTCAGCATCGATGAATTTCTGTACCGGCGTAATCGCTTTGGAATCGATCATGAAGCGGGAGCCGATCTCGAACACTTGAATCATCGTCGGGCCGGACTTGGAATCCATCGAAGCTTTCATTTTGTTCAAGCTTTCGTCGTAGGAGCCTTGATACACCGCTTCTACTTGAATATCTTTCTGCGAAGCATTGAAGTCTGCTACAAGCTTATCGACCGCTTTGCCGAGCTCGCCGCCCATCGAGTGCCACCACAGAACTTTAACCGGGGTAGAAGCTGCCGGAGCGGCTGCGGATGCAGCCGGCTTCTCCGAAGTGTTGGCCGGAGCGGTGTTCGCATTCTCGGATGCTGTGCTGCCACAAGCGGAAGTAACCATCAGCGCGCCGATTGCGGCGAACGCCGTGAAGCTGCGGAGCTTCAAATGTTTCATTGATTTTTTCTCTCCCTTTAATGAATAATAGTTTTTTATATGTGAACCGCCGGAGATGGCGGCAATCACCGGACAATAGACTTGCTTGCGATATGGTCAGCCCTTCACCGCGCCCGCGGTAATGCCGCGCACGAGCTGCTTCAGCCCGAGTACGAGCAGCAGCAGGGAAGGCAGCAGCACGAGAGCTACGCCGGCGAGAACGATGCTCCATACCGTCATCTCCTCGAATTGCAGCATGGAGATACCGATTTGCACGGTACGCATCTTGTCGCTGTTCGTTATGAGCAGCGGCCACAGGTACATATTCCAAGATTGCAGGAACACATACACGGACAAGGTGGCGAGTGCCGGCCGGCTCAGCGGCAGCACGATGCTGAGGAAATGGCGGATATGGCCGCAGCCGTCCATCCGCGCCGCTTCGAACAGCTCCCTGGGAAGCTGGAGGAAAAACTGGCGCAGCAAAAATACGCCGAAGGCGGAAGCAAGGAACGGCACGGTTAGTCCCGGATACGTGTCAAGCCAGCCCCATTTCTTGATCGTGAGGTAGTTTGGAATGATCGTCACTTCCCACGGGATCATCATCGTCGACAGGAACAGGGCGAACCAGAACGCCTTGAAGCGAAACTGGATGTAAGCGAACGCATAGGCGGCCATCGCGCCGGTCAACACTTGACCGATCATGATGATCGTAGCGATCACGAAGCTGTTGATAATGAAGCGGTCAACCGGAATGGCCTTCAGCACGCCGGTCAAATTGCCCAGATACAGACTGGACGGAATCAGCTTCGGCGGAAAAGTGTTGGCTTCCGCCGGCGTCAAAAAGACGGCCAGGTACGTGTAAATCAGCGGATACACCATCACGGCGGCAAGAATCGTCAGCAAAATGTAAACGAGCGAGCTGCGGATAAATCGGGATGCGATCATTGATAATGCACCTTCTTCTCCAGCACGGTGAATTGAACGATCGTCAAGATCAAAATGATGACGAACAGGACGAGAGCCATGGCGCTGCCCGTACCGAACTGATAATTGACGAACGCTTCTTTATAAATCGAATACACGAGCACTTCCGTGGCCCCTGCGGGACCGCCCTTCGTCAAAATGTGCATTTGCCCGAAAGATTGGAAGGCGTTGATGATCGAAACGATGATCAAGAAGAAAATCGTCGGCGACAGCAGCGGCGTGACAATCTGGACGAACGTCCGGATCGGGCCGGAGCCGTCGATGCGGGCGCTGTCGTAAATATCGTCGGAGATGCCCTGCATGCCGCTCAGCAGCACGATAAAGTTAAACCCGGAATGCATCCAGACGGTCATCAGCGAGATGGAGAGGAGCGCGTTCGCGGGATCCGTCAGCCACTGTACGGGAGCTAAGCCTGCGGATTGCAAAAAATAATTGAACATGCCTAGCGTCGGATGAAACAGCATCATCCATATGACCGCCGTCGTACTGACCGAAAGAGCAAGCGGCAGCGAAAAGACAAATTGAAACACGCGCATGAAGCGCAGCTTCGTATGGGTCAGAGCCGCCATGATCAGCCCGAGGACGATCCCGGTCGGGACGGTATACAGCGTAAAGAGCCCCGTTACTTTCAGGCTGTTCCAGAACGCTTCCGAAGAAAGCAGGGTGACGTAGTTGTCCAACCCGACGAAGGCGGCGATCCGTCCGCGCGGATCCGTTAAGTGAGCGCTCAAATATACGGATTGGATCAGCGGGTAAAACAAAAAAATGCCGAATAAGAGTAACGAAGGTGCAAGGAATCCGATGGCCAAGACGTTCTCTCTGATGCGCATCCCGCTCAGCGTCGACAGCTTGCCGACGGCTCTCGGGCCGGGCGTCATGGAGGCTGCGGAAGGAGCCGTTGGTAACAGTTCCCGTTCTAACGATTCCAAGGTTGAACCCATCCTTTCTCGTAAACATCCTCCGTAAGTGTACAAGCGGTTTGTTTACCAAGTGTCAATATTTTATTAAGATTTTGTTGAGAAGTGTCAAACCGTGGTGCAAGCTATGGCTGAAGCGAGAGGCATCCACTATAATGACGGAGAAGCATTCCTACTTTGTATGCAGCTAAAGGAGTTGTACGACGATGTCCTTACCTCGTCCGCTGATCATCGGACACCGCGGCGCCGCAGGCGAAGCGCCGGAAAACACGCTGGCTTCGTTCGAACTTGCGCTGAAGCAAGGCGCCGAAGGGATCGAGCTTGATGTGCATTTGTCGAAGGATGGCGAAATTGTCGTTTGTCACGATCCGACGCTTGACCGCACGACGAACGGCAGCGGCTGGATCTTCGAAGCGGTCTATGCGGACATCCGCAAGCTCGATGCCGGAAGCTGGTTCGACGAGCGCTATACCGGCCAATATGTACCGACGCTTGGCGAAGTGCTCGACATAGTTCCGGACCATATCCTCATTAATGTAGAAATTAAGCACTCGTATGAAGGGCGGATGGAGAAGGCGGTCTTGGAATTGTTGCGCAGCCGCGGCCGCTTCCATAACGTCGTCATTTCGTCGTTCGATCATAAATGCATGCTTCGACTGAAGCGCGAGGAGCCGCTGGCGGCCATCGGTCTGCTGTACGCGGCGAATCTTGGCTCCCATGCGGGATACGCCCGCAGCTTGAACGCCGATATTCTGTCGCTTCATCCGCAGCACCAGCTGATCGGTGCCGACGACGTAGCGGAGGCGCGCGCCGCCGGTCTGCGGACTTACCCGTATACGGCGAACAGCGAGGCGGACTTGAAGCGTCTTATTGACGCCGGTGTCTCGGGCATCATTACCGATTACCCGGCGCGGTTAGCCGCGTTGTTGAAATAAAGAGCACAGCCGGCGGTTCGTGAACGCCGCAATATACGCACTCCCCGATGGAGCGGGGGGTGCGTATTTGTCATGCCATTGCTGCACATAGTAAAAGGGCGGTAAGATCAGGATGAGAGGTGCGCACATGGGACAGCAAGCCGATGAACGGCGGGAGCATGGAGGTGCAGGGCATGAACCGACAATGGCCCCCGGCATCCATGGGCACGATCCGCTTGAAGACGAAGCGACAGCCGAGGAAATCGAAAGCGGCGATTACACCGAAGTGACGAGGCTGTATCTGGACCGGACTCCGGAGGATTAAGCCGAGGCGCCGATGCGACGGGAGGGAACAAGGATGAGTGACCGTAAAGAACGTAACATGGATGTAACCGATGCCCAATCGGCCGAGAAGATCGGCAAAGCCGGCGATGAAAAGCTGGATGACATCTACACGTATTCCAGCGTCGGCATTAACGACGTGAAACATGATGCAACCGGCGAAAATGTGCGAGCCGATATCGGCGCCGCTTCTGAAGAAAACCCGCTCTCTTGAAGCGGGTTTTCTATTTGTAGGGCGCACGGCGTAATAGCAGCAGGAATTAGACGGTTTATGTAGAAATGTGTCGTATCATGCGATAAAGGTCGGTGATACCGCTGTTAATCGATGTTATCAGCAACATTGCGATCATCACAACCCTGATCTTCTTCTCCAGTAGAATTTTCAAGAAAATCGACATCTATTCAGCCCGCACTACCTGGTCCGCGCGGTTGTCGATCGGGCTGGTCAACGGTTTGTTCGGAATCTTCATCATGTTTTTCAGCGTCAGCGTTCCGCCCAGCTCGATGTTCGATTTGCGGCAAGTGTTCATTTTGGTTGCAGCCAGTCTCGGCGGGCTGCTTGCTTCGCTGACTGCAGGGTTGTTCATCCAGCTCGGCCGGATTGTGCTGTTCGGCGGGATTACGAGCGCATCGATTACTTCCATGTATATGGTAGTTGCGGTGGCTGTCGGCGCCGGCTTGATTTTCGAGTGGAAGGGTTTGAATTATTGGGCCAAATGGACGCTGGCGACGCTGTTGTCGGTTTGCAGCATTGCAGTCGGCGTTTGGATTATGCTGCCTTGGGAGACGGCTATGACGATTCTTCTGCACTTCATTCCCGCCGTCATTTGCGGGGAGCTGTTCGCCGCTTATCTCGTGAAATATGTGACGAGCTCGAACCAGCTGTTTTTACAAAGGGAAGAGGAGGCGACGACGGATCACTTAACGCAAGTCAACAATGTTCGCTCGTTTGACCGCATCTTCAACGAAATCGCTACGAACGCCGAGAAGAAGGGCGAGAAGCTGTCGCTGCTGATGATCGATATCGATCATTTCAAGCAGGTTAACGACAAGTACGGGCATCCGGCGGGCGATTTGATTTTGAAGGAATTGGCAAAGCTGCTGCGGACGGCGGCACGATCGTTTGACATCGTTTCGCGCAACGGCGGGGAGGAGTTTTCCATCCTGCTGCCGGATTGTCCGAACAGCTACTTGCGGGAAGTGGCGGAGCGGGTACGAATGACGATTGAGAATACGGCGTTCCCGCTGCCGGGAGGCGTTGAATTGAAGCTGACGGTATCGGTAGGCGGAGCGAATTATCCGGCGGTTCCTTTGGAGGGACTGATCGAGGCGGCCGATAAAGCGCTGTATATGGCGAAACATTCGGGAAGAAACTGCGTGCGGCTGTATGTACCGGAGGAAAGCGAAAAGGCCGGCGTACCGGCCCGTTCGTAATGCAGATTAATCGCCGAGCGTCGGCATCGGACCGGTGTATACCGATTGCGGACGGAAGATGCGGTTGACCCCCGCCTGCTCCAGTACATGCGCGGTCCAGCCGACCGTGCGCGCCGCCGTGAACGTAGGGGTAAACAGCTCGGCAGGGAGCTGAATGGCGCTCATAATGGCCGCCGCGAAAAATTCAACGTTCGTGTAGAGCCGCCTTCCGGGCTTGTATTCCTCAAGCAGGCGAATGGCGGTTTGTTCGACGTGGAGCGCCAGCTTAAAGGAATCCGTATCGCCAGTCAGCTTCTCGGTTACGGTACGCAGCGCCTCGGCCCGCGGATCCTTCGTTTTGTAGATGCGGTGCCCGAAGCCCATCAGCCTGCCTCCTTGCTCCAGAACGGCGCGCAGCCACCCTTCGGCCCGTTCGACAGTGCCTATATCCTCCAGCATCGCAATGACTTCGGACGGAGCTCCGCCGTGCAGAGGCCCTTTCATCGTCCCGATCGCAGCGCTTACGGCCGCGTACATATCCGATTGGGTCGACGAAGTTACCCGCGCCGAGAACGTAGAAGCGTTCATGCCGTGCTCCATGCCCAGAATGAGATACGCCGTCAGCGCTTTGGCGTGCGCAGGCTCGGGGATAGTCCCCGTCAGCATATACAAATAATTGGCGGCATGATCGAGCTCCGGGTGAGGCTGAACCGGGTCGAGCCCCTTCGAGCGCCGGTAACGGTAAGCGATAATTGCCGGCAGGAGCGCGGTAAGCCGTTCCGCTTGCGATGGAGCCGGAGGCCATGCGGCCGGCGTGCCGTCAGGCTCCGTCAGCGAAGCGACGGCTGCTTGCAGCACGCTCATCGTCGGGAGAGACTTAGGCATCGCATCCAGCAGCGGCGGCAAAGACGCGGGCAGCTCCCGGTACGCCTGCAGCCGCTCCTTCAGCCGAAACAGCTCGCCTTCATCCGGCAGCTCTCCGTACCACAGCAAATGAGCGGCCTCTTCAAAGCTGAAGTGCACCGCCACATCCTTCGCCCAGTAGCCCCGGTAAATCAAATGCCCCCGTTCGCCGTCGACTAGACCGATATCGGTTTCTGCGGCGACTACGCCTTCTAATCCTGTTACTTTCGCCATGCGCTTGCTCCTCCTTACACCTGAGCTTGATATTAGGATACGAAATAAAGTGTATTTCTGTAAAAATTACACAGGACTTGTCGGGAATCGTTTGTTGACTAAAGCTTACTCCGAAATATCTATATTGTAAATTTATATATTTGGATATGTGTGATAAAAATATGTGATCATACGTCCGGGGGCCTACGGATAAAAGGCAGCTGCGCGAGGGCAATTACCTATACGAACGAACAGTAGCTTTCATACACTGCTACAGACTAAGAGGCGGATGAACCGCTTTCGCTTCTCCACATTTTGAAACGGAGGTGTGGTTCATGAAAAGACGTACGAGAGCCAACCGACCCGCCTACCGGCATCCCGGCAATATGTTCGTTCCCATTGCGCAGCAAGCCAAACGCAGCGTAATCTCCATCCGGGCGCAGCTAAGACCGGCAAAGCCTCAGCGCTCGGGCTCGTTCGCGATTCCGTTCGGATGGCCCTACGCAGACGATGCGGCTACGACGGAAAGCGTAGGTACCGGCTTTATCATTCGCAGCGACGGTTACATCCTGACGAGCGAACACGTCGTTCACAATGCGGAATCGATTCAAATCAAGCTGTATAACGGTGATAAATATGCTGCGGAGCTTATTTGGTGCGATCCGGTCCGCGATATCGCCGTGCTCCGGATCCGGGCTTCGAAGCCGCTTCCGGCGATGCCGCTAGGTTCGTCGGGTAAAACGAAAGTCGGCGAGCTGGTGATTTCCGTCGGAAATCCTCTCGGACTGGAGCATACGATTACGACCGGCATTGTCAGCGCCAAGAACCGGCGGATGGCCAGCACGAAGAACAAGAAGCTGTACGAGGACATTTTGCAGACGGATTGCGCGATTCACCCGGGCAACAGCGGGGGGCCGGTCATTAACTTAAACGGGCAGGCGATCGGCATGAACGCTTTCGTGGTGAAAGACAATCACGGTCTGAGCTTTGCCATCGGTATGGACTGCATCAAGCAGCACATCCGCAGCTTTTTGCCCCGTGAAGCCGGCAGCGAATAGGGGGAGGCTGCGGCAGCGGCACGATTTTCACATGGAAATTGCCGGTTTCTGTGCGTTTGCCTATGCCGGATAAGGGCGAATCGCCATACGATAGCATACAACCCATCTTAAAGGGGCGAGGCGCATGGAATACATGGAGATGCTGGCAAGGCTCGGGGTCGGCAGCGCGCATCCCGGAGGCTTCAGCGCCACGGTGGAGCAGCTTCGGGAGCATCCGATCGAGCCGGGCTGCCGTGTGCTTGAGGTTGGCTGCGGGACGGGGCGCACTGCGTGCTATTTGGCGAAAATGGGCTGTATCGTGACGGCGCTCGATATCCGGGACGATATGCTGGCGAAGGCAAGGCGCCGCGCAGACGCCGAGGAGGCCGCCGTAACGTTCGTGCAAGGATCGATTGAAGCGCTTCCATTCGTTGGCGGTTCCTTTGACGCGGTGATCGCAGAGTCCGTCACGATCTTCGCCGATGTACCGCTGGCGCTATCCGAATACGCGAGGGTCCTTTGTTCCGGGGGCACTTTGTATGATCGCGAAATTATCGCCGTCAGGCCGCTGCCCGCCGAAGGATTGGCGGCCGTTAAGGATTTTTACCGCGTTCGCCGTTTATACAACATGTCGGAGTGGAAAGAGCTGCTGCTGGGCGCGGGCTTTGCAAGCTCGTCGATATGGCGGCCGTCCGAATTTCCCGTAATGACGGTGGAGGATAGCGTTCGGTACCCCGATTTGCATCAAGAATTGGACCCGGACGTGTATGAGAACGAAGCGGTTTGGGAGACGGCGAAAACCTATGACGACATCATGTCAGCTTACCACGCCAGCTTCGGATTCGGATTGCTCATCGGACGCAAATAAACGGACCGGACCCGGGGCATGTTAATCATGGAAGAATGAACCTGAAGGGGTGCTCTCATGATTGCAACTGCACAGGATCTGGCGGTATGGTTCGATGGACACAAAGGCCAAGTGCTCACCATCGATAAAGAAGAAGGAACGGACAAAGACCGGGTTCGGCTGAAGCTGGAGCGGGTGGAGCGGATCGATCGCGAAAGCGTTGCGGACGCTTACACGCCCCGCCGCGCACTGCGATTAGTCGGATCGGGGACGATCCATAATCCGGAGGACGATCCGGTCGAGCTCCCCGACGACGGCTACGAGATCGTATTGGACGGCCTTGTTTCGCATACCGAAAGCGCCGGGGGCTTGACCATCAAGACGATGCGGGCTACGTACCGGATTCAGGCATAAAGGGAAGCCGCCTGGACCATGACGCGGAATCGCATATAGACACCGAACATAAGTTCTGTTATAATGGGAACAGAAGGCGAACACTAGGAAAATGGTGGTGATTCTCATGAGCGGAACGACAGCTTGGTGGATCTCACAGCAAGAACGCGTAGAATTGGTCGAAGTGGCAGGCAATACCGGATTGAAATATGCTGAACCGTCATATCGGGTCAGGCGGAAGGACGGTTCCGTCGTAACGGTCGGCCGCAAAGACATTGTGCTGTCCGACGAAGAGAAGCTGATTGAGGAGCTTGCGGATATATTGAGACGTTCCGGCAATCCGGCGCGGCATGAGCGGTACGGCTTCATCATGCTTTCGCTCATGCGCAAGGGTGTTCCTTTCCTGAGTAGGCTGGAATCGCGTCTGCCGGCCAAGCATGTACAGCAATCGTTTGTCTTGTCGGATGTCGGTTGAATAGGTTCCTTCCCGCGAACATACGGGAAGGAGCCTTTGTGTGCAATGACAGTTGCGCCGGCAGCAGTAAGCTTCGTTACGCGATGATTACGTCATTTTACATATAATAAACAAGGAATTCGTAATTTTGTGTCGAATCTTTTCTCCAAAGGGCAATGGTTAATAATGGAGGAGAGTGACGTCGAATGGATGGACTCTTGAAAAATCATGAAGTGTTTGATGAAGTTCATGGCTTACTGAAGTATGTAAAGACATCAAAGCAGCCGGCTACATGGCGGGGAACGGTCATCACTCCTGTAGAGACGAACGTCATCCGCATCCAGCACGGCAGTCAGACGATCGAGCACAGCAAAACCGCACTGCTCACAGCGGCGATGCTGTCCCGCTTCCACGCCATTGAATTGTAGGAGACGACACGGACGAAAGCCGATGCGGATATGAAGCCGCATCGGCTTTCGCGCGTTAGGCAGCCTGCCATCAATTACCGGTATCGCTTCAGAAACTGTACGGCCTGCGCGATATCCGCCTCCGGGTTCTCGCCAACCTCACGCTCGATCGTCAAATAGCCTTCGTAGCCAATGTCCTGCAGAGCCTGCAAGTAACGATCCCAATCGACGGCGCCTTCGCCGAGAGGCACTTCCCGGAACGAGTCGCCTTCGGCGGCCATATCGGCCAGCTTGGCGTGATCGAGCGGATCGAAGCCGAGCGCGCCGTAGACGAGCCGCGGGTCCACCTCGCGCAAGCGGATGCCGTCCTTCGCATGCGTGTGCACGATATAGTCGCGAAGCGTATACACGCCCTGCACCGGATCGTCGCCGGTAACCATCACCATGTTAGCCGGATCGAAGTTGACCGACATCCCTTTCGAGCCGATGCCGTCCAGGAAGCTCTTCAGGTGCGCAGCCGTCTCCGGTCCCGTTTCGATCGCAAAATAAGCGCCCATGCCGATGGCGTATTCGCTTAATTCCCGGCAAGCCTCATGCATCGCCGCATATACTTCATCGGATGGATCCGCCGGAACGATTCCGATATGCGTCGTGACAACCCGGGCGCCAAGGTCAACGGCCAGATCGAGAATGCGCTTGGATTTCTCGATCTTCCAGCCGTTCTCTGACCGGTCCTGGAAGCCGTGTCCGCCAAGATCGCCGACAAGCGCTGAAATTTCCAGCCCTAACGAGCCGATATAGTCGCGCCATTCTTTCCGCGCGGCAGCCGTTAAGTTTGCAGGATCCATCTCTCCCGAAACCGCATAGATTTGCACGCCTTCCGCTCCGACCGCTCTGGCTTTAACGAGCCCTTCCCGTACGCCGGCTCGAAAGCTGTCGACAATGACTCCGATTTTATTGTTCATACCGCGTTCCACATCGCTTTCAATTGGTCTAAGCCGATACGGGCGCCGCTTCGGCAAGGCTCGATGCCTTCAAACTCCACAGACAAGCAGCCGTCGTAACCGGATTGCTTGATGATTCGGAGTACATGCGGCAGGTCGATATCGCCGTGACCGACGATCGCGCCGCGCAGGAAGCTGCCATGGGCGCTGCGGAACCAGCCCTCGCTCAAGGTGCGTTCGCCCCGCCTTACGTAGAAATCCTTAATATGCACCATCGACGCGTAACCGATATTGCGGCTTACCGCCGCTGCCGGGTCTTCATCGACGCAGAGGAAGTTGCCGACGTCCAGCGTCGTCTTGAAGTTGTCCCGGTCCACCAGATGAATGAGCGCCTGTACGCGGTCGGCCGCCTGAACGAATAGCCCGTGATTTTCCACACTTGTCGTGATCCCGTACTCCGCCGCGTAATCGGCAATACGGCGGCACGCTTCCGCCAGCCTGGGCAGCTGCTCGTTATAATGCCGAATGGAGATGTCCGGCGAAGAGGCGACATCGTGCCGCATGAGCTTGACGCCCAGAGCCGCGGCGATGTCGACCTCCCGCTGCAGGCGCTCGATCTCTTGCTCGAAGGCATCCGGATCGAGATCTGCGAAATTTCCGCCGACCGCATAATTCGAAAGTTCGATGCCGGCCTCAACCGCCCGGCGGCGAATGGCTTCGATCAGCTCCGGCTGCTCCGTGAGATTGAAGCCGAGCGGAACGATCTCGACATGCTCCCCGCCGATGTCTGCAATATAATCGATAACGTCGATAATCGTCATTTCCTTCGACCGAAGCGCCGGATATAAGCTGTACGAACTGACCCCGAACTTCATAGGGCAATCTCCTTTCCAAGCGCCGCCGATTCGTAAATCCCGCACAGCATCTTCATGAGCGCCACGCCGTCTTCGACCGGGCTGAGCGGCTGCTTGCCCGTCAGGATGCATTCGATGAAATGTCCGATTTCCTGCTGAAACGCCGATTCAAAATGAAATCCCGTCCGATCCACCTGCGGCGTCACATTCAGAATCGTATTGTATTTTTCCGTTACGATGGTGACGCTAGGATCGATCTCGATGCCGCCCTTCGTGCCGTACAGCTTGGTGGAGATGCTGTCTTCCTTGGCGTGCAGCGTAAAGCTCACGTCCACCGACAGCGAAGCGCCGTTGTCGAAACGGATCAGCGCGTTCGCCATATCCTCCACCGTGTTGTGCGCCGCGTCGTAATCGGCAGCCTTATAGAAGCTTAAATGCCGGATATGCGCACGGTTGCCCAGCTTGCGGTACGTATTGCCGGACACGGTAACGGGCTTCGGCCGTCCCATCATGTACCACAGCAAGTCGATCATATGGACGCCGATATCGATGAGCGGACCGCCGCCGGAGCGTTCGATGTCCGCGAACCATCCGCCAGGGTTGCCCAGCCGGCGAATCGCCGACGCCTTCGCATAATAAATATCGCCGAACTCGCCGCCGGCCGCAAACTCCCGGAGCATCTGCACATTGCGGTCATAGCGCCGGACAAACCCGACCTGGAGCAGGCGCCCCGTCCGGTGTACGGCTTCCTGAATGCGCAGCGCCTCTTCGACCGTCTTGCACAGCGGCTTCTCGACGAGCACATGCTTCCCTGCTTCCAGCGCCGCAATACAGATCTCGGCGTGGAGGTTGTTCCACGTGCAAATGCTGACGGCGTCGATCTGCTCGTCGGCAAGCAGAGCGCGGTAATCGGTATAAATCGCTTCCGCGCCGAATTCGGCCGCTTTCTTCCTGGCCCTTTCTTCGTTGACGTCACATACGGCGTATAAGCGGGCCTCAGGATGCCGTTGATACGATGTCAAATGGCTGTCGGATATCGAACCGAGGCCGATCACGGCGACACGAACGGTGCTCAAGGGGGCATCTCCTCCAAATGCTGGATGTCGGATGGTTTCCCTTGTATTATAATAGTCATAATCCGCCTTATCCCATGAAACCGTTTGCTGTTTCTTTGTATTATTGTGCGATATTGGTCAGGAGGGACGACATGAAACCGCCAGCTTTGCTGGAGCCGATGACGATGCCCGACCATGCCTTCCCCGTCAAGGTAGGTCCTTGCCGAGCGAGCGAATACGGGATCACGCTGTTTGCGAACCATTGGCACCGCCATATCGAGCTGCTCTATTTCGTGTCGGGACGGGCTGTTGTCGAGTGCAACGGGGTGCCGGTGACCGCCGGTCCCGGCGATATGATCTTCATGAATGCGAACGATCTTCACGCCGGTATTTGTTTGTCCGAGGATTTGTTTTATTATGTGCTCATTTTTGATCCTGCAGTGCTGCAAAGCCAGTCGATGGATGCGATTGAAAGCAAATATATGCTTCCGATCGTGCAAAATTTGATGCTGTTTCCGAATTTCATCGCTCAAGCGAACGATTATCGAGAGGACTATTTATCGATTGTGAAGGAGCTGGGCGAGAAGGAGCCGGGCTACGAGCTCGCCGTCAAAGCGTCGCTCTACCGCATGCTGACCCGGTTGATTCGCAGCCAGCCGTTAACCGGGCAAACGGCCAAAGAATATCGCAACCGGATGCGCCTCCTGGAGCGGCTGACACCCGTATTATCGTTCATTGAGGAGCGCTCCGAGGAAGAGCTGACGGTAGAAGAGCTGGCGAAGCTGGCGGGGCTGAGCCGGTTCCACTTCAGCCGGCTGTTCAAGCAGCTGACGGAGAAGAGCGTGGCCGAATACGTAAACGACATCCGGATTCGCAGGGCCGACTATTTGCTGCGGAACACGCCGATGACCGTTTCCGAAGTGGCGCTGGCCGTAGGGTACCGGGATATTTATTATTTTAGCCGCGTGTTCAAGAAATGCCGCCATGTACCGCCTTCCGAGGTGCGCCGGGGTTGACGTCCCGCATGAGAAAATCCCCTCCGCCGGCGGGCGGAAGGGACAAGGCTTAAGGCATTCGGTTACGCAAATATGATTTGAGCTCTTCATAAGGAAGCGGTTTGCCGATGTGGAAGCCTTGCGCAAAGCGGCAGCGCCGGGTCTTCGCGAACTCGAGCTGCTCCGGCATTTCGATCCCTTCCACGCAGCTGTCCAAATTCAAGTCCGAAACGAGGCCGAGAATCGTCGTGAAGATGGCGGTGCTGATCTCGCTCTTCGAAACGCTTCGCACGAACATTTGATCGATTTTGATCGTGTCGAGCGGCAGCGTATTGATCAAGGAAAGAGAGGAATTGCCTACCCCGAAGTCATCGAGCGCAATTTTCACGCCTATTTCACGAAGTTCATGCAAGTGGCAGACCGTCGATTCGAGATGCTGGATGGCCGCCCGTTCCGTAATTTCCAGACAGAGATGATGAGCCGGCAGTCCGGTTTGCCGCAAAATCGAGCGGATGCTATGAATCAGCCGGGAATCGGCAAGATGGAGCGCCGAAATATTGACCGAAACGAGAAGCGACGGAAATCCTTCTTCCAGCAGCCGCTTTGTGTCATTGCAGGCTCGATAGAGAACCCACTCGGTGATCGGAAAGATGAGCCGCGTCTCCTCCGCGAGCGGAATGAAATCAAGCGGGGAAACTTTCCCGAATACCGGCGAGTTCCAGCGCAGCAAAGCTTCGAAGCCCATGACCGTATCCGTGTGAAGATCAAGCTGCGGCTGATAATGCACTTCAAACTCGCCGGCATCGAGCGCGCCGCGCAGACAGCTTTCCATGGTCAGCTTGTTCATGGAATTCGTATGCATATCCGGGTGATACACCTGGAACCGGTTTTTCCCTTCTTCCTTCGCCCGATACATGGCTATATCGGCATGCTGGATCAGCTGCTCTCGGTCGTCCCCGTGCTCCGGATAATAGCTGATGCCCATGCTGGTCGTCGCATAGACGAGCTGCCCGTCGATCGTTATCGGCTGGCTCAATTTAGTTAAAATGCTGCGCGCGGTTTCGAGAGGACGCGACGGCTCGGTTAAACCGGTGCATACGATAATAAATTCATCCCCGCCTAATCGGGCCACAACGTCCTGCGGGTCGGCGGAGGCCGACAGCATTTGGGCAACGTGCCGCAGCAGCTCGTCCCCAACCATATGGCCCAGACTGTCATTAATGACCTTAAACCGGTCCAAGTCGAGGAGGATCACCGCAAAGGAGGCGTCCCGGCGGGAAACCTCTTCCGCGATTCGCTCGTAGATGTACCTTCTGTTAGGTAAGCTCGTCAAAAAGTCGGTATAAGCGATCTGCTGAATTTTCTCCTCGGCCCGCTTCCTTTCCGTAATATCGACGATTGACCCGATCATGCGGACCGGTACGCCTTCGGCGTCCCGAAGCGCTTCGCCTGCGGCGCGAATCCAAATGACTTCATTCTCATTCTTGAGCATGCGGAACTCGGCCTGGAACGGGATGTGCTGCTCGTAATGTGCGTCCAGCGCGACGCGCAGCTGTTCCAGATCGTCAGCAGCAATCCGCTTGGCAAAATCGCCGAATTGCATCGTTAAGCCTTCATGATCGAGAATATGATGGATTTTGCGGTTCCATAGCATGAGATTTGTCGTTAAATTCCAATCGAAGATGCCGTCGTTCGTTGTGGAGGAAACGATCTCCAGCCGGTTCTCCCGGTCTCTGGCTTCCTCGTACATCGCTTCTCTCTCCAATGCGTAGGAGAACAGGTCGATCGTATGGGTCATGGAATGGAGCAGCGTCCCGGTCATGCCGTTCTGTTGCTGGTTAAAAATGTTGCCGATGAGCACAAGGAAGCCGATATCCCGGTCCAAGGTCTTGACGGAATGAACGACGACCGCTTCACGATCGTTCAATAAGTCATAGAGGGAAAGCGGTGGAAAAGCTTCCTCGCGGTACACCTCTCCCTTCTCGAGCAAGGCGGTCGGCTTCGTGCTGTACACACTTTCAATAACGAGCTGACGGTTCTCCATCCAGCGCGCCATGCAGCCCCATGTGAAGCTGGTGTCGGCAAGCCAGGACAGGCTCTTGATCTTGGCGGCGTCACCGCCGACCAAATTGCGGCCGATCCGATGATTACGCTGAATGGCGTTCGACAAAAATTCAACCATGTCCAGACTATTGTAATATTGAGCGGCATGCTGAAGCTCCTGCTCCTCAACATGGCAGCCGCACGATTGGCGAACAACGAGGTGCATCGGTTCCATGATCGTCTCATGCCGGCGGTCTGCGGTATGAAGCTGCCGCCAAACGCGCTCAAGCATGCTCCTGCCGCGTTCGTACAGGGGCTGGGCCAAGGAAGTAAGGGAGAACCGCTTGGCGTAATCCGTATTGTCGAAGCTGACTAAAGCTAACTGATGGGGAACACGGATGCCGACCGATTGCAGCGTCTGCACGATCCCGACGGCAATCACATCCGAACTGACGACAATCGCAGAAAAGTCGATCCCCCGCTTCAAAATCAATCTGCCGGCCTCGACCCCATATTTCTCCCAAAGATTCGGCAAATCGAATACGTGATGCGGCTTGCTGGCCAGTCCGTGCTCAGCCAGGGCCCGCAGGTAGCCATTGTAGCGGAGCACGCTTTCCGCATTGGTAGTGCTGTAGACCATTCCAATGTCGCGATGGCCGTGCTCGATTAAATGTTTCGCTGCCTCGTACCCGCCTTGTTCATTGTCAATGCCGAAGGTTGTGGAGTTCTCGAAGCCGTTCGGCGACGGCGTGCAAACGATCGGCTTTCCCATGTGCTCCATACGCCGCAGATAAGCAGTTTGTTCTACGGCATTGAGGATGACGATCCAACCGTCTATATGATCAAAAGCCAAATACCGGTGATATTCATTCACATGATTGGAATCATACGTACGAATGACGATGACGTTGGCTCCGAGCTCTTGCGCGCGCTCATGGATGCCCTGCAGGATACCGTTGAAGTAAAACCCGTCCGTAGCAGGGGTCAATACGCCGATTGTCGGTTTGGACATGTTCCAAACACCTCTTGGTAGTATGAATGTTACCTATAGTTGTTCGATTGTGTGCGCCGGTAATCCTGCAAGGAACAACATACGGATTATTCCTGCCAGACCGAATAGGTGTTATGATAGAGAGCACGGCGGATTTTCCTGAAGCGGTTACATGGTAAACGGTATAGGGCGGAGGATCATGATACGATGAATGCGATCGACAAACGTATTGCGGAGCTGCAGCTGTACAGAGCGGAAAGTACGGCACCGGATGATTTGGATGAATATTGGGAGAGAACGCTGCTTATGGCACGCGGCAGGCCGCTGAGCAGCAAGGTTGAACAGAGCGAGTCGCTCTCGCCATACATGAAGATTTCCAAGGTTGTGTATGAAGGGTATGACGAAACGCCGATTCACGGCACGTTCATCGTGCCCGCCTTCGTTCAAGAAGAGCGGCTGCCGTGCACGGTCATTTTCCACGGGTATACGGGCAGCAAGAACATCCCGGAGCAGTACGCGGATTGGCTGCTGATGGGGTTTGCCGTGTTCGCCGTCGACGTGCGCGGACAGGGCGGAGAAACCGGCAACCTTCTGCCTCAGCATTACGGCATGTCCAAAGGCTGGATTACGCAAGGCTTGCTGGACCCGGAGCAGAGCTACTATCGGGCGATCGCGGTCGATGCTTGCAAGGCGCTGGAGTGGGCGGCCAAGCAGCCGGAGGTCGACCCGGCCAGGGTTATCGCTGCCGGCGTAAGCCAGGGCGGAGGGCTCGCCCTGATCGCATCGGCCTTGAGCGATATTCCCGCGGCGACGATTGCGGACATCCCGAATATGTGCCATATGGACTACGGAATCAGTCACTCCACCGGCTCGCTGTCCGAAGCGGCGGACTTCGTTTCCCGTCATCCCGAGCACTTGGGCGCGGTGCTGTCGACACTCAGCTATTTCGATATGGTCCATTTATGCGACAGGCTAACGAAGCCGGTATTCTTCTCGGTCGGCTTCAAAGATCCGGTATGCCCGCCGGAAACGGTATTCGCCGTCTACAACCGCGTAAACGCCCCTAAACAAATCCAAATGTATCCGTTTAACGGCCATCAGGTGAGCGGGGGGCATTTTCGCAAAATCATCCGGTTTCTGATCGATTGGAAGATTTGCAGCGGCAATTGACTGTTGCGAGTTTACAGCCATGCTGACGAACAGTATGGCTGTTTGTCGCGGGCGTTCACGTTACGGCTTCCACGATTTTCCCAACTTAACCCGCAGCGAATCTCTGCTATAATGGTCATATATTTTGCCGGCTGACGGGAGTATCGTTTATGGTTGAAGCTATTTGCGGGAACATATACATAACGAGATTCATAGGGCTGCGCATGGAAATCCTGCAAACCCAAGAGCTTTGCGATATTTGGAGGCACACGGCATGGACTTCTTAGACATTAACCATATCGTTCCCGGCTTTCGGGACCGAATGTCCAAGCTTGCGCTGTTCGACCCTCTGTTCGAGCTTAGGCGCAAGCGGCTGACGGACCGGCAAAACCAACCGATCGATCTGATGGAGCTGGGTCTTCTCACGCTGCAATATTTTTTCGAGCAAAAGCTGATTCGCAACAACAAGACAGGCGTGAAAGATTTAGCCCGCTTTCTAATGAAGGTGGCCGGCATTTACATCGATTTGGACGATGCGGGGTTCGAGGATTTGGCCCGGGGGCTGATCCAGACGTTTCGGCCGGCGACGGGGAAGAAGCGGGATTTTTCGTTTTTCAATTGGGAGACGGGACAGGCCGATCAAGTGTATATATCGATTTTGAAAGCGAATGCCTTCGATCTGCACACGAACACACAGTATTATACACTGGACGATGACGGGCTCGAGCTCATCTTTGCGACGAAGGAATTTTATATGGAGTTTCAGCTGTCGATTCACCAGCTCGTGCTGCGCAAGCAGCTGGAGAAGGGCGAGTTCGAAGGGGCGCTGCGGCAAATCAACGAGATGCGGGTGGACGTGGAGACGCTGCAGGAGCGGATGTTCAAGCTGGAGCACGAGCTGAAGCGCAACATCGTATCGGAGGAAACGTTCGCGCGCTACAAAGGGTTGCTGGAGGATATTTACGTCCGGCTGCAGCTGGAAAATGAAGAGTTCGAGGAACTCCGCCAGTTCGTCAAGGAAACGAAAGACCGCGTCCATGCGGAGACGGTCCGGCAGACGGACCAGCGTCCGTATGAGCTGATTTTGCGCATTTCGAACGAGCTGGAGAAGGTTCACGGCGAGCATGCGGGGCTGTTCCAGCAAAGCATGACGCTGAAGACGCAGGCGCTCGGCGCCGCTCAGGAGTCGCTGTACTATACGGGGCTGGACTCGTTTAATTTTGACCAGGATATCGCCTCACTGATCTTCAGCACGCCGCTGCCTCTGGAAAGTATGAAGGGGGTGCTCGCGCCGTTCCTTTCCATAGAAGAGAAGAAGCAATGGTCGCTGCTGTCCGTATGGGCCGAGCAGAACATCCAGGAGGACGAGGACGGACGGGAGCGGGACGATAATTTCCTGGAAATTGACGAAGACGGCACGGAGCTTCGCTATCAGGCTGTCCGGCAGAAGCTGTACATGCTGTTGATGGAGCGGCTGGTGAAGCTGCTGGAAGAGAGGGGCACGGCCGATCTGCGGCAGTATATCGAAGCGATCCGGGACGGCGAATATGCCAAGCTGCTGGAGGAGCGGGCTTTTTACGATTTCTGGATTTACCTGCATCAGAGGAGCCCGCATCGGGCCGGAGACAGTGACATGAAAACCGGGGAAGGGCAGAGCACCCGTCTGGAGGAGATGTATGCGCTGCTCGGGGATCGCACGCTTGTCGTGCTTGAGCAAAAAGACCACATTGCCGTAAACGGCCGATTTACGATTCAAAATATGGAAGTGTCATGGGGAGACTTCGGGAATGGCGCATGAGAACGCAACAGTGATGAAAGCTTTTCGCCTCTATACGCTGCTGGCCCGCGAAGGCGCCGTCGGCAAAGAACAGCTGCAGGAGTATATGCTGGACGACGAAGTGCGGGGACTGACGGATCAGTTCGCCCGGGAGGTCGAATGCGTGACGATCATCGCCGGCGACCGGCTGTACATGATTCCGGAGACGCGGCTGTCGCCCTTCCATGTCAGCAACGAGACGATCAAGCGCGGATATTTGCGGGCGAACGCCCTGAACGCCGACTTGTATTTGATGTATGTCAGCATCATCGTGCTGATCGGCTCGTTCTACGACAGCTACCAGACGATGGAGCCGACGCGCAGCTTTATCGGCCTTGACGAATGGACGGCGCTGGTGAACGAAAGGATCGCCATGCTCCGGCGCCATCCGGAAGCCGAGCTGCGGGCGATGGAGAAAGAATTTTCCTATAATTGGATGTCCCTCATCGAGAGGTGGGAGGGCATGGACGATATTAAAGAAACGGCGGCGCGGCAGAGCGGCAATACGATCAGCCGGGTCAGCTTTATGGATACGGTCCGCCGCTTCCTGATCGCTCAGGAGCTCGCGGCGGATATCGGCAATCACGAAATTACGTTGACCGAGAAGGCAAAAATGATTGTGCAGCGCTATTTCATGGAGCTGGAGTATAACCGCGGCATACTGGAGTTCCTCTATCAATTCGATCAAGGCGAAGAGGAGGCGGTCCGCGATGCCGGCGATATCTAAAATCCGGTTCACGAACGTCGTCTACGAAGGCGGCAACAAGCGGTACAACGACGAGCTGTTCCAGTTCGACGGGCATAACGGGGCGATCCTGCTGGAGAACGGCGGCGGCAAAACCGTGTTCATTCAAACGGCGATGCAGGCGGTGCTGCCCCATGGCGATTTGGCCGGACGGAAGCTGAAGGACACCCTCAGTCTGGAAAATGGCCCCGCTCATATCGCGATCGAGTGGATCCTGAACGAGCGGCCGCGCCGCTATGTCGTCACCTGCATTAGCTTGTTTCTGACGGCAACCGGGCTCGATTCTTACCGCTATATGTACGATTACCCCGCGCTGGACCCGGATTCGATCGACCACATCCCGTTTGCGAAGATCAGCGGGGGCAAGCCGCGCGCCGCCGACAAAGGCGAAATCTGCGACTACTATCAAGGTATGGCGCAGAAGCGGGTGAACGCCAGAATGCCGGGAACGATCAAGGAGTACAAGCTGCTGCTGGAGAAGGACTATCACATCATCGCTTCGGAATGGGAGCGGATCGCCAAGATCAACAGCTCGGAGGGCGGCGTGGAAAGCTTCTTCGATGAGTGCCGGACGACGGGACAGCTGTTCGACCGTCTGCTCATTCCGACCGTGGAGGACGCGATGTCCGGCTATTCGCACGGCGAATTCGCCGATACGTTCGAGTCGCATCGGGACAGCTTCCGCAAGTATAAGGAACTGAAAGAGAAGATCGAGGAGAACCGGAAAATCTTGACGGAGCTGGACCGCTACGTCCGCGAATACGCTAGGCTCGACGAGAAGCTTCAGGCCTATGAAGCCTCCCGCGCGCAGGCGAAGGCGTATTGGCTGCTGGCCGGCGAGCAGAAGGAAGAGGAAGCGGCGAAGCTGGCCGAGCTGCGAGCGGCGATGGACGAGTGCGAGCGCAAGCTGAAGCAGCATGCGCAGAAGCGCGATTCGCTGCTGATCGCGAGGCAGCGGCAGGAGCTGGACGCGCTGGAGACCAAGCTGAAGCGGGCCGAAGAAGACGCGGAACGCACTGAGGCGCGGGAGAGGACGGCGAGGCAGCAGTACTATTCACTGCGGCTTGCCGATTACAAGCGGCAGTGGAAGCAGGCCGACGAGCGGCTGAAGTATGTGCAGCAGGAGCTGGAGCGGCTCGGCAGCACGCAGGAGGAGAGCGAGCTGGAGGCGGCTTGGGCGAGCAACAGCGGCCAAATCCGCAGCTTGCTGCTGGCGCTCGAGCGGGAGTGGCAGGCGGAGGAGGAGCGGCTTGAGCCGGAGCTGGACGCTCAAAAGGAGCGGCTACAGCAGGAAGAAGCCGCGCTTCGGGAGCTGTCCGGCAAGCTGAACGAAACGAACCGGCGCATCGCCTCCCATGCCTCGACAATCGAGGCGCGGGAGCGGGATTGCGAAAGCATTCGCCGCAGTGTGCTGGGGACTTCCGGTACCGAAACGATCGAAGGCAGCATGTCCGTGTGGATCGAGCGGTATCGGCAGCTGGATGACGGCAATGCGGCGCTTGTCCAGAAGAACAGCCAGCTTGCCGCAGCGAAGGAAGAGAACGGCGCCGAGCTGGAGCAGGCGGGCGAGCGTCTCAAGGCGGAGTATGCTGAGCGTGCGGACACGGAGAAGAAGCTGGAAGCGTGCAAGGCTGCGCATCAAGCGCTGCTGGCGGAGCTGGCGGCTTACCGGCCTGCGTGGGGGAGCTGCAATTCCGTCTATGACAAGCTGGGCACCATTGAGGGCGAGCTCGGCGACGATGTGGAGAAGCTAAGCCGGGAGAAGGAAGCGCAGCTGCAGAAGGAGCGGCTCGCTTTCCGCCATATCGACGATTATGCGGGGATGGATGCGTTCTTCGCCGATTCGTACGTGGCCGGGCTGCTCGCGAAGTGGAAAGACCAGTTCACGCTGCTGGAGTCCGGCATCCAGTATTTGCAAAGCGCCGGACTTGCGGGGCAGGCTTCCGCCGTGCATCCGTTCTGGGCGGCAACCTTGATCACGTCGGAAGAGGAGGTCGGCCGGCTAGCGGCCAAGCTGCGGCAGCATGAAGAGGAGCTGCAGGCGCCGATTCAAATCATTTCGCTGCGCGAGGCATCCCGGCTTGCCGAGCTGGACACGCCCGCATCCGCCGATGACTCCGCTTGGGTCGAGCCGAAGCTGTGGCGCGACAATGCGGATGCCCAGCGTTTCGCCGAGTGGAAGCGGGCGATCTACGAGCGCGGCGAAGCGGTGCGGGAGGCACGCAAAGCGAAGGAACGGGAATGGAAGGCGGCCTCCGACATGGAGGGGGCTCTGCGCCGCTTCATTGCCGCCTATCCGCTTGATGCCGTGCAGGAGCTGGAAAGGCAGGCGGGACTGAAGCGCGAGCTCGTGCGTCAGCTGGAGGAACAGGCCGAGGGATTCCGGAATGCGATCCGTCAGTCGGAACGCGAGCTGGAGCATAATCGGAAGCTCATCGCCGAGCAGAAGGAAGAGATGGTCCAGCTGCAGCAGCGGATCGAGAAGGGGCACCAGTATCTCGAGCATGGCAAGGAGATTCAGGCGCTGCGCTTTGCCGCCGAGCAGCTTCAGGAGCAGGCGGCGGCGCTGGAGAGCGAGATCGATAGCCGCAAGCGGGCCGCCGAGCATGCAATGAGCACGGCGGCCGCTTATGAACGGCGTCTCCAGGAGCTAAAGGTGGAGAAGGCTAGCTTGCTCAGCCAGGAGCTGTATGCCGAAGTGCGGGACGCCGAACCGGCGTTTGCGGAGCACAGTCTGGACTGGCTGAAGCTCGAACGGCGCGACCTGCATCTGAAGCTGAACCGTATCTCGCAGAGCCGCCAGCAGCTCGAGCAGAGCAGGCTGGCCGCAAAGGAGAATAAAGCGCAGCTCGAGAAAGAGCTGGACAAGCTGCGGCAAGAGCATAGCGAGCTCATGCTGGATGAAGCGCTGGAGTTCCCCGCTTCGGGTGAAGAGCAGCTGAGCGGGCTGCTGAAGGAGCGGAAGGAGCTCGAGGAGCGGCTCGTCAAGGAGCGGGCGGAATTCCGCAAAATCCGCGATGGGTTCGGCGAGCAGTCGGCGCGGGTAAAGCTCATGACGGAGCGGTATGCGGAAGAACACGAAGGCCGGCAGCCGATCGTCTTCTTCGAGGCGCTGTCCGCAGTCGAAGACCAAGTGAGGACGGAGGATAAGCGGCTGCAGGAGGAGCAGGCGGGCCTAACGCGGATGTATGCGCGCCTGCAGGAGCAGCTCGCCCTCATCGACGAGACGATTCGGGAGTTGACTCCACACAAGCTGATGCACGGCTTCGAGAATCCGCTGATCGCAGCTCGGACGCTGACGCCGGAGGAGAAGAGCGATGTTTCCAATGACCGGATGAAGCATGTCCGTAAAGCTCTCCGCAAGCTCTCGGCCGATCATGAAGCGATGCAGAGCGAAGAAAAATCGGCCAAACGGGCGAGGAGCTCGTTCATCGATTACTGCCGCAAGCACATTAAAGACGTCAAGCTGCGGGAGATGGCCGAGCAGGGTGTCGAGCAGAAGGAAACGTATGCGGATATCGCGGCGTTCCAGCGAACGATGCACAGCCGGATCGAACGGGTGAACCATATTGCGGAAGAGACGATGCGCACGCACAACCAGCAGCTGGAGCAGTACATCGTGCACGTTCACAGCCACCTCAAGCTGATTGCCTCCGAGCTGCGCGATATTCCGAACAAGACGCGAGTCAAGGTTGAGGAGCAGTGGAAGCCGATCTTCTCGTTCCATATTCCCGAGTGGGAGGAGCCGGAGGCGAAGAGCCTCTTGCGCCGCCATCTGGAATGGGTGCTGGACGAGCTCGATAAGGACAAATATAAGGACGATAGCGGCCAGGAGCTGGGTACGACCGTGCGCAAAGATATCGAAAAATGGCTGGATACGAAGCAGCTGCTGCAGGTCGTTCTGCAGGACCGGCCGATGAAGGTGTCGTGCCGCAAGGTGACGAACGAGAACAACGTGACGAAGGCATCCTTCTCGTGGGAGCAGTCGAACAACTGGTCGGGCGGCGAGAAATGGAGCAAAAATATGTCTTTGTTCCTTGGGCTATTAAACTACGTAGCGGAGAAACGGCAGCATATCCAGGCCCACATGAAGCGGCACCGGACCGTCATTCTCGACAATCCGTTCGGCAAAGCGTCCAGCGACCACGTGCTAAGTCCGGTATTTTTCATCGCCGAGCAGCTCGGCTTCCAAATCATTGCCATGACGGCCCATGCCGAAGGGAAATTTCTGAAGGATTACTTCCCGGTCGTGTTCAGCTGCAGGCTGCGCCAGGCGGCCAGCGGCAGCAAGCTTATCATGACGAAGGACAAGGAAATTAACCATGCCTATTTCCGCGACCATGACCCGGCATCTCTGGAAAGACTGGAAGACGTCAAGCAGCTCGAGCTGTTTCTATAATACTGCGGAGATGAGTTATGAATAGACCTACGGTTACGATCCAAGCGCAGAAGTACGGAAATCGCCCTCATTATGAATGGAATACGAAGCTGTTAGAAAGAATGGATTCATATGTAATCGTGTTGGGCGAGTATGGAAGGCAATTGCAGCATTACACGAAGCAAAAGGTGTTTACGGTTGAAAATTGGACGATTGAGTTTTTCTCATCGGACTTATGGTTTACGGTCAGTGCCGACGTCGACGTGGCAGGCGGGAGCATAAAGCAGTATTATTGCAATATCAATATGCCCGCCCGGATTCAAGATGACATAGTTTCGTTTATCGATTTGGATCTGGATCTCGTTCAGAGGAACGGGGAGTGGAAAGTCGTCGATGAGGATGAATTTGAGCGTCATGCCATCGCATATGCTTATCCCGAGCCATTGATCGAACGGGCAAGGCAGGAGCTGTCGGACTTGCAGAGAAGAATCCGCAATAATGAATTTCCTTTTGACGGGACCCTGGAGCGGTTTATAGATTGCATTCCCGCTTCCGGCTGAAGCCCTAAAGTCCCGCGGCGGCTGCAAGTCCGCTATCTGATTGCAGGCAAGGAGTTGATCCCGGATGAATCCCATTCCCAAATTGTTAATCGGAGTCGGCGTACTCTTCATTGTGATCGGCTTGATTTGGGCATTACTGGGCCGATTTATCAGCCTTGGCCGTTTGCCCGGCGATATTCAGATTTCGAAAGGAAGTTTCACATTTTATTTTCCGATTGTCACTTGTATTGTCATTAGCGTCGTTCTGTCGCTTGCTTCGTATATTGTGCGCTGGTTTTTTAAATAGGCGAGCCTAGTACGATTCTTGAAGAAACCGACCGTTCCGGGTACCGGAGAGGTCGGTTTCTTGCCTATTTTTGGCGACTGGAGATATTCGTTTACTCCTGCTTGGAACAGAGTGAATAAGGTGTACCAACATCCTTGAAAGGCGAGTGATCACTCTGGTCGTTGCAATGAAATCAGCAGACGAAGCCAAGAAGTCTCTGCTGACCAGCTTTGGACAATTGCCGGTGTCTTTCATCCGGAACCGGGGGCAAATCGATAGCCGGCAGCTGTACTTCACGAGCGGCAGCGGGTTTCGATGTGCTTTTGCCTCGGAGGAAGTGTTGTTTACCTTATATGAATCGTCAGCTTCCCGGGATCGGAACAAAGGCAGTGTCAAAGGCTGCAATGTAGCGTTGCGCTTCGTTGATGGGAATCCGGACCCCGTGCCGGAAGGAGATGGGGAAGAGGAGGGGAACATCCACTACCTAAAGGGCAGCGATCCGGAACGATGGATTCGTCATGTGCCGATGTACCGTGAGATCCGTTACCGCCGTGTATGGCCGGGCATCGATGTGATTTTCCAAGGCGAGAAGGGCCGCCTGAAATACGATGTGGTGCTGGAGCCCGGCGCTGCAGCCGAGCATATCGGGTTCAGTTATGAGGGAGCGGAGGATATCCGCTTGGATGAGGCCGGCAGCCTCTTGATCGATACGCCTCTAGGCACGTTGAAGGATACACGTCCCGAGGCTTATCAGGAACGTGATGGGGCCCGGATTCCTATCGACTGCCGATTCGTTATTCATAGCGAAGCGAGCGGGCGAAAGAAGGTCGGATTTGAGCTGACGGGTCCATATGACCCCATGCTGCCTGTGGTGATCGACCCGATCCTGATCTATTCTACCTATCTCGGAGGGGCGGGAGGGAATACCCAAGGATTTGCGGTAGCCGTGGATTCGACCGGCAGCGCCTATGTGACCGGGTTTACTCGGTCGAACAGCTTCCCGACGACGCCGGGGTCGTTCGAGACGGACTTCCAGGGGGGGGAGGAAGATGCATTTGTAGCGAAGCTTAATCCGGAAGGAACCGCCCTTGTATATTGTGCATATTTAGGCGGGTCAAATGGCGATGAGGGATTTGGGATTGCCGTAGACGGAGCGGGCAGCGCTTATGTCACGGGCTTGACGGTTTCGACCGATTTTCCGGTGACACCCGGGGCATATCAACCGGAGCTTGCCGGTATGACCGGTGCAGCGGATGCGTTCGTGACGAAAGTGGACCCTTCCGGCTCGTCGCTCGTTTACTCCACCTATTTCGGCGGTTCCGGCGTGGAGGGTGCAAGGGACATCGTTGTCGATGCCGCAGGCAATGCTTATATTGTAGGTTCTACCGAATCTTCGGATCTTCCCGCGACGCCAGGGGCTTTTCAAGGCATGCTGAGAGGTACGCAGGACGCTTTTGTGGCGAAGCTGAATCCGACCGGCACGGATTTGATCTATTGCACTTACTTCGGCGGAAGCGCCGAAGAGTTCGGGCAAGGGATTGCGATTGATGCAGCCGGTAACGCTTATATCACGGGACAAACGGATTCCGTCGACATGCCGATCATACCAGGTTCATTTGATACGACTTACAATGGCTTGAGGGACGCATTCGTCACCAAGTTCAACGCGACGGGAACAGGGTTGATCTATTCCACCTTTCTAGGGGGCGCCACCTTCGACACGGCGTTTGGAATCGATGTAGACGCCTCGGGAAACGCTTATATTTGTGGAGCGACCGGCTCCAGCGATTTTCCGACTACTCCGGATTCCTTCGAACCTAATATCGACGCATCCTCGACCGGCTTCGTGACCAAATTGAATGCGGCGGGCTCCGCTCTTGTCTACTCGTCGTTCTTGGGCGGCAACGGTGACGATCAATGCAATGCGATTGCAGTTGACCCGTTTGGGAATGCGAACGTTACGGGATTGACGAATTCCACCGATTTTCCAACAACCCCGGGTGCGTTTCAGGATACGTACAATGAGGACTTGCCGGGAGAAACGCCGGACGCGTTCTTGACGCGGTTCAGTCTGACGGGATCTACGCTGCTGTTCTCCTCCTACCTTGGCGGAGGGAGCGATGATCGCGGACAGGGGATTGCGGTGGATGCGGCGGGCAATGCTTATGCGACGGGATTCACGGGTTCGGACAATTTTCCGTTGACGCCGGGTGCATTTCAACAGTCCCCGTTGGATTCATCGGTTGCGTTTGTCGTCAAGCTTGGCGATATCGGGCAAGGGCCGCCTGGACCGCGGGGCCCTGCAGGTCCTCAAGGGGCGGCGGGAGAACAAGGGCTGCCGGGCGGGGAGGGACCGCAAGGCCTGCAAGGCACGCAAGGCCCGCAAGGCTCACAAGGGCCGCAAGGTCCTCGAGGTCCTCGAGGTCCTCAAGGGCGCACGATAAGGATCAAAAAGCGAGTGAAGAGCAAAAAACGCCGGAGAAACGTTCATCTCAAACGACTCCGAAAAATAAAGCCTTTATTAAAGAAGAAGCGCCGCAAAAAAAGCAAAACATGCGCAAAGGTCATAAGGATTACGCTGAAGAAATGCAAGGTAATCAGGGAAATATTGTAAAGTTGATGAAAAGTAGCGAACCGCCTGACATCGTGTGTGCCGGTGGTTCGCTTCTTTGTTTTTCTGGAGAGCTAGTATTTTTACCCGGTACAGGCACTGATGGGCACATGCCCACATACACTGATACTAACTCTTCAGAAGGGGTGACAGAAGTGCTTGGACTGTTCTCAGCTATCGGGTTATTCATTAAGCAACTGATGCTTCTTGTCTCTTATGTCAAGAACAACGCCTTCCCCCAGCCTCTTGCGGAAGAGGAGGAAATCAAGCATCTGAGATTGATGCAGGAAGGAAACGCGCATTCTCGTAATTTACTAATTGAGCATAATTTGCGGTTAGTGGCCCATATCGTCAAGACGTTATAAACAAACTCCAACGTAAAATAGTCATCTTTTCTGAGCGTGTTTTGCTTGTGCGGTCGGGCAAAGGTAATACGATCATCAAGCTTCACCCTTAGTTCTATCAGCTTTTCGTGGGGGTAAAAATTTTGCTTTGGTCACCACCCCGCTTTTTCCTAAGTAAAATAACAACAGCGTGGAGGTGGCCAAATGATCACAGGTTTTTTTGCGACAATTGCTTTATTCATAAAAGAGCTATCGCTATTGGTTTCTTATGTTAAAAACAACGCATTTCCACAACCTCTTCAAGAAGAGGAAGAAACCAGACACTTAAAGTTGCTTGCCGAGGGGAATCAAACATCCCGAAATATTCTCATCGAGCATAACCTACGTTTAGTTGCCCATGTGGTTAAAAAGTTCGATAACACAAATGAGGATTTGGAAGATCTCATATCCATAGGCACAATTGGCCTTATTAAAGCCATTGAGTCTTTCTCACCTGATAAGGGAACGAAACTGGCGACTTTCGCCGCAAGGTGTATAGAAAATGAAATTCTTATGCATTTGCGTTCCAAAAAGAAGACCCGAAAGGATGTTTCCCTTCATGATCCCATTGGGACGGATAAGGAAGGCAACGAAATTTCTTTAATTGATATTCTCGGCACAGAGCCTGATGATGTTATTGAAAAAGTGCAACTAAAAATTGAAAAATCAAAGATTTACCGGAATCTTGATATTCTCGACGAGCGGGAAAAGGAAGTTGTTGTTGCCCGCTTCGGATTAGAAAATGGCGGTGAAGAAAGAACGCAACGCGAAATTGCAAAAGAGTTAGGCATATCTCGGTCTTATGTTTCACGCATCGAGAAACGTGCGTTGATGAAGTTATATCATGAATTTTACAAGTCAAAGCGGTGATCACGGAGGGTGCCATAAATCTGGCACCTTCTTCTTTTTAGATCAAGTTATTATCGACTCCCGCTCGGAAATTCAGAGATTTTCCAATGCTACGCTCTACTACTCACCCCTAAGTGTCTCTTCTTCAGAATTATTTTCAAACCCCTATTAGATGATCTTCCCAATTACTCATAAAAGAGGTAACATATTACACCGATTGTTTAATGCGGTAAAAGGATAAAGTCAGGAGGATTAATATGGAGATTATCGAGTTTCAGGACAAAGGTTTTGAAAATGCGGTACGGCATGAGTTGGAGGTTACGGATGAACCTCTAACGTCTAAAGACATCGCTCAGTTGCGAGGATTGTTGATCTACTCGGCAGCGGAGGAACATGAGCAAGTTCCACGGGCAATTGTGGGGTCGGGGTTTCAAGTATTCAAACCGAGCATAAGGTTCAATGTTCGGGCTTCGGTTAACAGGATGTGGGAAGCGGATTTGAAACATTTCAATCGCTTGAAGGCGTTGTATCTGTATGCAAAGACAACCGACCTTACTTTCCTCAGCAATTTCAAGGAACTCAATGAATTGCATGTTGTTGGCACCCGCAATAAGGATTGGTCATTTCTATCGGAGCTAATAAATTTGCGCTCCCTGTTTATTAAAAGAGCTTCACTTCACGACTTAGAGATTTTTCGAGAATTGTCAATAAAACAAGAGGAACTCGCTTCCCTATCAGATGATCCTTTCTTATGGAGCCACAAGCTCGAGTTTGTCCGACTGGAGCATTGTGGTATTCAGGATATCACCCCACTAGCAGACTTAAAATGGCTTGCTGAGTTGGACTTGTCTCACAATCAAATATCGGACTTCAGTTCGGTTTTGGATCTGCCACTCTATTCTTTAACGCTCAGATACAATCGGCTGAGTCACTTATCGTTCATTGCCAGGGATCGTTGGCACTTGGACTATTTGGATGTGAGACATAACCAGATTGAAGATATTTCGCCATTGGTGCATCTCATCAACTTGAGTAAATTGTATGTGGGACATAATCCGATCAGCGACTATTCTGTTATACATCAATTGCCTGTTCAGCGACATGATGTGACCTCGTATAAGCCTAGAAGAAAGCGAGGTTAATTGAATGCCAGGGATAGTCGGCTATTGGACAGGTGGTTCACTCTATCATATCGCATGGGAAGATGATGCCATTAGCTTAATGGCAGACTTCAGTGGTTATTACTTTTGGTTTAGCGCGGCAGAGTACGATTCCTTTCATACATTTCGTTGGAAACTAGATGGAGACCGCCTTACGTTAACGTCGATTAGGGAATTCCATTTCCAAGGCGACGATCTGATAAAGCCCAAAAAGTTGTTGAATAATGTTGTCTGTTTCCCTTCCGACACTATTGAATTGCAGGTGATTCGAACAATTCGTGAAAGTGTTGGCGGAAGAGAAATACCTGTCTTGATATTCTCACAGCCGTTGTTTTATTACACGCAGACAGAGTTTGGGTTTGATCGATCAGATGTTTTGGAAGTCGATTGGCATCGGCGGAAGATCGAGCAATTAAAGGAACTCGGTGCATGGGCATGAACTGCCTGTCGGAAGTCTAAATTTCATGTAGCCGATCAATGCTGAAATTGTTTTGAAGGCAGAAATATCTTTGTTGACCTACGAACAGAGTGCGAATACAACAAGTGGTCTGGAAAGCCAATTCGCAAAGGAGGTCAATTCCGATGAACAAGAAGCCAGCAAAGCAAACACTCGGTCATGTCAAGGTTCAGATGAACTCAGTCTATACGCGCAGCAAGCCAGCCAAGCGGGCGTTCGCACTTGTCGTAAATGGGGTTCTCATGACTACCGCACTAGTCGGCCAGTTAGTCCTCGGAGGGGGTTCTGCACTTGCGGCTCCTTCCTCCCCTTCCTTATCTTCTCCAATCACCACCGCGCAACAGCAAACCATCTCCAGCGGATACGAGACGTATGTTTACGATGAAGACACCTATGTTTCCAACCTGAACAAAGCGGTTGCCGCCCTGAAAGAAAGCGGCTGGAGCATTGAAACTGTGACTCAGGTGATCGATAGTTTGTCGGCCATCGAAGAGAAGATGGACGGAGGCTTTGCTTTTCAGGGAGAAAGTTTGCGAACAGCCCTTACGAACACAAAAATCGTTGTAACTATCCAAGGCGGCGACGGGTTGTCTACGCTTCGAGGGCAGAGCAACACCATCGTGTCGCAAATAAACCGGATCAAAGACCGATTGGACGGGACTTCAACTGCCCCTTCCGGGAAAAGCAAAGTCATGATCGCATCTGTCCAAAAGAAAGATCCCGTTGTCGTGATCGATAATGTGGTGCAGAACTACCCGCAGCCGCCGATCATGATGAATGGAAGTGTACTTGTTCCGCTTCGGGGCATATTCGAGACATTAGGTGCTAATGTCGATTGGAACGGCGCAACCGAGACCGTCACCGCTACAAAAGGAAGTACGACGATCAGACTTACGGTCGGCCAGAGCGAAGCCACAGTAAACGGAAAAACTGTAAAATTGGCCATTCCGTCACAGAAGGTAAACGGCAGCACGATGGTACCGCTCCGTTTCGTGAGTGAATCATTAGGCGGAACGGTCAGGTGGGATGGCGCAACGTATACAGTTTTTATCGAAAGTGCTGTCCGGGGTTCTGAAAATACCGGCACTGTCCAAGAGCCGGTTACGACAGGTACGATCTTACCTGCTGAACAAATACGAATCGTCGACATGGATGGAAAATTCATTGAGTACCGCAATTTCGAGAAACGTACCGTTCGTTACGGTCGACATGATTACGGCAGCTTAAATCAGTCGCAATATGATACGGTCATGAAGATCGTCGATAAAGCCGTTGCAGGATTGGATAAAGTCGACATTTCGCAAGAGGAACAGTATCTGACCGAGTACATGAATGGTGCGCGGTGGTCTGGTGACAAAAGTGATCGTTCGGAGCGAAATAAGGGGTTATATTATGCCGAACAGCTTTATGGAGAACTGATGGCAGACGGCGTGAGCAAAGAAGAGATTGTAAAAATCATCAAAGCACGGATTCTTTCCACACAACTGGTGGGGAAGGCAAAAGATATTGGCGAAGCACCGTTTTCAGCCTACCAAGCGCTGATCGAGTTGAATCGTGGATGCGAATCCATTTCACAAGTCGATTCCGCTGTATTCGATGTCTTGGGGTACAATACAATGATCTACGGCCCGGAAGGACATGCGGAGTCCGCAATCATGATAAACGGCAAATGGTACAACTTGACTAGTCTGCAGAGACTGCCAAATTTCGATCAGTGGGAAAAAGACTTCTTCATTTACGTTCAGCCAACCGATGGCTCCAAGATCACCCTTAAACATTAACCAAGCCGTTTAGTGATGGAAATACGGCTTGGACTGAATATCTCGTTTCACAACCAGAGTGATACCTGTGCGGTATCGCTCTTTTTATTCGTGCAAACAAACTGTGGGTACACCTGTGAATATTCGGGATTATTTACTAAGATATTTTTTCGAGAATGCAGTGGAATTCGGAGCGAATGTACTTTCATCAAGCACCGACGAAGCCAAACATTACAGGTGCAAACCAAAGTTTACAGGAGGAAAGCAGAATGCAAAGATTCATCAGCAGTCTGGCAGCAACGGTCTTACTTTTCTCGTTGTTCGCCACATCCGTATTCGCCGCGGAATCGACAGCCGGTAACGGTTCGGTCGATTCGCAAGTTGTAGCGGCTAGTGGAGCCGGGGGTTCAGAGTCCCTATCCGGTCTACCCAGTCTTCCCACTGCCACCACAGAGACCACATCGCCCACAACGTCCGCTCCGGTCGCAGTCGACCGCTCCGACCGCTCCGTAACAGACGGTCTGTATGTCGATGTGTTCGCACCTGCGGGATGGGGTTCGGATTACATCCCGGAATTTTCGTTTGAATTGTGGTCGGCTCAGGATAATAAGCTCATCAGTACAGCCACAGGCAACAGCCAGAACTTCGACCACAAAACGAACCGCTATCGGCTCGTCTTTAATCATCCGGGCTATCGACTCGGAGATCGTCTGGCGCTGGTTCTCGGGAAAGCTGACGGGGTAATCGAAACGCTGACTTTCAGCGATGATGTCCCCGAAGCGGATGGCAGTGTGATGCGACATGATTTCAATGTGAAGGTTGGCACCCACTTTCCTTTCACTATTCGCACGTTCGATTATTCAGAAGGCAATCAAGAAGAGCGAACCATTCGTGATTTGACGGGAACCAAGCTTCATCCGTTCGGAGCGGCGATGCAGACCAACCCCAAGCTGGTCGGACTGCTCCTTAAGGACACTTCCAGCGCCTTGCTCAAAAATGTTTCTGTCGAGATCAAGTTGCTGGAAGGCAAAGGCACATTGTCTTTTACTTCCGATGCCAATGGCATGGTCTGGATCGACAAGGACAAGCTCACTTGGAAGTTCCTCGTCTCGTCTGCCGGAAGAACCGTCAAAGATGGAGCAAACGGAAAGGCCGAAATCAGTTTGCCCGCATCTATCCTTTCCGGCACATCGGCCAGCACAGTCGTGTTCCCTGTCGTCTTTGAACAGCCGATTGCAAAATCGGGTTCGATTAGTGTCTATCTTTCGACGAAGCGTAACGTTGATATAAGCCAAGCATGGTCAGGGGTTGATGTCACCCTCACTTCCTCCGATGGGGTATCGAGCATTTATCCGCTGAACCTGAACAGCAAGACCATTGAAGGCGTGACCGATGGCACTTACAAGGTAACGGTCGATAGCAAATACGCCGCGGCGAAGGCCAATTCCGATACCTTAGTCGTTTCAGGGGGTAAGGCCAACTTCAGTATCGACCTAACACCGAAGCATCAACTGGAGATCAGCAAAGGCGGCAACGACTACAACTTCTCGATCATGAATGTCGCGGCGGTGGCGGATAAATCCTACCGAGGCCATAAATCGGAAACATTCGCCGTAACGCCAGGCGAGTCATTTATGATCAAGGACAACGATACGGGCGAAATCATGACCGCCGCTATCGATGCAGGTTCCCCCATTACCAAAGTGGTATTGGGAGCCGGTATCGCAACCGGAGCCGGAGCGTCGAGTCCAAAAACGGGAGATGCGCTACCGTATCTTTGGTTGGCGTTCTTCCTTTGTGCATTCGTGTTCGCTGGCGGAGTATCGTTCCTTCTATATAAAAGGAAACGTACAAATTCTGCACTTACCCGTTCCAGCCTGAGTATTATTCTAGTGCTGGCATTGGTAACATCGACTTTTTCATTCGTCGCTCCTTCGGGGGTTCAGGCAGCTTCGAGCGAAGCCAATGTAGGCGGCACTCCCCCGGCGACAGGCGGCAGTTATTCTTCGACACCAGCCGGAACGTTCCAAACTTCCGATTCGGTGGCGGTTTTACAAGTTGGTTTCCTGATCGATGATGATCAGGTGTTGTCGGCAGACGCAACTGAATCGGATATGCAGAACGGATTCAACTTCAATAACGACTCGATGATGTTCTACATGGCCCCGAACAAGACTTCGCATGATTTGTTCACCAAGCCGGGTTCAGGGTTAGTGACGTTTGAACGCAGCGGCTCTAGCAGCAGGGTAAAAACGTTGTACGGCGACAATCTATTGTATCCTGACAGTGCTCCGGGGGGTTCTCGAGAAGATCTGTTGAAACGCACGTTGCCTTATGCCAATCACGAGAACTCGACGATTGTGGGTTCCGATAACTTCTTTGTGAAGCTTGTTGAAAGAGCATTGTATCAGATGGCTCCCGGCAATCCGAATCGTTCCATGTCCGGCACAGGAACGGAGCAAGTGGCAGGTGAAACATTCCGTAAATTGCTGACGGATTATGTAGCCGACCAGAACAACTCCGGCTTGAGCGACGAGGATAAAATGGACTCTCAGATTGCGGCCAGCCTAATGTTCAAGGGATATCTGGACTTAATCAAAGAGCGCGGTATTCTGTCGGGCCAGGCATACGACGATTTTGAATCGCGTATGCAAGAAGCCTTTAACCAAAACAAAGTGATTCTCAGCTTGCAAACGGTTGTTGGAATCAGTGTTCGGGACGGTCGCAGCGCATTGGATCGGGAATATGCGTTCATGCCGATGCAAAATGCGGTCGATTGGTACTTGTGGGTTCGCCAGACGGCCCGGCCTAATGACAGTACGGTTCAAAGTTTGTCTGCATTGCGTCAAGCCGAAGCAGTCGCCCTCGGGGGTGCATCATCCGCCGCGGATGCGGATCGTTCTCCGTACAAGGAAAACGGGAATCTCCCGTTCACGTTCCGTTCCTATGCACGGGATTATTACGCCAAAACGTTGCAGCCTTCCAGCGAGAGCGTCCCGGTATCCGCTGAATACAAGGTCAACCCGTTCGGCGGATGGGGGTTCCAGCCTTGGGGATATGGCAGTGGGAAAGAAATGAACAACCAACCAGCCATTGACGCCGAGTTGAACGTCGAAGTCGTTGACCGCAACGGCACTCCGACAGGCGTTACCTTTACCGAGCCGGTGAAAGGCTGGACGGAAGACAGCAAACGTTATTTGTGGGATATTGCGAAAAACGCGGAGGAACAAGTGATCCGAGGCAGCATGGCGGTCGAGCACGAAGGGAAAACCTACGATCTGGTTCCCGATACCAAAGCCCGTTTCTCGTTAATCGACAAAAAAGATAACGAGAACATTAACAAATCGGAGATGACCAAACGTGCTACGGGTAAAGACGGGACAGTATCGATTCCGGTGTCTACCGAGTCTAACAGTTGGGAGATCGAATTGGGTTGGGACACTCCTGAGCCTGACAAACTGCATTTCTATCTAGGCGGTGACGGCGACCCGTTATCTTCAACGGAGAACAAATATAAAGGCGTCAAGGAAAACGGCAAACCCATCTATTCCAATGCGAAGTTGACGCTGTTCGTTAAAGTGGTCGAGGATAGTCCCGAACCTATCGTATCGGGGTTCGAGGTTTCGCAATGGCGACTTTCTCAATATTGGGGAAATATCGCGGACAAAGGCGTGAACACGGCGAGATTCGCTCTCTCCATGCCGATTCAGACGTTTATCAGTCCCAGCCTGTCGCCTTCTGGCAGCACAATGTTCCGACTGATCGATCCCGACTTGAGCAATGTAAAATGGGCCATGAGCAAGGCGAAACTGGTGAATGATATACCGATCAGATCGGTAACGCCTTATTCGTCCTCGGCTTCCTTCAACTTGGCTGGCGACCTGCTGGCGATCCGGGATAACAGTTCGGTGTCGAACATCAAGTTGGCGTCGTGGGTCAACAACTTTAACCTGTTTGATGGTCGAATTACTGCCGCAAGCATCGGCGCGGTGGAGGAATGGACGACCATGTATATGCAGTCTTTGTTCCAGTATGGCATCAAAAGTCCGGCAGACCGCTATACGTACAGTGAAACGCGTTACTCCTGTAATTTGCTTGGCTGTACGCCATATCGCTGGTCAGGGGAAGCTACTCCGTCGTATCGTACTGCTGATTATCGTACTAAAGTGATGTTCAGGCGTTACGTGCCGAAGGACGATAGCACGCTCCCAACGTTCAGCGCCCAATCGCAGTCGGAGAATGGCTTGTTCTGGCAGACGAAGCAGAGCGAGAAAACCTCCAATGTTGATCCAGAAGTGTTGTACGCCTACTCCGATACTTCGGGCAATACCAGCGTGGCGTTTGCAGCCGGAGACAAGTTGCGGGAGATCAAGCCGGTCAGCTTCAGCATGGTACAGTTCGACAACGTCAAGGTAAGCCCCGAGGTCACGGGGGTATCAACCGCAACAGAAGCTGGCGCGAAACAATTGGCGGCATCGCTACGCGCGAACGGCAAACAGGTCATCTATAAGGACTCTGCGGTAACGGTCAGCGGCAAATCCGATGGCGACTTGAAGATCAGGAACTTTGCGCTGGATATCAGCAGTTCTGCCTTGAATAAAGTATGGAATCCATCCGGCACATATAACACGGACGAGATCAATCAGGGGTTCCTAAGTCAATACGGTACGAAGGGCGGCGACGGCAAATGGTCGATACCTCTTACGGTCGATGGCAGATTAAAGATCGGGGGCAAGGAATTCGGCGCAGTCACTTCCAATGTATCGGCTACGGAGACTTCCACATCCCAGGTCGTCCATACGCTCGAAATTCGCGGAGGTAAACTCGTCGGGGTGGATGGTATTCGTCAACTTGATCGCATAAATCCCGATTTAAAGACCGCTCTGGTCAACATGAAAATCCTCAGCGACGATAACGTATTCGCCAACTTCGAGAAAAATGGCGGTGCAGCATTAAGCGAATCGTTGGTCACCACACTGGGGAATGCGGTGCGGGGTACAAACGATCTTCAGGTCGGACAAGGTTGGTATTCGGAGGACACCACGCAGCTCGTCGTTCGAGAGTACATCACGACGTTTGCGTTGCCGCTGGTAACGTATACGGACAAAGTGCCGCTCGAGATCGAGGGTCTGCAAGTCCCGTCCGATAAGTCTCAATTCTTCAGCATCGGTAAGCAGGGGTTCGTCACGATGGACTTCAAGCTGGCTAATCGTAATGACGCTCATATGAAGGCCGATTCGTCGACCGGCGAATTTGCCGAAAAAGGCGTGAACTTCATCGTCTCCAACGTGAGTGTTTTGGATTCGTTCGGAGCGGTGCAGTAAGAAATGCTCGAGTGTCGGTTGCCAATTCGGTGACCGACACTCTTTGAAAGAGAATGTCCAAATCAATATTCGTTCTTGTAATGGTTTCTGAAATGAATCAGGAGTATATTACTATGCGCCATCCTGTATGGCGCTTTATTTATGCTTTAGATTGGTGGTTGCTTGGTCAAATGGTATACATATGTTGGTTTCCTGCGTTAGCTTTTATGATGTCTGCTTCTGGAGTCAGAACCCCATTTACAAGATATTGGAAATGAGGCTGTATTGGATAGTTGAGAAGGCAAAAAAATTTTTCGAGAAGGACTAAAAAGGGCTGATTTTGGCCTTTTTATTTTTATTTCTGTATTAAGTGTTTGAGGCAGTGCACTTAATCTCGCAAGTCAAAAAGATGCGAGAGGAGAAACAATAATGGCAAATGGATTTGGTAAATCTGAGAAAGCTGTTGTTGAGGAAGATTGGGATGTAAAACTTTTACGCGTGAATCACCCGGATTATGGTGAAGTGTTCGTGGCGAAACTCACCAGCAAATGGGGAGGAACAGATCCAATTTTTTGTTTACCGTCTGACTTTCATGACTCTAAGAGATACAAACAGTTAACGAACGAGCTGATGAACAAAGGGCGTTATAGTCCTTACTTTGATCAGTTGTTTATCGCTTATATTGACAACCTTAAGCGTCAAGGTAATTATGTTACATCTGATCCTGATTATGACCGTTTTATCGCATCCAATACACATCGCAAGTTAAGAGAAGAGGAAGCAGACGTGTTTTACCGTGCGATTGTTGAGCATGTAAATAATAACCCGACAGTTTTCCCTTCTAGAATAACAAACGACTTTGATGATGAAAACAGTCATGGCGTTACGCTTGATGATGAGAAGTCCATTAAAAAGTTTGGACGCAAGACTGTGGCTTTTGTCCCCAGCTATTTGCGTGATCTGCTTGGAATTAGCAATACGAAGAAGCTGAACGGGGTTTTTGAGGTCTTGCAAGAGCGAGGTGTTTTTATAGCGGTTCATTCGAGTCAAGACAGACTGTTACGTTCAAAGACGGTAAGGCTGGTCATGCTTATGTATTTTACATTGACGAATCGGAGGTTAAAATTGATGCCTAGTTCAAAACCACTCAAGAAACTACCGACGATTGGCGGCAAAAGTCGCCTTCTCCCCTTTTTCATTTCGTTTCTCAGGTATATTATCCGCCGAGACAATATTACAGGGTTCTTAGACTTATTTGGTGGTGGCAACATTTTTATTCCTCAACTACGATATTTCCCTCCGCTATCGAAGTTTGTCTACAACGACGTAGATATTGGTATTGTGAATCTGATGACAAGTTTTACGGAAATGACAGCAGCAAAAGCGACTCTGGATATGGCTTTCTGGTTGCAAAGTGAAATACAAACCGAAGAGGCTTTTCATCAAGCTAGAGAACGTAGACTTAGTAACTTCACTCCTCCAATCGAGTCAGCGGCACTCACAATTCTGATAGCCGAATTTAGCAGGGCGGCAGATCGCCAAACATTTTGCAAAGAAAATGCAAGGCAAGGAATCTCATATCGAAGTCTGATGCGCTACTTGGAATTTGTACCTTTTTTGCAAGGAATCACCATAAAGTGTGGCAGCTATGATTTTTTCATTAGAAAATTTGGTCATCGGAGTGATTTTCTAACTCTGCTCGACCCTCCTTATGTCGGTGCAGACTGCTATGAAAGTCCATTTCCTGACTCCGAACAGGAAAAAATGCTTCGACTGATTAACGAAGTTGATATGAAAATAATACTTTGCGGTACAGATAATGAAATTTACGACTTTTTAATGAAACCACGTTGGCACAAGACAAGTTTAGGTCCGATTCCCAAGAGTAGTTCATCATCGAAAGGAGAAGTTCAAGTGGAGTATATTTGGACAAACTTTATTGTACCTGATTTCTTGCTTCATAGTCGTTGGAGGTACATCCATACGCTTTAGTAGGTTATTAACCCGCTCTACCCAGTCTCCCCAGTCACGATAAATCGTAAAGTAACAACCGCCCCGAATCGGTTTATTCCAGCCGATTTGGGGTTCCTTGCCTTGAAATTGGATTGATGTTTCTTGATCACACTAAACTCGGAGTACGCGTAATTCAGTCAGGGATACATGCACACAAGAACACTCGTCTTACTTTAAACCGGCCTTACTGACAGCATGTTGTCACAACCCTAACGTATAGACACACTTTTCGGCTTGATTTCGCTTGAATCCCCGTGTTGGTTTGTCGAACCATGTCGTAATGCAGCATCACGATCTTTCCTAAAAGTACACATCCTCAAAAATCATGAGTTAAGCGAATCCTGACGATATTCGAGCGGGGTTCGCTTCCCGTAGCTCGGATTTTTATTATCCTATGCCTTTTCTAACCCCTCCGGGTTTTCTGCCCTAGTCCCCTTCTCTCGTCACGCCCTCTACGTTTGCCCGAACGGGCGTTCTCTCCCCTCGGCTGGTCTTCAACCCTTACCCTCCCCCTCTCCTCGTCTGACAGGTGGCTTTCCGGCTGTCACGTTGTCGGTTGCTTTTGGCGGTCGGTCTGCGGGGGTAAAAACTTTTTATTGTTGCCTAAAAACTAGTTGCTTTGACGGGCAACCCATGCTATAACAAAACACAACCGTTAAAGTTTTATTGGTAAAAAAGTAAAATAAAGGTTTTTCTAAAAAGAGAAAAGATGGAGGAGTTGATCGCAATGCTGTATCTGTTCCTGTTTGCGCTTATTCTGTTCAGTTTTACCTGCGGAATTACTTGTTTGGAGGTCGCAACGAACGAATCATTACCTACTGTCGTTAGACAGATCAGCAGATCAATTGCTTTTGCAATGGGTATTGTTCTGGTGTTCTGCGTGATTGCGTCCAAGTTTGCAAGTTGATCGATTCTCCCTGAGAGGTGGTGAATGCTTACGATGGGTAATTCTATGAGTTATGATGCAGGTCTTGACCGTTGGATTGTTGATTTGGGCGACGGTTCGGACTACCCGCTTCACTGTGGTGACAGTATCAGCATTTTTATCACAAACACATTTATACGATTCCGAATTGAGTATGACAGGGAATGGCATATCTGCATTGGCAATGTGAAGTTTAATCTTCGCAAGCAAGCTAGGTACACGGTCAGGATGTAACAACGAGGGGAGAAAACGGTTATGGCACGATTGGGGTACATTCGGTGTCGGCGCAAGCAAGATATCGAAGAGTTTAAGGTTGTTTCTCATGCAGAAAAGTTGTTCATCGATCTTGTTAATGAATTGGGGGAGTCTGGCGGCAACGCTCTTAAAGAGACGTTAGACAAGCTCAATCATTCGGACACTTTGGTAATTCGTAATCTCAGAGAGGTTGCTGATACCGTGTCCGAATTACGTCATTTTTTAAGCACAATCCGGGAATTTCAAGTAGAACTGGTTCTTCTCGAGTCCAACAATCAGCGCGTCATCTCTGATGAGGGGTTCGAGACACTATTGGCCATTAAGGAATTTATTGAGGAAAAGGAACGTTTGACTACCCTTCGGCAGAAAAAGATTGGGCGACCTATTCAAACGTTCCCGCCAGACTTTTACAAAGTGTACACCGAGTATAAAAGCGGTGCTTACAATTCAACCGAAGCCGCAGCGAGATTATCGATCCATCGGAATCGCCTTAGAGAGTTGATTCGAATCTTCGAGTCGTAAAAACAGAGAAAAAGTCAAGAGAAAAGTGAGGAGGAGCTTAAATGTCTGCTGAATATGAAGTAGTGGCTGATCTGAAGGATAGAGTTCCCATTGACACCATTATCCCCTTTCAAGAGGGGCTGTCAAAAAAGCAACAGTATATGATCATGCTCAACAATTCGAAACGTGTTGTTTTTCCAGGAGTAGTTCGTATGATCTTTCAAAACTATGTTCTGTTTGTTGAAATTAATAAAGGTGAAATATATCGTTATAATGCCGACATGTACGAGAGCTTGTACAAGGAGAACAGAATCATTCTGATTCGCAAAAGAACAGGTGAACATCGTGTAGTGTATGAAAACGGCGTATTCTACCCGGAAAAGGGTGAATTTTTACTAAACAGCTATAAGCGTTCGGGAGGGCGCAAGAGTCTCCTTTTTAAATGTAAAGAGGGAGGCCACTTTATTCCCAGAGTCCATCAAATCATTGCAATGCTTGGTTATGGATCACTTGCTCTTTCTGCGCTTGGAAGCGGTCGGCCTATCGTCCCTAATCACATCGACGGCGAGAAAGAGAATAATGGGATAGGCAATATTAATATTGCCACCCAAAAGGGCAATCATGATCATCACAAAATGTTTATTAGGCCAAAGTATAAAAATGGGTTTAATTACGTCGAGTTGTTTTGGAAGAAATGGAGTGAGACTGCTGGAGGGAAAGCATATGCTAACCTTCAGCCTTAATAAGACGTTTACCGACATCGAGATCATACGGGAGATATACCCAGTCATTGTACGACCGCTTACAAGTGCAAAAGCTCGAGAATGGCTAACAGACTTCTGCCTTCGGCCAATCGACGGTAAGTCGAACAAAGGCAGAGCGAATGATATTGAGGCTTTTGCCGCAGTGTGCGACAGGAATACGTTTTACTGCAAAATTAGAAGTGAAGTTGCAATGTTGGATGAAGACGAAGCAAAACGCTATCCGGATCGCTTTTTTGGTAAGTCACTTCATATGTTGAGAAGTTCTGATTCATCGGAATCCTCGTCTATCCTTGAAGACTTTGAAGTCATCTGCGAGATATATAGACTCGTTTCTGATTTTCTGGCAGATGAAAAGTCAATTGCTCTGCACGTTGTGATGTCCAGCGCTTTAAGTGGTAAACCGTGGGGTGTAAAGAAACTGGTGAAGCTGTTTGAAAAATATAATGACTTTGAAGCGTGGAGCGATGTTAAGTACTTGTATAAGGGCGGAAAAATGACTTCTCTTAGTCATCGCGTTTCTACTTGGATGCAAGAGAACGACTTCAAAACGCTTCTACTCATTATTATTGAGAATGATGAGTTACTGGAGCGATTGAACTTATTCGAATACTTACCACCTATTCGGCGGGTGTATTGATATGAAGCACCCGCAGTACACAGGGTTGAAATCGGTTGAATTTTCTCATAATCGCCTTGCCATCTATAGTTCTGCATCATTTTGGGCGCAGGCTTAGAGCGGTGAGGCATTTTCTCTTTATAACGCTGTTCGATTTATGTTGTTTTATTCCCTTTTGGTAGATACGTAATGCAAACCGGCCCTCTTTTCCATCATCCATTCCTTTACCTTCCCCCGATACTTCTTTATAAATCTGGCCGAGACCGTTATAACTGTCGGTTAGCGTTTTATAAAAGTTGGTTAGTCATTTATAAATGAAGATCAGCATCTTATAAACGTTGGACAGTATTTTATAAAATGAGATCAGTCGCTTAGAACAGTTCTTCATTCTTTTAGCAAACGCTAAAATGCGGTAATCATATGCAGACGATGATTCCGGCTATGGAACGGTTGGGGCATCGAAAAATCACTGATATCCCGGATAATTCTTATTACAATTGCGTGAGCCACGAAATCGGTCAGCAGTGAGATTTCCCTGCTCGTCATCTGGGGTAAAAATCTTTTCTATTTATGTCAATTCAATTGGACTTCCGTCTTTTCTGCCCCAAAGCAGTAGGTATTTATCAGATAAGGTTCCTTCTTTAACAGTGCTGTTCGCATCTCGCCTTTATCGGGGTGCGGACAGCACTTTTTTATGAACTTCTGGAGCAGGAACAATAAATGCTCGACCCCGATCTACTCTAACTTGAATGCACGACTGAGAAAAAGAGGTCGGCTACGTTTTATTATTCATTTCTTCTGGCGTCAAAGGGCTGTCAACTCTGGGTTTTTGGAGAGGGGGAAGTCAAATGTAAAATCCATTTCCCAGTTTTCGCCGGTTGGAATTTCTAAGTAAATGAACGAATTCTCGTTCTGGTTGTTTTCCTGTGACTTTGGTTGTTACCTAAGCAGATCAGTGTCCTCGGGGGTGAATCAGAAAAATGGCAAAGATCATCTTCAAGCAGCTTCATGAAGCAATTTATAACGTCAGAAGGAAATTGCAGTCGAATCCGCTTGTTGACGGAGAAGCGAAACGGTTAGAGGAACGTCGATACGCTGCGTTGATGGAAATTGCTGAGTATACGAGCACTCAGAATTTCCTGACTCATAAGTCAGTCAAGAACAAGATCCGTTTCTTTTTCAACAATAACTATAACTATAAGTTGACAGCGGAGCATTTTAAGTGTCCGTTGAACAACATTGAGTCTACTGTCTCCTATGCCGGAAAATGTTTGGAAAAACGTATCGGCAGGGACACAATTCGCCTGATCGAACAAGCGCAAACTCAGGATGCATTGGACGCCGCCATGTTGCAGTTCCGTATTGGAATCAATCCGACTGGCAATCAGAGCATGTTTGTTGGCGATTTGAGTAAGTGGCTCCCGAAGCCTAGCAACATGGGGTTTCGAGATTTAAGCGAATTTCGAATGGAAATGCGGTTGCTATTCTTTTTCTCTATTGCTTATTTCAAGGAGTGCTTCGCAGAAGTTGATCAGAAGCGTTTGGCTCATCTTCTCTATATTTTGCAATCTACCGATAACGCGCATGTGATGGAGCGACAGGTTTTATACCGGCTTCTTCAAGGGGAGTATCAGAATTTCGTGGAAGCTTGGGAAGCTTGGACATCTCTTGAAGAAAAGAGTCCCTTTGCAAAAGAAGAGGACACAACCGCAATCTCGCAATAGAACAGCTGAAAATTTTATCAGTTTGAAACCGGAGGTGCAGTCATTGGTTAAGCCGACGATTCGTAAATTCATTTTCTACGGTGTAATGTCAAGTTCCTTGGTTCTTCTGGGGCATTTCTCCTACGCCTTAGCATCATGGCATTCGGATGCAAAAGAAACTAACCAAATCCTTGAGGAAGTTCAGCAGAATACCGTATCGCTAATGCCGGTATCCGCACAATCGGTAAATATCGTCCCCGTTGGGGGGTTAAATGCCCAACCCTTCCTGCCGGTCAATTTCGAAAAATTGTTGAAACAAAATGAGGAAACCGTTGGATGGCTCAGAATCGGTTTAGTTGGCATTGATATGCCAATCGTGCAGACAACGGATAATGAGTTTTATCTTAACCACGATTTTGACAAGGGGCCAAGTTCTTTGGGTTGGGTATTTGCTTCCGCATCAAGTAACATGAGAAATCTCGGTACGAATACCGTTCTGTACGGCCACAACCTAAGCAACAAAAGAATGTTCGGCAGTTTGAAGGGGTTGCTGACCATTCTTGAAGAGAAGCCGGACGCTGGGATTATTCAGTTGACAACGCCTTCCCAGCAGATGGTGTTCAAAATCGTATCGATCTACGCCACGGATGAAGACGACATGCTCTACGTCGGGAACGGCACTCAGTTGCCTTGGCGAGAATCCTTCGTAAAGCACATCCGCGAGAAGAATCAAGTCAAATCTATTGACAACCATCTGATCACGCCGCTGGATCAATATCTGACGTTGTCGACCTGTTACGGGCCAGCCGGGACGACGAAACGGCTTGCCGTTCATTCTCAATTGGTGGCGGTAAAAGATTCTTCAGCCGCCGCTGTTTAAACGAACAGAAAACTTGCCGTAAATGCTAGTTCAGGTTCGGTTTCCTTCAGAAATTTTTTATCGGACGCATGTAAAAACAGAAATGATTTACTACCTGTTGGAAGTGCAAAGGGTTCCCAAACCCGCTTGTACGACCATCCCTCCTTTCTTTTCTCTTTTGTCCGTATGCGGCTCAACGTCGCATACGGAACCTTTTTAAAGATGAATTGAGATGGGAGTATCAGTCAGGCTTAAGTTGGGAAAGGAGGACGCTCTTTTGAGCGAAAATGATCAAAGCCACCAAAAGAATCGTAACCGCTGGATCGGGGTCGGGGCAATATTGATGATTGCTGTCCTATTCATACTTCTTCGCAGTTGCCAACATGACAGCGATCCAGAGGATAAGAAGAAGCCCATCCCCTTGCCCGGAGGAGGTGAAGTGCTGGACGGAGACCTGCCGCACATGTCCGATGAAGCTATCCGAGATTATTTGAAGCAAAAGCAGGACGCTTCGATGTTTACGGTGACGGTCAACTCGGAGGCATCCATTCAAAAGGGCAGTAAAACACTTCAGTTGATGGTGGCCAACCCGGAGCGAAATTCGTTGGAGTGTTATGTCGAGGTGATTCAAGAAGGTGAAACATTGTATACCTCGCCGCTTATGAAGCCCAAGCAGTACATCCGGAAGGCAGAGTTATCGAAGCCGCTGGCGGGTTACAAGAATAAGCTAATTGTCCGTTACAATATCGTCCACCAAGGCGAAATTGTCGGGGTTCAGGAAACCGAAATTATGGCAGTAACCAAATCGTGAGGAGGATACGGTCAATGAGAACAAGCTTTTCAAAGAAAGTCATTTCTGCAGCATTGTTGATGTCGCTTGTATTCGGTTCGGCAGTCGCTTCTGCTGATAAGCAGATCGATCCGGATAGCGGTTCGACTGTGGATGTCGAAGGTACGGCCAGCGCAACGACCATCGTCGTGACCATGCCGACAGTCTTGTCGTTCGCGATCAATCCGAATAATGTGAAACCCTTCACTTCCGTCCCGGCAACCGTAGTCAATAGCACCTATGCGCCGGTTGATGTGCAAATTCTCGGTATCACATCGGCTAACGGCACCGATACCAAAGTGGTTGATGCAGCTTCTCATACCGATCAAGAATGGTCGTCGTTGGGAAGAGCAGCGACCACTTCGCAAATCGCACTTGGATTAGAATCGGTTAGTGGGACGCCAGTTACAGTCTGGTCGCCCGCAGAAATCGACGGGGTAACGCCTTCTGTAGCGGCTGGTACTTTTCCTCTCCAACCCGACAGTTCGGAGGAAATTCAAGTCGTCGCTAAGCACGGTAATGCGTGGGACGTTGCAAAGACGCTGAACTACAAGCTGTATGTACGCGTAGCGTTGACAGAAGGATGATTGAAAAAAATGCAGTTAGCCGCCGTTACCGGGATATTCGGTGGGGTTTGGCGTCCAAAGGCTTATTTTTAGTTATGTTTGATGAGCCAATCTTACTTGTATCTATTAAAGATCGGTTGTTTTTCGATCAGTAGCGATTCAATGAGAGCAGGAATATGAGACCTGCTCTCTACTTTCAATACGAGGATGGTGCGATCATGAAGGCATTTTCGAAGATCATGCTGATGTCTCTATTAAGCGCTTTGTTGCTGGCAGTCCTCTCTCCCCTTTCATCCTTCGCGGCTTCGGCCACACCGCCCGGTTCCGGCACTGAAGCTGATCCCTACTTAATCAGTACGGTTTCGCATCTGGAATGGGTATCAGATGAAGTCACAAATCAAGGGAACTCATTTCAAGGCAAGTTCCTAAAGTTAGCCAATGATATTGACGTAGCTGGATGGACATCGAGCTACCCCAGTTTTATTGGCAGCACCATGTACTCTCCGTTTAACGGAACGTTCGATGGGGACGGGCATAAGCTGATAAATTTAACCAAAAATAACCTGTTTAACAACATGGCTACCGGGCTTTTTGCATACATTGGCAGCAACGGAGTCGTAAAAAATCTCGGATTAGAGAATGTAAATTTCAATACAGTGGGTGATAGAGTTGGATCAATCGCCGCATCGAACGAAGGCACAATCTTCAACGTCTACGCTACAGGTTCAATTAGAGCGACTGACGGTACACAATGGTATGGTGTTGGTGGTCTGGTCGGGAGTAATTTGGGGTCGAGTGTCACGAATATTAAGGGGACGATTAGTGCTTCGTATTCTGCAGTAAATGTCCAAGGCAATCAAAGAGTCGGTGGGTTAGTTGGGTTTAATAGTGGAATCCTTTCAAATGTGTTTGCAAAAGGAGATGTTAGCGGTGTTTATTATGTCGGCGGACTTGTCGGTCAAAGCTCTGGGCCGAGCTCCATTGTAAACTCGTATTCGACGGGGAATTTATTCGATAACTCTCCTGTCGGCAGTTGGCCAGGCGATCATTATTTTGGAGGGTTGGTTGGCGGAACTGAAGGAGGTTCGTCTCAACTCGATGCGTCTTATGCTTACTGGAACACGGATACGTCTATTGTCGTCGAAGGGGTTCAGCAAAATCCAAAGTTAGCATTTGGGAGCGGAGATTCAGCGGGCATAACGGGGAAAACAACAAGCGAGATGACCTCCCCACAGTTTGCACAATTATTAAATGCAAATAGAAAACTCTCAAGCATGGAATGGGTTTCTAATGGAGGTGTAAATGAAGGCTATCCACTCCTTATTCTTGCAAGTACGGGCGATCCAAGCGGTGATCCGGGCGGCAGTGGAGGCACGGAAGGTTCCGGTGAAGGTACTGGCGGCGGCACTGGGGATACTGGGGGTTCTGGTGGCACCGGAGGCTCTGAAGGTTCCGGGAGCGGCACAATTAGCGATGGTGTAACCCAAGATTTCGATATCGTTGGAACGGTGGACGCAACATGGATAATCGTAACTGTACCGACAGCGGTTAATTTTGCAATATTACCTGACTCTGCGGATAAATCGTTTGTCAGCGCTCCATTTCAGATTATGAACCAGTCAAACGCGCCGATTGATGTGAAGTTTCTCGGCATGCATTCGGCAGGTCAGACATCGACAAAGGTTGTAAATGCGGACAAGTATTCCGATCAAGGATGGTTAAAGCTTCCCGCGTCTAAATCATCGAGTGAAATCGCGCTTGGTATTAACATAGACGGGAAAACGATCTGGTCACCGTCAGAAACCCAATATCAAATACCGGATACTGAGGTGGGATTGATCAAGCTTGATCGACTGGGAACGAAAGAATTGAGTTTGGATGGTAAGCATGGTCGAGCGTTTAACGAATCTAAGGTAATGAGTTACCAAATGTATTTGCGTGTCGGGCTTGCAAGTTAATCCCAAGAAACGTTTATCTCTCCCCTCATCCCGAGGGTTTTTTTATTGCCCAAAAAGGTTTTCCCGTTGGGGATGACGACATTTACTTTCTGTACGCAAACATGGCGACATGTATGGGGGTGATTATGAAAATCAGGTATTGTCACTTAGCCAGTCCTCAAATCAGCATTCACACATAATTTTTCACAGAAATTTTTCATAAACCTGCGAAAAAGTCTTCACTTTTTCTGAGTGGCTGTACAACCAACGTGGGGAAATTTGCGTTGGTTGGGAGGCTTAGAAGGGGTTGGTCGAATGCAAAGAACTTAAATTTGGTATCGAAATCGAGTTTACGAGAATCAATCGAGCGGCGGCAGCGAACGTGATTGCAAGGCATTTCGGAACATCAGCTACACAGGTTGGCGGTTGGGGTTTCGACAGTTACGAGGTTAAAGATCAACAGAACCGAATCTGGAGAGTGGTGCGAGACGGCTCCGTCACACCGCATCGGCTAGAGAATAATCGAGTACAAATTGCGACAGACGATTACAAATGCGAGTTGGTTTCGCCCAGGCTAGACTATGAGGATATCCCAGCATTGCAAGATGTTGTTCGCGAACTCCGCCGCGCCGGGGCAGGAACAAACAGCAGCACGGGAATCCATGTCCATGTCGGAGCCGAACGTTTTACTCCACAAAGTCTACGAGTATTATGCAACATCGTGTATGCCAAACAACACTTACTGTACAAAGCCGTACAGTGTCGTTCGAGTCGTCAAAATCGGTTTTGTCAACCGCTCTCTAACGGGTTCATCAAACAGTTAAATAAGAAGAAGCCTACGTCTCTCGAGGGGTTTGGAACTGTATGGTATGCATCTGTCGACTCTGAATCTCCAATAGATCATCGCTATCACGATAGTCGTTACTGCATATTGAATCTCCACAATCTTCTTTCTGGAAGATTCAAAACCGTGGAGTTCCGCCTTTTCAACGGTTCCCTCCATGCTGGAGAAGTCAAAAGCTATGTTCAACTCAGTTTGCTGATCGTCGCCCAGGCATTAAGTCAACAACGGGCGACAAAACGAGTCACCGCCGCGCATAACGGAAATGACAAATATGCCTTTCGCGTTTGGCTACTGAGGATGGGCGCGATCTCCGATGAATTCAAAACCATGCGCCATCATTTACTAAAGCCCTTAGAAGGGAACTCAGCTTGGAGAGATCCATCGGTTCAGACGCTGACAGAAACAGCGGACTGAGAGTAAGTACTTGAGTGAGTATCGATTCTAATATGAAGGGTGAACGATATGCATAAGACAAAACTGTACGCCGCTTACGGAAGCAATATGAATCTGATCGGGATGTCGGTTCGTTGTCCCGAAAGTCAAGTAGTGGGTCACGGCTATATTGATGACTTTGTTTTGGAGTTCCGCTATTACGCCAACATCGAGGAATCCCCCGGACAACGTGTGCCGGTTGTACTTTGGCGAATCTCGGAAGCGGATGAAGTCCGGTTAGATCGATATGAAGGGGTACATATAGGTATTTATCGTAAAGAAATTCTGACAGCCCGGATTGAGTCGTTGTACGAAGATGATGAACAGATTGGCGAAATAAAGGAATCTGCCGAGGTTCGAGTCATGGTTTACATCATGAACCCTGACACAAGGCCGATTAAGCCGCCCTCTCTTGACTACTACAACACAATCCGCGAAGGGTATGAGCAAAACGGGATGAGTAAGCGGCCATTGGCAGTCGCGGCAATCAAAGTTGGAGCTACGTTCCCCGAACTGGATGTTGAAGCTGACGGTGAACATGAGGATTCACGTGCGCCGCGGCGGAACAAGTAAAGGGCAAGAGATCCTAAAATCAGCACATTGTATTTATGTCAATATACTTGGATTTCACGTAAGAGCGGCGCATGATTGCGTTTGTGGAGGCAAGTAATCATGCCTTTTATGAAGGTTATGACCGTTGGGGTGAAAGGAATCGGCTGTTCCGACTGGGAATTAGCCGTCTCGATCATTAATAGGTTATTTGAAGATAACGAGTATTTTATTGTCTTTCGGAAGGCTGATGGTAAAACCGTTGTTACTGACGGTAATGAAAACCGTCTGGTCACGGTGGACAAGCCGCTGTTTTCAGAAACAGTTTGGGCGCTTTACGGTGATGATGGTAAGGTTCAATATTACACGTTCATGCTTCCCGAAGAGTACTGAACAAATTGCTGTAATCCTACGGGGGTTCGGAATAATTTTTGCAGTTTGAACGTTCTTCCCCCATCTCACTTCGACCAGCGTGAGGTTAGCCGTAAAATCTGTGTAGTTGATCGAAGAGGTGCCTGGGTAATAAACGGCACCTTCTTTTCTTAGGTTCTTAGCCATCGGAAAACTCATCCATTATTGATTAAAGTTTTCGAGTTTATACCTGCCAGGGTACACTATATGTACGGTAACTTTGATATTTTTGAGCGAGTCTTTGTTCAAGACAATATGCTGTTTTCCAGATGCAATTCGTTTCCACTCATGCGGATTTTTGCGATATAGTGACTCGCCTAGATTATAGATATCGATGTTTTCGTCATACGCGGCTTGAAAGGTTTGCCTGATTTGACGCTCAATTTCTTCTTGAGCCATTCGCGTGAGCGTTTGTTCCGTAACGTCAGCATGTATCTCATTCACTCCGGCCTTCACCTTGACGGATATATCGAAATACGCCTTGTCGTATTTAACGCTTGGCTTGACGTCATATTCGGGTTTCTCTGCGACGAGAACCGCAAGAAGCTTGTTTTCGGAAAGCAAATCAACGGGCAGTCGGATTGTGTGTTTATTCAGCCACGGCAATCCTTTTGTTTCTTCGAGGCTCATGCGTGCGTAATAGCTGTCTTTGTCACATATCTGTATGCCAGAATATCTAAGCAGCTCGTGCGGTTTTTGATTTTCCTTCCATTGGCCCTTTCGAATCGATAACTCTGGGATGTAGCTCGTCTTCTCCTTTTCGTTTGAATCCATGACAAACTTTTGCAGGCGGATCGGAGCGAGGATCGAACGCTGCCGATAATTCTGCTCGGGGTTATGGAGAATCGAAGCCTTTGGAGACAATCTGTAAAAGGGTGTCGCCATTAAAATCTCATCGAGAGGGTCTCTCGTGCTGAACACCCAGGCTAAGTACCTGATCTCGCGATATCGATTAATCAGTTCCAACACATCGCCGACTTTTCGTTCCTTCAATAACCTTTCGCTGAATAGGATTGCAGAAATCTGTCCCCAGTTTAACCTCTGTTGCGATGTGCTGTAGAGGTCACTTGCTGCTTCTGTAAAAGAGATACCTTTTCCAATACCGACCCAAACCGGAGGCTGTTCCGCTTTCTGTTGTCCTTCCAATTTTGCTACTGTCGAGAAATCAAGCAGTTGGGCATAAATGGTGTATTGACCATCCGCATAGTCTACACCGACGGCAGTCGCATAGTTCATGTTTTGCAATTCATACTTGCTCCAACATCCGGTGAGAATGAAGGGAAGTAAAAGGAGAACAGTACATTTGTATACGTTCATTGCTGTCCCTCCCTTTGGCGTGTTGGATCTTGAGTATCTAACATGTCAGGCCGTGTCTTCCGCCATTTCCAAGGCAATCGGAACAAAGCATTGGCGAAATCTTTATAGGGAGGCGAAATCGGAGCCAGGTAAGGCAATCCGCATGAACGTAATGAGGCCAAATGAGTGGTCACGATAAACAAAGCTAGCAAAAAACCATATATCCCAAGGATGGCAGACAAGGCAAATATGAAGAAACGCAATATGCTGATGGTTCCGGCCAGCGACTGACTGGACAAAGTCGAACCGAATACTTGCGTAATGGCTCCCAGAACAACAATGCCGGGGGACAAAAAGCCTGCGCGGATGGCCGCATCCCCCAGAATAAGTCCTCCTACTACCGTAACCGTAGATCCTACCGCCGAAGGCAACCGAACGCCGGCTTCCCGCAATATTTCCAAAAAGATGAGCGCGAGCAACATTTCCCCTGCCACGCCAAGAGGTATGCCTAATCGGTTAATGCCGAGTGTGGCAAGAAGGTAATACGGCAGTTGATCTTGGTGAAATGCAAGTATGGCAACCCAGAAACCGGGCAGCATGAGTGAAACGGACAAGCCCAGCAGACGAAGCGATTGCCCAAACGTAGCCGACAACGCCGTAAAATGGATATCCTCGGGTGTTTTCAGGAGCAAAAATAAATTGGCCGGAGCGATCAAAGCAGCCGGAGTGCCATCCACAATCAGCGCCACACGTCCATTCAACATACAGTTGACGACAAAGTCCGGCCTTCCTGAGTAGCCCATTAAAGGAAACAAAGCTTTGGTGGGTTCCATTAATTCTTCCAGCTGAGTGGCGCTGAATGCTCCGTCAATTTGAAGACCATCCAATTTGGTCTTTATATCCTGGACAATTTGGGGGTCAACGATGTCCTGCATATACAAAATTGCAACAGTGGTTTTCGTCAGGGCACCTAAGATTTTTGTTTCGAATACCATGCTTGTTGACTTGATTCGTTTCCGAATTAACGCGACATTGACGCCAAGTTCTTCGACAAAACCGTCTTTCGGCCCGCGAATTGAATTTTCAATATTGGATTCTTCGGGCTGGCGAGCCGGTTTTTTCGATATGTCGAGGGAAAACAATGAAGTCAGTGCCGGAATATACAAAAGCAGTTTCCCCTCAAAAATGTCCGTTTCGGATTGTTGTTCCCATTCATGGTTGGAAATACGTTCAAGCTGTAATTGACATGACTCAAGTACTTCCTCGTTCTTCTGAAAGCCGTAATTTTCGTAAAAACGGGTCAAGTGAGGAAGCGCTACATCCTGAATGAGTTGCTGACTGTCGCATAACCCATCGCAAAACAGTAAAACGATCCTCGACTTTTCGTCCCCTGCTTTTAATTTGTAAGCATGATGCTTGACATCACGGCACATCTGGAACTGTTGAACAAGAGCTTGCTCATGAAGCGGTTGTGCAACCGATGCTTTTTTTTGCGGCGAGAACGATGCAACACCTGCACCTTTTTTGCTGAACAGCTTTATCATCTTCAGTTGCTCCTCCGTGTTGAAATGAGAATTCGGAAGACATATATGAGCATGACTCCGATGGTAAAGACACAAAACGATGGGAAGTAATAGCGACTGAGCAGGTCTTGGAACACCATATCGCTGACTGGCATCAAAACAGCAACCAGCATGAATAATGCACCAAGCAACATAGGCAGCCACTTATACTTTTGCAAATTCCACAATTCGCTCAGAAGGAACAGGGAGAGAGACACTCGAATATATGTACCGGACAACCACTGGTAAATCGAGAAAAAATCAACGTGCTCGACGTACTCGCCAAGTCGAACCATTCTCCATTGTTCGAAAGCGGGATATCGTTGGTGAGCCGCTTCATAAGGCCCGTACATGGCAATCGAACCCATCAAAGGGCCGATGGTTAGGCAGGATAATATCATGCAAATCAGCATTAGACTTTTAAAGCCTGCCTTCTTCGTCATCTTGTGCTGTAACAAGGTCAGTAGCGACAACTCCAGCAATCCTCCAGCGGCGTACGGAACGCCTTTCCAAAGCGGTGATGTCCCATTTTCGAGCAGCGGAAAAAGCATAGTGTACTCTTTAAACTGAAAATTCGCCGTCATGACAAGGTCGCCCAGAATAACGACAAAGGGCAGCAGAATACCGCTTAATATCGCAATGGTGCGAAGTCCTTGTGATGCCGCGAAGAAGCATCCGACAAGCGTTGCTGAAGCGAGAACAGGCATGGGAACTTGAGGCATATACGTTGCAATCGTCCATGTTAGTGTATCCTTCAAGGAAATAGTTCCCATAAGCCATACAAGCACACTGTAAAGAACAATCAAGATTGCCGAGAAGAATACTCCAAAATGATGCTTTAACCAATCTTTAATATGTATTCCATTCATGTTTTTTAGGACATAGCTCAGAACGCCCACCCATATAGGCGAAGCGGCTAAAACAAGAAGCACGACAAGCCAGGAATCTCGCCCTGACGCACCGAGCAGTAACGGTATGATGATGACGTGGTTCAGCAAACCGACTGAAAGCATAATGATCAAGTACGTCTGAAGTAGTGAAATTTTCGGCATAACCTCAATTCTCCGTTTCTTCGCACCTATCTTACCATCATTGCCTAATCCTTACTTGGCAATACACACTAATCAACTTGAGACAATATACCTATAATTCTACTTGGGATAAATATTTGAACCCAACCTTTACGGCTTCCTTTAGACAGTCTAATTTCGACTTGAAGTACCCTTAACATGGATGCGGTATCGCTGACCGTAAAGGAATTCCGTCTTTCCTCCTACGGGGTTCTTGATCGGGCAATCAGCGTTCCGCATCCTGTTCAGCTTTTCATGGGATATGGGGGTTCTGCCATGAACACATACAATTTCGATATGCTCGGCATTGACCTGACTTTTTTTTCAGTTATAAATCGGCACAGCGATATTATTGCGTATGAAGCAACCTTAACTCTTGAAGATTCAACCATCATCAAGCACTTCCCCACATCCAGACTCAACGAAGTCCAGAATCAATTGGATATGTACTACAAACACCTTGCCATTGAATCCTACTCTGGTAAGGTTCCGTTGATTCTTTGCACCAGCGAGTGGCTTCACTGGGGTTCTGCATTTGCGCCGCGGCCACTTTTCTTTGAAATTACCATCGTATATCGATCAGTTTGGTTAAGCATGTATTACTACGAACCGACCAGTCTGAACTCATTGAAGGAAATGCCGATTCGGAAAATCGGTCAAGGACTTCAAGCGTTACCTCTGCTTATTCAAACAGCGAAACCCAGGTTCATCATCTTATCGCGGCAGTTTCCCCTTCAGCGGAATCAGGCCGAGATCGTAACGGCCTTGACCAGAGTCTTGGAGTATCTCCGCGATTTGGGCGTCGAGTTCATCGCAGCCGGTGTATCGACCAGAGAGTTGATGTGGTTTCCCGATTCAGACCCCATTCATCTTTCTCAAACCAATGGTGATTTTTTGCAAATAGCTGAAGGCTCCTAATTCGACTTGTTTTAACAGTCAAGGGAAGTCGATTTTTTATTGAAGTTTCGGTCGCATAACGGGGAAGCAATTTATGTTTATGCAACTTTTTCCATCTACGAACGTATGAAGGTAAAATGCTGATTGGGGGATGAACGTTTTGGGGATTGTGGGGGTTCTTCTTTTAATATTGGGACTAATTATGTTGTTTAAACCTTCGGTAATCTGGTCAATTACGGAAAGTTGGAAATCTAACGATGCTACAGAGCCATCTGACTTATATGTATGGTCGACTCGTATTGGTGGATTGATGTTTACTCTTGCAGGATTAGGCGGAATTCTGGCGTTTTGGGTTTTGTAGCACAAGGGCATTGTATAAGAATTTGGCTGTTAAGACTCCGTCCCTGATCCAGATACGCAACTTATACTTCACTGTCTCCGTCTATTGGATTGATGATACTGCAGAGCGGAGGCTTCCTGATGGGCATAAAACGTTTTACCTTATTTTTCATCGTAATATTTCTTTTGTTCGGATGTCACGATAAGTCAGAATCAATCCTAAAGCCAGACGCTAAGATAAAACAATTTACACGATCCCTCGCAGTAAATCATGCACCTGCATATATCAAAACCGTTCCGGGTGATGAGTACGAGGGATTCGTTTATGAAGGCATGCTACACAAGGAAATGAGAGATAACGGATTTGGTTGGTCATTGCTTGATGTGTCCAAAGCATTCGGGATTGCTATTCAAGAAATTGAGAAGCCGGAACAATATAAGGATTTCGTGATACCATACGAGTTCAGAATTGGAAGCAAGGATAACGAGGTCACCTTTAGGTTGGATACGAGTCATAAAGAAAGCTTAAAGTATTTGAAATTTGCCGAGGGAGCCAACGCAATTTATCACGTTTTTCAGAACGACCATGAAGTGAAGATGGAGACACAGCCTTTCACTCATCATGGAGGCGGTATCAATATTCAGCCTTTGGAGTTATTGCAGTTGCTTCATATCGGATATATCCAGAAGGGGCAAACCATTTATGTCGGTCAAGATAAATCAACACCGATCAACGGAAAAGTGTTGTTTGACAATAAAGTCGAGATAGGCAGCGACCAAAAACTTGATGTCAGCCTTGTTTATTACTATGATCTGGGTGCAAAACCAAACTATGAGAAAGTCGAACTGATTATTGATGGAGAGCCAGTCATCCTCTTTGATCAAGACCATAAAGGAAGTTCCAACTACTATCAGAACGGTTTTGTTGAAGCCATTACTTTTAGAGGAAACCAGCTTCTGAAAATAAATTTGGATGAAGATGCTATCATTCTAAAGAGAACAAGCAATCGTTGGGAACGTGTTTTTTCACCGGAAAAATATAATTCTATCCTGCATGGCACTCTGTCGCTTCAGATTGCTTCTGATGGATCAGGAAAGTTTATCGATAGCGAGCATCGTCTGACACATGAAGTAAGTACCACAGGCGGTATTCCTAATACCGTGTATCCAATTGACTTGATCTCTTTCGGACATTTCGAATTAGATGAAGCACAGAAGGAACTAGCAATTACGGCGGAGTTAAGTGCAAGGAATGAAGGCCGGAGTATTTTTAACATGAAAGTCCGATTCCTTTTCGACGGAACAACGTTTATCCCGAACAGAATGGCTTCTTGGGATGATGGTAAATTCGGGGCGGATAAAAGCTCCGGTAAAGAGATACAATCCTTGGACGATTACATGCAGTTTTCGTATTCGCTGTAAATGATTTCAGAAAATTGACAGTTTAGGACTCCCTCTCTGAGCTTTTATTTTCCGTAATTTGTTAACTCATAAAAATCCGCTCTACGAGGCTCACAAATCGATTTTCTTGTACTCGTCCTTCTGTGATCGGGGTTTGATCGCTTACAAGCCGTTTCACGGCTAAATTGGGGTATTCGCCCTTAATGGTATGCTGTTGCCTGTTATTTGGACGCATAAATCGTCTGCCGGTCAGGTGTCCAAAAACTTCCCCATCTCGGGGATTAAAGGAAGTAGAGCCATGTTATTATACAGAGCCAGCCGGGGATTAAGCTAACGGGGATATGTTAAACAATGGATATGATGGTCATGGTAAAATGATAGTAATTTGAATGGGGGGATACGATGCCAATTTTTTCTGTAATAGCATTTTCTTCCTTGGTTTTATCAATTGTGTCATTAATTTTCGCAATAAAAGGGAAACATCAACTTTACTGGATTTCAGCCATCGGAATTTATATCTTTAGTTTTTTAGCGGGATTTTCGATAGGGCAACTAACAGTTGGTTTAACTTTTATTCCGTTAACTTTGGCAATCGGCTATTCATTGGGATGGATAAAAAACAAAGGACACAGCATTTTTTCTTTTTGCTTAGGAACTTTAATTGGAACCTTAATGGTGGTTTATGTAGGTAACATGCTATTCTATCCGCTGTTTCCATTTTTGAACTAACGGATACGATAGTTTAATTTTTCAACGGTGATCCACCTCAGATCGAGGTAGCTCTCTACGTTGTGAGCATGGCTCTATTTCGTTAACAATGTGGATCTTACTTATTAACCAAGCGGCTCTGTCGCACTAATTTATTCATACTATTCAGAAAAAGGCAGCAAGGACTCGCCCTACGAGTTCTGTGTGCTGTCTTTCTTTTTGTAACTCGAAAAAATAATGCTCCGGGAATCGCATGTTCGGCTTCTTTTCGGCAGTACATCTCCGAGACCAATTACTATTGTTATGGATGCGGTATCGCTAACCAGATGTGTACTCCCATCCCTCCTACGTGGGTTCTCGTTCTTAGCGATCCGCATCCGTACCGACAGTCATGACACAGTCATCAAAAGTCGGCTCAAAAGAACAGGTTTCCTTCTTTGCTCGGTCAGGGGGTTCTATTCTGATCGACATGAGGCTCACTATGCCCAGAATCCCCTTTCTTCTAACTCGTCGCACAATAGTCATTATATGACGAGTTTGGTCTTCGGGCTGGTGGTTAGTGGCTCTTGATCGATCTTATCTCGTCGTACAATGCACGTTTACAACTCGTCGTATAACGATTGACAAGGGGGTGCTAATCTTGAGAATCGATGCGGTCGCCGCGCTGTGCCTAAAGCGTTTGGAAGCCGATGGGAAATCGGCAAATACGCTTAGAGGCTATGAAATGTGCTTCAGGCGGTTTCTGAATTGGTTGGCGGGTTCATGGGGTGAGGTTACGGAGATCGAGGACGTGACGCAGACTGTTGTCCGGGACTTCAAGGCGTTTCTTCAATCAAGAATAGATGTTCGGACACAGCGGCAGTTTGCCCCGGCGACGATAAACCAAAATTTGATTGCCTTAAGGACGTTGTTGGTATTTGCCAAGACCCTCGGGGTACAGTTCCGCTCCGACCCGATCAGCGCGATCAAGCTGATCCCGGTCGCCAAACAGAACGAGACCAGATGGCTCAATCAAGATGAAGTCGCAAAAATCTTCCATGCCATTGAGTTATTAAAGCGCACCAGCGACAAAAGAAAGGCGCTCTATAAAGCGGTCGTTTCCGTCTTAGTCAACTGCGGTTTGCGTGTCGATGAAGCCGCCAATCTAATGTTGACCGATGTGATCTTACAATCCGGCCTGATTGTTGTCAGAAGCGGAAAAGGCGGAAAGTATCGGCATGTTCCGTTCAAGCAAAAGACGAAGAACACCCTCGAGCGTTGGTTATTTTATCATGATCGGAAATCGCCATACCTGTTCTATTCGCAGCGAAGTGACCGTATGACAACTCGTGCAATTCAGCACATGATCGAGAAGTTGTCGGAGTTAACGAAGATCGATTTCACGGTACATCAGCTCCGCCACACGTATGCTAAGGGGGTTGCCCGAGAAAGCGGCCAGATCGAAACAGTCGCATCTCTGCTTGGCCATGCCAATATTCAAACGACCAGGCGGTACATCGAGCCTTCAATGCAGGAGATGGGTTCGGTCATTGAACGGGTGGAATTTGAATGAATTTTGTTACTCAAATCAAAAGGAACGGAGTGGTATTCAATGAACGTTATCGGCGGAAAGTTTATTCCTGTGGTGGACGAGCAATTCAAAATTGTTGCTTATGAGGCTGGAATTGAGCTAATGGAGTTGGAAAAGGAAGAGGCCGATTTCAGTCTCGACGGCATCGACTTGAGCAAGCTTTTCGCTAACCCGGACTATTTCATTCAAAAACTTGCTCTCGAGAACTACCGAGGATCGGTTCCGTTAATTCTTAAAGCCGACTGTGCTGATCCACTTCCCGATTCGTTTCCAAGACCCGAAGGGGTTCAAATCGTTCTTCTGTTGAAAGAATGGATGGATATAAAATATCTTGATCGCGTTTTCGAACTCTACGCTGGCGAGGGGATTTCGTATGCTTTGGCGGAAAACGTGCAAGGGGTAATGCCTTGGCCTTTTCACTTTAATGCTCACCCGGAGTTTATTAAGATATCGCCGGATCGACGTTTTCCTCGCAATCAAATGCTTATTGACTATGCGGGAGATAAGTGGGCATTGAACAACTTGTTCGAGTGCTTTTATAAGCCGATCAAAGACATGGGTATCCGTATCATCGCTTGCGATATCCTTTCCGAAGAGGACTTTGAGCTTATGAAGCCGGTTGCCGACGCGTTCATGGGGACTTGGATTTCGGAGCAGGTGGCGTCTCGAAAAATCGAGGTTCACAATGGAGCCGAATAAACCCGTCTCCACATTACAGTTGCATCCGGTGTACCAACCAATTGTCGACCGCCAGCTATCGGTCGTCGGATATGAGTCCTTTATCCGAGGTACAGATGCGAATCAAGTTTTAACCGACTTCCTCTCTCCTTCCTTACAGCGGCTGGATCGGATCGTTTCGCTGGACTCGTTATGCAAGCAGCTGGCGCTGGAAAAGTATACGGGTTCTGCCCCCCTATTTCTAAATTCACATCCGTACTCTTGCGATCCGTTCCCGCAGCCGCTCTCGCTTCCGAAACGGCATGGTTTGGTCATAGAACTCACCGAGCATGCGCTGGTGAAGGAAGAACAACTGTTGTTGAAAAATGTCGAATGGTTGTCGGCCAGAGGGGTTAGCTTTGCCATAGACGATTTCGGTTATGGCTTTCTTTCTTTGCCGTTCATCATGCGGCTCCAGCCGCAATATATCAAGCTGGCCAAGGAAGTCGTCCAATCCTGCTCGGATGAGCGATCTCAGGACGTATTGAAAAGGATTTTACAGCCGTTCCGTGACATGGGTATCCAGATCATTGCCGAAGGTATCGAGTCGGAAGCACAATTTGAGAGTTTGCTTTTGGTTGTTGATGCTTTCCAGGGGTTTTGGATTTCTAGACCCAAAATTCTGCTTGGAGCATAAAGAAGCGCGGCGCGTTTAATGGATCATGCGCCGCGCATTACAAGTTGTGGATTTTAAGTGAGGGGTTCCGACAATGCACATAACTGAAAAGCAAAAATGGAGCGAGTTTGGTGTTCAAGTTGAGTTTGCGCCGGTTGTTAATCGGGATTTTCAGCCTATCGCTTATGAAGCTATTATGCAGTTCGATGCTTCCTATCAGGAGCGGTTTTCGTACCTTGCTTCAGATCGGCATAATGTTCAGACCAATCTGGATTTTTACTATACAAAGTTGTCCGTCGAGACTTACAAGGGAACGGTTCCGCTGATCCTTAATACGCAGTTGGGGGTTACTGCTCCGATTCCAAAATCGCAGTCATGGGCAAATGGAGGTATCATCTTTGCAATCAAGCAAGCTGAGTTATTTCCTGATGAAACGGCAATGCAGCAGATAAATCAGTCATCAGGATACGGGGTTGAGTTTGTAATTGAAAATTTTTTTCAATGCTATTTTTATTTGCCGTTCTTAATCAACTTACGGCCAAGTTTTATTAAGTTGGCTTGGGATGTTATTCAGTCCTGCGCAGACGATGACACAATGAATGGTTTAGTCAATCTGTTGAAGCCGCTTAAAGAGTCAGGAACTTTGGTTATTGTTGACGGTATCGAGAATCGAGATCGGTTTGAGCGCGTAGAATTGGTTGCCGATGCCTTTCAGGGGTTCTGGTTTTCTCAGAATGGGCGGCAACAATCTATGCACAAAGCATAAAAGTAACATTCCGTTGAAGGTGCCGATAAAACGGCACTCTTTATTTGGCGAGACGTTTTTGTGCTGTTGCTTGTTTTACTGGAAAAAAGTTTTTTTCGTACACCGGATACTCATTTCTCTACAGGCAGTATGCAACGGAGCTTAAATACAGCTTGTATGGATGCGGTATTGTCTCCGGGGTACATATTTTTCTAACCATACTGCTTCCAAAATGAAGATGTTGAGGAGGAGTTTTTGTGAACGTTCCGTCCCCTGAAATTAACAAGTATGTGGAGATGGCAGGATTGAGTCCGCTTGAACTTGCAAAGCTTAGGGCTGTGACGGCTGTTTACGCGCGTATGCTCATTATGTTTTATGAATATTCCCTTGAGAAGTATCTCATGACGAAGGAATGTCGCACAATCGAGGATTGTTCCTCGGCAATTGAGGAGTTCAGTAATTCAAGAGAGATCGAGGATCGAATCTTCACTGAAGTTCAGTCCAGGTTATTTAATTTTATTGAATTAGAGAGGGTATGTGGTAACGTCGGCCAAGCAACATCTATTCAAGAGGTTCAAGCCTTTATGAAGAAATTTGAAGCAAATGAGCATCGCCTGAGAAGAAGAGTAAAAGTGTGGCTCGACAGGAGTTTATATAGAACCAAGTAAGTGAAACGCGACGAATGTTCACAAATCGGCAGTACAGACCCTCACTACTCGAGTTCTGGTACTGCTGCTTCTTTTTTACTGGCAAAAAAGTTATCCCGTATACCGCATACTCATTTCTCTACAGGCAGTATGCAACGGAGCTTAAATACAGCTTGTATGGATGCGGTATTGCTGTTCTGATCCCCCAGTGGGTACATTCAGTTGGCTAACCAAGTCCCATTTCAATTCAAGGAGGAGTTTTTCAATGAATGATCGGCCTTCCAGAGAAGCGGAAACAGTAGGAGTATACCTTCCGATTGTCGACCACGAGTTCAACATTATCGCGTATGAAGCAGCGGTAAAGCATGTTGAGACTGGCGCAGAACATGGAGATTTCGATTTGAGCGGCTTTCAAGACAACGAGGTAACGGATATCTGGGACTATTACTACCAGTACCAGGCCATCTCAAGCTACAAAGGGACTGTTCCCCTGCTCATTCGTGCCGATGGTCGAGAAGCTTGCCCTGAGATTCTACCCTCTGCGACCGAGAATAATGCAAATATCATTTTTCTCTTAAAGAAGAGAAACATCGATTACGACTATTTAGACCTTCTTCAACTCAATCCGTCGTTCGCTTTGGAAGAGAATAGCGAAGGAGTCCTTGCTTGGCCTTTCTCGAGCAATTGGACGATTCCTGCATTCATCAAGACCTTTCCTTCGTTTATTAAGCTTAGGAGCGGGGATGGAGACCGCCCATTTATTCGTACTGAATGTATTGAGGGTGGCGACGAAAGTTTTGTCGACCTGATCTTATCTCCCTTTAAGAAGCTAGGTGTCAAGTTCATTGTATCCGGGGTTAACTGCAAAAAAGATTTCGATTTAATGAAGTACGCCGGGGACGGCTTTATGGGTTCGTGGATCACCGAGCAAGTGAACGGTAACAAATATGAAATTCAATAAGTAAAGCCAGTTACTCAGGGGTTCGCTCTCTTTGCAGGGAAGCGAATCCTTTTTTATGCGATATATATCTTCGGGAAAAATAGTTCAGCTTGAGCCTTTTGGCCTAGTAGGGTATCATTAAAGGATAATGTTACCAAGTACAGCAGGAGGCTCTATGAACTTTTCATATGATAGAGAAGCTGAACTGAGGGAGAAGTTCAATCAATTTATCGCAAACAAAGTCACAGGGGTAAACGAGGATTACTCGAATAATGGAACGCAGGAGAGTTTATATGGATATTTGGAGTGCAGATAACAAAATTTATTTTCGAGAGGACGGTATGAAAAGCCTTGGTTATACCGACTTCGATGAGGGACTCTTTGAAAAAATTAAAGCAGTGAATTGGTCAGTAGCAAAAGGGAGATACCTCTATTCTTCGACACTGAAAAGATCACTCCATCAAGTTGTTATGGCTCATTGGTATGGAGAAGATGCATTTGCTGAGTCTAGAAAAAGGGGATTCATTGTTGAGCACCATAATAATGAGGGGTTTGACTGCCAAATTAGTAATCTTAGTTTCGCTCCTGATCGTATTAACAAGTCTAAAGCGTTCACTTACGATCAAGATCGGTTAGACGTTATGTCAAAGATGGCAGTTAACTTTTATAAAGACTTTAAGTCGCAAAGGTACCAAATAACAATTGGGTTTAATAAGTCACACTACCTTGTTATTCCAAAGCAGAACAAAGCTATCAATGTCACTGCAATTTATCTGCTTTATAATGATGACTTTTACCGAACCTTGACCGATGCCACTACACTTATTCATGAGATGAGAATGTATGGGCAAGTGAAGTTATCGAATCTGCGGTATGAAAAAATGCAATATGAAGAAGCAATCCTTGTTGAATTAGAGCCAGGAAAAGAGGACGCACTATTCTTTGAACATGAAGGCAAATTTGTCATAAGATTGGGAACAGAGCATGCTATTATCAATGCAATATCTCCTAATCAGAACCTTTACAGCAATGATGACGAGAAAGAGAGTTGAAAATGAATGTCTGCCGAGAATGTAATGCACTATTTACCCGAAGAAGTTCCCGATCATCTATTCACACAGAGCCGCTTAAGCCGGATGGGACTTGCTCCAACAGCAGAGCATGTCGCCTATGTTATCTATCCTGAGCAACGGCAGCAGTTCAAACTGTTTGATATCGTGGCGACTAGAAAGCGGAAACAGCAGAAAGGAATGTCAGGTATGATCAAAGATTTAACAGTAGATGAGGTATTGGCGGAACGCAGACGCGAAATGGAAGTCAGGAAAAGTCAGTTGGGTTCTAGACAGAGTTGACCATATTTATTCCGATATTTTTTTGCAGCCAACAAGCCATCTCTCCTTGCAGGGATATCGGTGTTCTGTCCATTCTCGTTGGAAATTAGGAGAATCGCAAAATGAACGAGAATTTCAAAGAGGTATACAAACAACTTCTAACGAGTCAAGACAAGTATGTATATTTTTTATTAGCCGCTACCTTAGCTTCTATTGCCTTCGCCATAAAGGAATCACAGTCGTTAAAACTCGATCTCAGTCAAATTCCATTAGCGTTGGGTGTTGTTAGTTGGGGCTTAAGCTTTTTTCTAGGTTGCCGAAATCGGGAGTACTACAATTCAACTTTATTTGCTAATGGAGAGCTTTTGCGCATTCAATTAGGACTATCCCCGCACCCTGATTACGGCAATCATCCGGACTACATACAAGCTGCTTCCGAAGGAATCAAAAGCGCCATAGAGAAAAACTCTAAAAAAGTAATGATGTTTGGACGTTATCAAACAAGGACATTTATCTTAGGCGCTCTATTCTACATAATTTGGCATGTGTACGAGATGTATTTGCGAACCTGAACCAGCTTTCCCGATTCTGTACAGTAGTTACCTCCGGTTGAGCCATTCAACCCAATGAGGTAAAATTAGAAGAAAATGTGTGCAGCGGGGTATTAATAATGGCGAGAAAAAGATTTTCAAAAGAAGATATCGAAAGACTCTTTCGAGGGGTATTACATGAGAAGAAGAATATTTCTCAAGCAGCCGAAGAACTTGGTATGACAAGAGAGTCGGCTCAAGCTACTTTAAAGGGGAGAATGTATGTACGCCTTAGGCCTGATTTAACTCCTGAAGAAGAGTTAAAATTGAAAGATTTAAGAATAACTAACTATGAAGTAAGAGGGAATCTAACCGAAGAACAAGTCAGAGCAATTTATAAAGAACATGTTCATACTGATATGACTCCGCGGCAATTAGCAGAAAAATATGGTGTCAAAGTGCGTGTAATAAAAGCAATAGTAGAAGGTCAAAATTACTACCACATTTTTAATTCTCTTCCAATTGAAGAGAGGATTCAGATTGTTGGAGCAAATAATCGAAAAAAGGATGTCCGATCTTCGGTAACAAGCAAGAAATTAAATAATGCTGAGAGAGACTATAAAATATTGATTAGTATTCTATCCTCACCACAAAAGTCTTATAGACAAATTGCAGAAGAAGCAGATGTCGACCCTTCTTATATTAGCCTGTTATTAAAACGAAAACGAGGAAAGTTAGCTTGGGACATGCTAACTCTAAAAGAGAAGGAGCTTATTACCAAAATCAGCATTAATTCTAAATTCAGAGAAAGTGCCGTAAAAGAATACCTTGAGGTTGTTAAATAGAAAGCTTCTTCGAAGTTTAGAAGTTTCGAGGTTTGAGTTTTCCAACAATTAACCATATTCCTTGAGGAACAATTATGGATGGCGAGAAGACAAGAACATTCTATCGGGGAACTCATGATTTAAAGGTCACTATTCACACGCCAGTAGAATATGGTAAGGGTTACTATACTGAGGAGATAGCCGAGATGTTGGGCGTCATTAACACCACAAATAGTAAACCTAACAAACGGCTTATCGATGCCATCGTAAAGTTTTATTCTGATCGTTGTAAGCCCACTGGTGGAAAGTCAACTATGTCTGAACGTGAATCAAATGGAGGATATGGTGCTTCATTCTACACTAAACCACGTTTTGACGATGCAGTAGTTGAGTTCATTCGGGGGCGCATCGAGTCAAAATGTAGAGAGTATGACCATATCGGAGTGTTCGAGCTTTGCGGCGTTAAGTTCAGACTTCAAAACCCAAACGATTGGGATATCTAAGAAGGAACGGATATTGGGATAGTGCCTTGGAACGAGCTCATTCGTTTTTATAGTTCAAAATTTTCGATAACATACAAAAACTCAGTATTAACACAAGAAGTAGGAATATGACATCGGCAACCAAAGAATAATACTCATCATGCGTTCAAGTCCGAGAACACAAAGTCAACAAAAGTCCAATCGCAAGCAAAACGGAGCCAACTGGCTCTTTTTCTGTCTATATGTCCTCCAGACCTCACCGCCCGCTCTGACCTCTCTTCCCACTCTTCCCACTTCCTCAAAAACTACTTGAAAGCATCCTCCCTCTTACGCTACCATCAACGAAACTGTTGAGGGGAGGCTCATACCTATGTCACAATTTCCTTGTCCAGACTGGCTAAAGCCCGCTTTTAAACAACGCTTCGATGAGTTAGCTTTTGCGGCTGGAGAGTATCAGATCAATAAAGAAGTTCGCCAGAATCAGGAAACGCTAATGAAGAGACTTCGCGGCGAATTGTCGGAAGAACAGCTCAAGTTATTGCTCGAATGGGACGAGGCGGCAAATTATCGTAACGCGATAGAGAAAGAGCAGATGTACTTCGCCGGAATCAAGGACGGCATACTCATCAGCAAGCATTTCTTTGGTTTTATGTCGGCTGATGCTGATAAATCGTGAGTAACTTGGTAAAGCGGCCAATCCGTGATCCGGGGGCAGTCCGGCCACGAAGGTCGCGATAAAACGTCCAGTTACCTTCTATTATCCCGACTATTCCATGTTCGGTCACAGGGTTACCACTGTTTTTACGGCGGTAACCCTCCTTCCGTTTGTGGGGTATTCAGAATCCGCCGCAGAACGGCGCGGGCGGCAACCATCATATTAGTCCATAGATTTAAGTTACCTATTTCATACCCATCAACTTCATGCTATGATACGGGTAACTTAAATCATAGAGGTGACGTTCATGCCCCGAGGGGGTAAACGGAAAGGTGCTGGTCGAAAAGCGATTGGAATTACGCGCAAGGTATCGCTCACGTTGTCCGAGGAAGAATGGGCCGAACTCGAAGCGTCTGGCAAGACATTATCGGCTTTCTTCCGCGATGTCATTCGTCAGCCGCCGACAGTCTCAGAGCCAGAGCCGGTTAAAGAATCGGTTGCCTATGAGCGCCACCATGTCGAAGAGCGTTGGCAAATCTATCTGCGCACCACAGAGCAGCAACCATCGCCGGAAGTGATTGAGAAGGCAAAAGATGCCACGTTCCGTCTCTTGTTTCCAGACGGAGAGAATGTGGCGAAAGTCGAGACGAAAACACAGTACATATGTCCGTTCACGGGCAAACGGTTCGGTTCAATGGATGCTTTGGTTCGCGCCGCGATTCCGCACCTCATTAAGAGTGCCGAAGCGGATCAGCGTTGGAAAAACGCCAGTGAACAGCCGCGTTCCCCTCAGTATTTCGATCAAATTAGATAAAGGTTCCATTTTTCAAAAGTTATTCTTGCAGTACGGTATCCCTATCGTACCGTTCATGGGGGTACATAAAAGCCGCCTAGCAAAAAGCAAAGGCGGCTCTACTATTTCTTTTCCTTAATCAGTTCATTGCCGTTGATGCCGAGAAGTTCATATGCCTGTTGAACCATATCACGGTCTTTGCCGAACAGTTGAAAAGACTTATTATAAATTCCGCTAATCGCTGTGACGTGATTGAGATTTTGAACCATAAATTGGGAGTTGCACAGGACGGCAACTCTTTTCGAATAGTTCAATAATTTCTTTTGGAACTCGACCGCTTTCTCCACAACCTCCGGCGAGTACACAGCCGGTTCCCCATCTGCAGCGAGCATGAATCTATGGTCGACCAGCAAGCTTATCTCCCCTCTGTCAAAGCCAGTACAAAGCCCAATCAGCGTTCTATCCATGTATGCCACATCTTGTGGGGTCAGAAGGCCTTTTACGGTAAAGGCCAGCACTCGTGTTTCAGGATCAAGATGGTACTTAAACCGTTCCTGAATCGGCTCCGTAAAGTCTTTTTGTTGATATGTGGGGGTTGCCGAGAACCTTTCCCCAGAAAACATATATTCAATTGAGACTGTCAGCGCGGCAGCGATCTTTTCGATATTCACCAGACTAACATTCCGTGCGCCGCGCTCTACATCCGTAATATATGTCCGATCAAGCCCGGCTCTGTGAGCCAGTGTTTCTTGCGACATTCCGCTACGCAGCCGCAGTTCGCGTACTCGTTGACCAAAATGATGGCGTATATCTTGCAAATCAATGACCTCCCGACAACGACCAATCTATATAAAAATATCGGCACAGTAGGTATGGGGATTTAGGTCTTGCTAAATGTCACTTAAAGTCCGTGGAAAGTTTTTCTCCTTTCCAGTACTCTTAGTCTCGAAATGCCAAAAACCGTAGGTGTTTTCCGCCGGATCGCGGTGAACTTTAGGCAAACTAACGATTCAGGGTCAAGAACCAATATCCTTGACCTTCTAACAATTGAAGACAGGAGGAACTCATTATGAAAGCTCAAAGATTTTTTATAATCATTGGAATCAGCATACTTTTGGCTCAATTGTTTTGCTTATCTACAGTTCAGGCTCAAGAAAGTGGTACCAGTGGCACGCCGAACTTCGCAATTGAGCCGCAATATTATATGGATATTATCGGCCGAATCCCGTTTGAAGAAGGGGTTTCTATTGTGCGAAAAGCAAGGAAGTTCGACAGAGGCTGGGCGTTTGAATCTGGATATCAAATAGTCGACAGAAGTGGGAATGTGCTTACGGAAATCCAGATCGATCCCGGACTAGAAGGGAAGGAGTTTGCGTTAGGCAGATTTGATAAAGTCAACAAACTGAGCAGATTTGACCATTTATACCTCGTAAGTGACGGAATGATTCGATTCAATGTATATGCGGAAGATAACGGGAAACTTATATACGGGGGTTACTCTCCGTATAAGTTTGGTTTTATCAACACAAAAGGTGAACTAGCGGTTATTCCCAAATTTGATGATGCCCATGACTTCAAGGAAGGAATGGCCTCAGTACTTGTGGGTGACAAATATGGATTCATTGATAAGTCAGGGTCAGTAGTCATCCAACCTCAATATGATGCTACAGGTGATTTCAGTGAAGGTATGGCTGCTGTACAACAGGGCAAGAAGTGGGGTTATGTTGATAAGAACAGTAAGGAAATCGTTGCCCCAATATTTGATGATGCTTCTGACTTCAGCGAAGGTCTGGCACCAGTAAAAAGGTCTGGGAAATGGGGATATATCGATAAGTCCGGGAATGAAGTAATACCCCCTCAATTTGACCGAGCGTATTCGTTCAATAACGGCTTAGCACTTGTTGCCGATAGTAGAGGGGTCACCTCTTTTATCAATAGAAGCGGAACCACAGTGATATACCCCAAAATATTAAATGAAAAAAAGGAGCAAAGAGAAACGGGAAGCATTATCCTCGTTACTTTTGGTGAATACTTTAACTTCCAAGAAGGTTATGCGCCGCTAAGAATGGGAAATAAATGGGGATTCATCGACGTAACGGGGAAAATCGTTATTCAACCTCAATACGAAGATGCTGGGGGGTTCGCAGAAGGTTTAGCAGCCGTAAAGAAAAATGGGAAATGGGGATATATCGATAAATTGGGCAAAGAAATTATAGCTCCACAATTTAGTAAAGCCTCGTTTTTCGCTGAAGGCCTTGCAGGTGTAGAAGTCGACGGATTATGGGGATATATCTCAAATCCTTTGAATACTCCTTCCGATTGGGCAAAGACAGAGATTGAGACTGCCCTTTCTTTGAAACTAATCCCTGACCCACTGCAGTTTGGGTATGAAATCAACATAACTAGAGCAGAATTTAGTAGTTTGGTTGTCCGTCTCATAGAGGTTAAAACAGGGAAATCAATCTCCGCATTACTATCTGAAGAGAACAAGACTTTAGATTTAGAAGCTTTTAGTGATACTATCGACCCGACTATTCTCGCCGCGTATTCTCTTGGAATCGTTGGCGGTAAAGGTGACGGCATTTTCGATCCTAAAGGCGACATCACTCGCCAAGAAGCCGCTGTAATGTTAGCCAGAACAGCCAAAGTACTGGGCATCAGCAATGTTGGCGGAAACGTAAATTATGCAGACGACGAAAATATTGCAAGTTGGGCTAAGGATTCGGTGTCTCTAGTTTCCTCCATCAAGGATAAATCGAACCAGAGTCCGGTGATGGGCAGTACGGGCAACAATAACTTCAGTCCGAAGGACAGTTACACGAAGCAGCAGGCTTTTATTACGATGAAAAGGCTGTTTAACGCCAATTAATGACTTTGATCGCTTAGTTCTAGGAGGTATTTTTGATGCGTAGTTTCCCGAAAGTTGGATTAACATTGATAGTTTGTTTGCTGTGTACAGTTCTGTCAAGTCCCATCACAATGGCGCAGGAAAACAATCAAACACCGACAAGTTCAGACACCGCCCCTTTCGTTTGGCTGCTTAAACCTCAAATGTCATACACATATGTTCGGGATTTATCAGAAGGGCTGGCCGTTGCAAATATTGGTGGAGTGCTGTTGAATACAGGGGAAATTAAGGGCGGAAAGTTCGGCTATGTAAGTAAACTCGGACGCGAAATAATTCCCTTGAAGTATACTAATGCAAAGGCTTTTGCTGAAGGTCTTGGCGCAGTTCGTAATGAAGATAATAAGTGGGGGTTCGTAGATGGACACGGGAACCTCGTCATTCCTTGCATATATGACGATGCAGAATCGTTTTCAGATGGCCTTGCTTGGGTCAAGAAAAACGGCAATTGGGGGTATATCGACAAAAAGGGCAACAATGTCCTTCCATTTAAGTATGCACAAAAGAAAGACATCACCAGCGAGATCGTCCGGGTAACAGTTAGTGCGGATTATAGCCAAGGAGTTTACGATAAGGTCAGTAGAACGTTCATCCTTAATGAGGATACATATGACGATATTCAATATGGCGACGGATTATTTGAAGTTAGGAAGAACGGGAAAAACAATTTTGTAAATATGAGCGGTCAAGTTGTTATCCCTTATTCGGCTCTGAAAGACCGACTGATTGACGCCCCTTTTCATAACGGACTGGCACAACTTCGAGAAGAAAGCAAAGAAGACGACTATTGGAGATTAGGGTTCATCGATAAAGGCGGCAAGACCGTAATCCCTCCAAAGTATCGAAAGGTTGGCACCTACTTCTCCGAGGGTGTTATTGCGGTATCTGAAAATTGGGATAGAACAACTCAGTCAGGAACTTTCCGTTTAATAGATAAAACAGGCGAAGACGTCTTAGGAAAAGACTTGGGTGTTTTTTCAGACGTTTCTCCGTTTATCAACGGTCGCGCTGTAGTTACAAAGTATGATGCGCAAACCAAGCGCTACCTCAGTGGATTAATAGATAAATCCGGGAAGTTAATTATTCCTGTGCAATATAACTCAATCGATTATGTCAAGTCCTCTTATGACTCTAGTGATGGCTCGGTAAAATATGAGCCGTATCAGAATGGTTTGATCTTTATCAAGAAGCTGGCTGACAAGTATAAAAACTATTATGTAGGGGTTACGGATGCTGGCGGTAATGTACTTATCAAGCCAGACAAGTATGTAGGGCTTTCTGAATACTCCGATGATAAGGTATGGCATATTCTTACAAGCGAAAATTCCGAGTTAATTGATATTCACACAGGTCAAGCTGAAGTCTTCTATTATCCCAAGTATATTTCGGAAGGATACGCCTTCGTTGCCAAAAAGCCGGAATACTCCTCCGCAGGTGATCCTGAGCATAAATTTTTCTTTATTGACTTGCAAGGCAATCGGGTATTTCCAACCGCCAATGATGAGTATTTCACAGAAGCATTTGCTTCTCCAGAAGGAGTAACTGTTAAGCAGAATGGTATGTGGGGTATTCTGTCCAATCCTACGGACATCCCATCCGATTGGGCGAAGCCAGAAGTTGAAAAGGCGTTTTCGCTTAACCTTATTCCCGACGAGATGAAGTCTGGCTATATCAGCAACATTTCTCGAGCCGACTTCAGCAAACTGGTCGTTCATCTCTTGGAGGTTAAAACCGGAAAATCATTCGCTACTTTACTGACCGAGAAAAACAAAAAGCTTGACTCATCGGCCTTTACCGATACAAGTGATCCTGACATTCTGGCTGCTTACTCTCTCGGTATCGTAGGTGGAAAAGGAGACGGGGTATTCGATCCTGACGGAGACATCACTCGCCAAGAAGCCGCTGTTATGTTAGCGAGAACCGCCAACATATTAGGCATAACTTCTAAAAGCAATGTCCTTAGCTTTGCTGACAATGATGATGTTGCTAGTTGGGCTAAGGAGTCGATAGCGGCGGTAACATCTATTCAGGACAAAACTAATCAGAGTCCGGTTATGGGCAGCACCGGCAATAACAATTTCAGCCCAAAAGCAAGTTATACGAAGCAACAGGCTATTATTACGATGAAAAGGCTTTTTAATGCGTTATAATTCTCAGTACTAAGCCGCAGTTACGATGTACAAATGGGGGCACTGGGGGCATGGGTTTCAGCAAACTGATTCAAAAATCTATATTGCATCTATCCCCCATCCATTTGATAATCCGCAAGAGGGTTACGGGGCTAACGGTTCCCTTCCGTAGAACGTTGATAAAAATTGCACCTTAGTCGTGATGGTGTGACTATTGAACGGTCACTCCAGACATAGGTGCATTTTCTTTTGCCATGAAAGGAGCTGGTGAATTTGCCGTGGCGGTTAATTGGGGGCAGCGGGGGCATGGGTTTTGAAGAATTCTCCTCCGTTCAGAAATCTTCCCTTGCTTCCTCCCCCTTATGCTGATAAAATAATACTTGTCCGAAAGCATCGGCAGTCCTCGTCGGGAAGCACCCGCGAGGATTTTTATTTTGTTCAAAGTTATATACCATTTGAAAGCGGGTAACCTTTCATATTAAAATAAAGAAATACATTTCGCAAGCAAGAGGTGCAAACATGACGCAAATTCTTGAGTCCATAGATAAAGAAAGATTGGCAGTGAACCCTTTACTGAAGAACAAGTCCGAATTAGGGCAGTTTCTTACTCCCTCGAGTGTCGCAAAGTTTATGGCTTCACTATTCGATAAAAAGATGATGCCTGATCCGAAAATTCTTGATGCTGGTGCTGGCATTGGTTCATTAACAAGCGCATTCTTAGAGCGTCTTGTGTCGGAGAACCTCAGTGATCAGGCTTCTGTGACTGTCGTTGAGATTGATGAGGTTTTAAGATCGCGTCTTACAACAACACTAGGTTTATTCGAGGATAAACTTAATCTTCAAAAAGAGATTATAACAGAGGATTTTATTGAATGGGCTACAAATGCTCTTCTTGACGAGAATAGCTTATTGAGAAGTTCAATACTCCGCTTTTCCCACGCAATATTGAACCCGCCTTATAAGAAAATAGCTAGTTCATCGCGACATCGTAGAGTATTGCGCGGCGTCGGGATAGAGACAGTAAATTTATATTCTGCATTCGTCGCACTGACAATTGAGTTGATGGAAGAACACGGCCAGATCGTCGCTATTATTCCAAGAAGTTTTTGTAACGGCCCATACTTCCGCCCTTTTCGTCAACTGCTTCTTGAAAAAACTGCAATAAAGCACATGCATTTATTCGATTCCAGAGATAAGGCTTTCAAAGACGATGAAGTACTACAGGAAAACGTGATCATGCTGCTTGAACGAGGTGCAAGTCAAACCCAAGTAACGGTATCCACATCTCGTGACGATAGTTTTGCTGATTACAAAGAAAACTGCTATCCTTTTGAAAAGATCGTTCAACCGAATGATTCGGAACTTTTTATTCATATCCCTACGTCAAATGAGCCTAGTTTTATCGAGAGATTTCCCTCCGTCCATTATTCACTAAAAGAAATCGGCGTTGAGGTTTCTACTGGGCCAGTCGTTGACTTTCGTGTGAAAGGTCATTTGCGTGATATGCCAGAAGAAGGTACAGTCCCCCTCTTCTATCCAAATCATTTTGTTGGTACATCCACAGAATGGCCGAAGGTGATGAAAAAGCCTAATGCTGTTTTTGTAGACGAAACAATGAAAAAATGGCTTTATCCAAACGGGTATTATACTGTGGTAAAGAGGTTCTCGTCTAAAGAGGAAAAACGTCGGATTGTAGCAGGGGTATTGACTCCAGAAAGTACTGATTATTCAGAGGTGGGGTTTGAAAACGGCCTTAATGTCATCCACTATCAAAAACAAGGGATACTTCCTGAAATGGCGTTTGGCTTGTATGCTTATTTAAACTCTACCGAAGTGGACAAGTATTTTAGAGTGTTTAATGGACACACACAGGTAAATGCAACCGATCTCCGCACCATGAAGTATCCTAGCAGGGAGAAACTTGAAATCCTTGGTAGATGGGTAATGGCCAACTCTGATAAAATAGGACAAGAAGAAATAGATCAGAAGTTGGAGGAGATTCTATGACTGAGGGCACCCATCCCAATCTTGAAGGAGCATTAGAGATACTAAAAGCTCTTGGCTTACCAAGAGCGCAATTAAACGAGCGTTCGGCACTTTGCCTATTGGCCATATTGAATCTGACACCTGATAAATCATGGCCACAATCAGAAAATCCATTAGTTGGCATCACGCCTATGATGGAATTTAGCAGAATTCATTACGGAAAAGAGTATGCGCCGAATACTCGGGAAACTTTTAGACGCCAGACGATGCATCAGTTTATTGATGCCGGTATCTCGCTATATAATCCCGATAAGCCAACTCGTCCTGTCAATAGTCCTAAAGCTGTGTATCAGATTGAACCCGAGGCACTTAAATTAATACGGAAATACGGGACTGATCAATGGGAGCCAGCTTTAGAAGCTTACCTCGCCACAAGGCAAACACTCATTGAACGGTATGCCAGAGAAAGGGAACAGAACCGACTTCCTGTACAAATTGCTCCCGGAAAGCAGATTCATATTAGCCAGGGTGAGCATAGCGAATTGATAAAAGCAATTATTGAGGATTTCGCCGCGCGTTATGTACCAGGTGGAATTCTGATTTATGCTGGCGACACTGGCGAAAAACTTGGCTATTTTGATGAGGATTTGTTGAGCAGTCTTGGGGTAACAGTGGACTCTCACGGAAAAATGCCAGACGTAGTTATCTATTATCCTGATAAAGATTGGCTCCTACTGATCGAATCTGTCACGAGCCACGGGCCAGTTGACGGAAAACGTCATGATGAATTAGCGCGACTATTTAAAGATTCTTCAGCCGGAATCGTTTATGTAACAGCCTTCCCGAATCGCGCAGTAATGGCTCGCTATCTAAGTGTAATCGCTTGGGAAACAGAAGTTTGGGTTGCTGATGCCCCTTCCCATCTTATTCATTTTAATGGAGTCAGGTTTTTAGGGCCATATTAACTTTCCACTTTTGGGTTGCTGATGCCCCTTCCCATCTTATTCATTTTAATGGAGTCAGGTTTTTAGGGCCATATTAACTTTCCACTTGAATTTGAATATTCAACTTATCTTTGAGCTACAGTAGGCGGTTCAAAAATTTCACACCTATTTTGTAAAGCATGACTGTTTTATCGGTCTGCGCTTTACAAAATAGGTGTTTTTTATTTTTCAGCGATGGATTTAGAGAGCTGCAGAAATTTATCCAAGCCTGCAGTTTCATCTGCAGCAGGATAACTATTGGCATCTATTCAGAAAGGGGTGCCGTCTGCCTAGTAATCCGCATCGCTTGAATCGTTCTTCAAAAACTAATTAGAGATCTCAGTTTGGGAAATTTACACTCAGTCTATTCTTTTTATGCGTCTGCTTTTTTCCAAAAATTCATTTGGAGGGATAATTATCATGAAAACTAAGCTCTCGGTTGTTGATTATGTCTGGGATAACTGTGTGGTAAATGTTGTGGCTGAAGACATCAATTATGCAAAGGCTAAAGACGCTTTGCTTCAAAAGGTTGTTGAGAATGCTTCTAATGAAGAATTTGTTGGGAATCTGGTAACTGACCTTGTTAAATTAAGAGAAGATGGCAAGGAAATTTTGGATCAGATAATCCTTAGACTGGAAGAAGAAGGAAGGTTGGGTTTGCTATCCAATTCTTTAGTTGCTTCATATTTGAGAGAAAAAGAATTTTTCTCGCTTCTACCCGCTGGATTTGCCATATTAGGAAAATTCGATTACGCTAGCTACTTTTCAAATCCAGAATGTAGAGAACTAGCAATGATAAAGAGTGTACGCTGGAGAAATAGAGGGTTGTCTATCAGTGAAAAAGGAAAACTATCCTTATGGCATAATACCTTTGCTCGGTATGTACTTATGAGGATGACTCTCGTCCAACATGAGAACGGCCAGTTGTTTGTTTACAGTAAAAATGGAATCTTTTTTGAAATAAATGATCTTGTTCTTAAGACGGTTTGTCGTAACATTCTGCATGAAGCAGAACCCGACATTTGGTGTCGGTCGATGGAGACGGAATACATTGAGGCTTTGAAACGCGAGATTCCGATTGTTGAGTCAATGAACCCCGAGAAGGGGGTTGTAAATTTAACAAATGGCATGCTTGACCTGTACAAAATGGCGTTGGTTCAGCATAGCCCGGAATTCTTATCTACGGTTCAAGTACCGTTTGCTTATGATCCTGATGCCGAGTGTCCAACATTCATTTCCTTCCTCGAAGAAGTGTTTGAAGGTGACAAAGAGCGTATTATGTTGATACAAGAAATATTGGGTTACCTTTTCCTCCCTGACATAAAGATCCAAAAAGCTTTCTTTTTCGTTGGGCTTGGATCGAATGGAAAAAGCATCTTAGCGGAAGTTATTCGCAACTTGGTTGGCCCTGAGAATGTTTCAAATATTTCTTTAAGTGCAATGAGTGGTCGCTTTGGTATGCAGGATTTACCGGGAAAGCTTGTTTGCATGTCAGCTGAGAACGAATTTTCAAAGAAATTTAATACAGAAAAGTTCAAGATGTTGACTAGCGGTGATTCAGTATATGTTGAGCCGAAATACCATGCAGGTTACAACACAGTACTGTCAGCAAAAGTAGTAATCTTACTCAATCGGTTAATGGAAACCGAAGATTTGTCGTATGGTTTCTTTCGCAGACTGCAAATCATTCCGTTTAACAAAACATTCAAAGAGTTGAAAGCCGGTCAAACTCCCGAAGAAGGCGTAAGTTATGCGGATAAGAATTTGATCGGTAAACTTCTTAATGAAATGCCGGGGATTCTTCGTTTCGCGATGGAGGGGTTGACTCGGTTGATTAACAATCAATTCAACCTCACTGAGAGTAAAGTTTGTGAGCAAGCTTTGCAGGATTACAAGGCGAAACAAAATCCTGTTGTTGAATACTTCAATTCCCGTATTGAAGAAAAAGTGATTCTGATCGACCCAAGTGCAACAACGCGCCGCTCAAATTTCAAGAAGGATTTTGACGAATGGGCACGTGACAATGATTACAATGAGCTAGCTACAATGAGTACAAAAGTATTTTTGGAATTACTTGACAAAGTGTTGCGTGATAAAGGCGTTAGCTTCAGAGTAAAAAAGTTGCATGGCGATATGGTGGTCGATGGATTGCAGCTTTGTGGTTACTTCTACTAAAGGTCATCAGGGGCGAGGATATTAAACTATTACCAGATTCAAGACCTGTTCCTCCCCCTGCTCTCTTGTCTGAGGGATGAGGATGTTTTTAAGCCATACAGAACCTGTTCCTTACTGATTTATAAATCAAAGGGACAGGCTTTTTCTTTTCATCAAGAGAAATTGTTATTCGAATCATCGTTTATAAAAGCATTTTCTCATTGGTTGGTGGGTTGAGACAAAACTATCAGAGGACTTTAAAGACGCTTAACTGCAGAAAGGAAATCTCTATCCGAAAAAAAATTATTGATTTCTGCATTCTCAAGGATATTTCTGCAGTAAATTTCTGATCTATTTTACAACACCCAAGAGCTTTTGGCTCCCAATAACCTTATTGGAGCGTGGGACAAATGGGTGCAAAACAATTAATGACAGTTGAACCTGTAAACGGCATAGGACAAAAATCATGCGGCATAGGGATTGGTGATGGGAGTGTGGTCACCAAGATGAAGAAAAAGAAGCCGGCCAAGTTGACCTTCAACTACATCCCTAGTGGAACGGTATATACTCCACAGCAAGAAGCGGACTTTATTGTAAAAGAACAGCAACTTATAAATTACGTAATTGAACACCTTCTCCCTCAGAAAGCCCTAGAAAAATAAGGGCTTTCTTTTTCTTTACTCCCTTTTTTACTTTGTTTATAATGAAATGAATCTATTGTGAACAAGGTGATGAGATGGCGTTTGGGATATATGTTCGCGTATCTACAGATGGTCAGTTGGACAATACAAGTATTGAAGGTCAAATTGAACTCTGTAAAAAGAAGGCCTTTGAAAAGGGCGGCTTCGATTCCAACATAAGGATTTATCCCGAAGTAAGAAGTGGTGGAGATATCGATACCCGAGTAGAGCTTTCCAAGCTACGTCAGGACGTGGCTAACGGTTTGGTGACTACAGTAATCTGCACTTCCCCAGACCGTTTTAGTCGTGATCTCGCTGATAAGTTAATCGTCTGCCGAGAATTAGAGAAGAACAATGCAGAGTTGATTTTCACTGATACCGATTTTCCGGATACCGAAGAAGGCAAATTATACTTCAACATGATGTCATCAATTGCATCATACGAGCTTTCTTTAATCAGAAAAAGAACCATCAGGGGACGCCTTCGTAAGGTAAAAAACGATAAGAAAATTATGCCGATGCGAGTAGCTCCATTTGGGTATGACAAAGACGAAAATGGTCAATTGATTCCAAACCGAACGGAACATCGATATGTGCAGATGATTTATGAGTGGTATGTGCTTGAGAAACTTACATTACGTCAAATAGGAGAGCGACTCTATGGAAAGGTAAAGCCAAAGCGCGGCGAAAGTCCTAATTGGAGCGCTTCAAGTATTAGTAAAATTTTGACGTCGGAAATTTATATCGGAAAATATTATTATAATCGCAGACAGACCAAGAAAATTCGCGGTTTAACTAAAGGTGGTAAGCCTAAGAAGACATATTCATTTCGTGACTCGAGTGAATGGTTAACAATTGATGTTCAACCACTAGTAGATATTGAGTTATGGAAGTTGGCGCAAATACAGCGAGAAAAGAACGACACCAACAAGCATGTCGGTAATAGAAAATACGAATATCTCCTGAAGTCTCTGTTGAAATGTGGTCATTGTGGCAGGACATTTGACGCTACTACTTCAAAAGGAGCGAAGGACAAGGAAACTGGTATAATTGGTAAAAGCAGAAGGTATCGCTGTCCAAATACAGTTCCTAAGAAGTATGGGCCAGATGTTGTAAAGTGCATTGTTCCATCTTTGAATGCTGAACAGATTGAGGACTATATCTGGAGTCAAGTTATCCAGGTCATTACTGATCCGGAGAAATTCGTCACCCGAATCAGGGGGAAAGGTGATGACTCCATTGCAGGTGTTAGAGAAAACCTTATATTGCTGGAGAAACAGCTAAAAAAGAAAGAATTTGCCTTGGAGAACATTGAGCGTTCTTTCTTCGAAGCAGAGACCGAATCGGATCGGAAGCGTCTCGATATGCACCGAAGAAATTATCTTACTGAGATTTCCAGCATTGAAAAAGAAATTGAAAATTATCAGCAGAAAATTGACGCTCATCGAATGGAGGAACTTTCGGTCGAGCAAATCACGTTCATGGTCAATAAGCTTAGAGAACGTCTGTTTGCTGGAGAGGAAGTCTCATTCGAGGTTAAGCGAAATATTATCGAGATGCTGTTTGATGAAATAATCGTTACTGTTAACAATGGAGGAGGAGGTGATGGCGTTACCCCTAATGACGGCATGGAGCTAAATATTACGTCAATTGGGCTTTTTGACAGACTAAATCAGCCACAAATTGATGCCGGACTTTGTTCACAACCTCAAGAAATTCGACAATACGAATGAGGATATGGAAGATTTGATCTCAATAGGGACGATTGGGCTGATCAAGGCAATCGAGTCATTTTCACCAGACAAAGGGACCAAGCTAGCGACTTTTGCCGCGCGGTGTATTGAGAACGATATTCTAATGTCATAAGTATTGCATTGGATCTTAACATAATTAAATGAGGAAGCCACATGCAGCATGTGGCTTCTTTGGCTTGTAAAGGGAAACAGGATGATAGGTCGCTGAGGTAAAACATGAGATCAGACTTAAACTATGTCATGTTAATTTTTTATCGCTGGTGGATCACTACTTCCACAATGGTAATATACAGTTACATGATTTTTGTACAAAGACAGTTACAATTGAATGAGCCTGTTAATGTCATATTGAATCAAGGTACGACTATACAACATGGATTTCAAACATTAAGGGCTAATTTCCATATCCAGCCCAAACTTTACTGAATCAAGTAGTTTACTAAGGGTCATTTTATTTGAATTATCACTAAATTCCTTTAAGCTTGTGTACACATATTCCGGAGCTAAGAAATCGTAACGATATTGTGCAAGAATTCCGATCCAGTATTCTGTCACAAATGGTACGATGATCCGTTTGTATAATTCTTCCCAATGCTGGTATTTTCCCTCTAAGAACGGCAACATAGCTCTATAAATTCTCAGAGAATCGCCAGGGGAGGCTTTTAATGATGCACCTACATAATAAAGGAATTTAACACTTCTCCAATTATCGATCGTCGAGTTTCCTCGTTGTGCAAGCTCCGAGAAGGAAAGATCATTTTTTAATATAGCTTCAGTTGCAACCTCCATTGACTTCCAGAAAGACGTGGATGAAGCTGTAAGCGCCATCTGTTTACACAGAGCTATAATTTCCATAGTAGAATCACTAGCTCGTTCTGGATCTTGAACAAGTAATTGCAAAGTTCGTAATGAAGCTAAAACGATACTATCTTCTGCGGCAGATTGTTCAATGGAATCCCAATTCTCGTTAGGTTTAGACCCTAATGCTACTATTGGGTCAGCTTGATAGTCCAAGCCGCGGCTATACATAGCAAAGATCGTTTGCATCTCTAGCGCGACATCAAGCGCAAGAGCAAATTGTCCCTCCAGCAAAAGTGTTGGTAAAGCTTGCGCGCCCAACAGTCCTATATTCCTGCCAGCGCCTCGGTTACGGGCAATGTCGAAAGCTTGTAAAATCCAGTAGGAGGCTTTATCTGTAAGATTTAGTAATTCACTAAGCTTTGCAAGGTGAGCGGCTAGGAAAAAGTCATTTTCAGGCTTATAAACTGATGCGACCAACGGGCGATCTACAACAAAGAAACCTCTTTCAGGGGCGACGTATATATCGCCATCTCTGGTTGATTCAGGTGGCTTGCCACTTGTGACGAGTGACATGATGTATCCAGACGCATGTCCGAAGCTGACAAATAGACTTTTCCATTCCTTTTGATCTTTATCAGATTTTAACAATATCTCTACAGCAGTTTCATAGTACGTAAAAGCATCATCAATTGCATCAGCGAGCCATAATGCAATCACATGCTCTCCAAGTGCTTTGACGACCAATGTCTCTGGAACTCTATTTTTGGTTGAAATATCCACTGATTTTCCAGTAAAGTAAGTAGCTTGAATTGGATTTAGTTCACCAAAAGCCTTGCTTAATTCAATGTAGCTGTATACTTGTTGTGTAGGATATTTACTGATTTCAGTCTCTAAAGCGATCGATAGCCATGAGATAGCTTCAGTTGGTAGACCTTGATAAACAAATTGTCTTCCCATAGCCTCGCGAATGAGGTATTGGACAATTGGATCAACCGAGGCGCAGTTCAATGCATTATTAGCAAATTGCTCGGCGGATTGTAGATTTTTCTGATATTCGGCCATTATAATAATGGTACCCCTGATAGAGCAAGCCCACAAAAGGTCTAGGTTTAGCTTAGAGGCACATCTAGCAACTTGTTCAAGTTGAGCAATTACCCCACTCCAATCGCGCTCGTTCTCCGGTTTATCCACTTCTTGAAGCCAAATTCGATCACAAAGATGGATAGCAGTGTCTGCATACAAGTTACTTTGCTTAGCATGTTGCAATTGATTTTCTGTGAAACTTTCCAAAGTATGCAACCAGTTTGCTAATTGTGTTCCGGTACGCACACCCGCGCCAGTTAACCAGATCAATTCAGCCGGATGAAAGGTATCGAACAAAGATGGACCTTTCTGCTTGGATTGTTCAATTTCCAGTTCTACAACATTTAAGGCTTGAGATAAATATTTATTTGCCTTCTCTGGTGAACGGAGTGCAAGAAAGTTGGCTGCAACTATAGAGATAGAAGCTGCAAATGTATCTTGCATATCTGCTGTTGCCAATATAATGTCTAACTTGTGAAGGAGATCATCCACAGGTTGATTCATCTTATTTAAGACGGTGATTTGTTTCATACGAATTGCTAATTTCATGTTTAAGTCCATCGCTTCAGGCAAAGGAGCTTCAACCCATATCCGTGTAAAACCCCAAACGTCGTTCCATGCTTCATGCTTCTCAAGTTGTTCAAGAGAAACTAATAATGTTAATCCAGCTTCCCTGTAAGCTTCAGCAGCAACAAAATGCCCAATAGCACGAATAGCATCCAAGGGGTGAATTTCATACTTTTTGATAATATTCTGACCAATCTTGAAACGAACTTGTTTCTTGGTCGGGGTATCGAGATTCAAGGGCCCCAACTGCGCTAACAATGGTGAAACCTGGTAGCTAATATCTGTGTCTCTTTGAATCCAAAGCCCTGATACCTCTGCTAATCTCTCCATAGGGCGAGGAATCGATGGGGGAATTTCACATATCATGCGAATTTCTTCTAATTCAAAAGGGGCCTGAATTAGTGTCAAGCGATATAAAAACTCCCTTGTATCAGCATCTTCAAGACGATCCAAGAGTTCTTGTTGAACGTATTCATTCAAATTTCCAATATAATTTCCAGTGAAAAGTGCTGAAAACGACTTTTCATCCACTTTCCAGTCACGTGCCAGCAAATAGTGAACCGCCGCGGTGGCAAGAACGGGATGACCTTTAGTTAGTGATGTAATAAGGGTTAGCATTTTGTCGTTCTCAATTAACCAATTAGGCGCCTGATAGATTGTGAGAAGCTCTGCAATATCGTGGTTTTCTAACTTCGGAACCTCTATATGTTTGATAGCACCTTCCGATATGAGGGCATTGAAAGCTGGAGATAAGGAAAAGGCACTAGTTGAAAGTATTTTAATTCCAGTTATCCTACATGCGTTAGAGAGCATGAGTAGTTTTTCGTCAAGAATCGTTTTGCCATTGGTTCTTGGCAGGTCGTCTAAGACCAAAAGGGAATCTTTCGTAAGGGAAGCACATACATCCAGATACCAGCGCTGCCATTGATTCGTAGGGGCGATACCTGAAATAACGGCAAGAGCATCGTCGATTCGCAAGCTGGCCTGGGTTGGAGAAAGGTGAGACAATCGAACCCATCCCAGAAAAAATTCTTGGCGTCTTGCGACGAGCGCGGCCAGCTGTGTTTTACCGCACCCCAGGTCACCTTGTAGGGCAAGCCAAGATATCCTTTGCATCTGTTCAAGGATGGAGTTAACAAGATCATGACGCATTATAGAACGATGGAATTCCGGAATGTCTAATAGGGGGCGTTGGACATCTAGACTAATGGATGCATGAAAACCAACCTCTTCCTTGAGCTTAGCCATATGAGCGTTCAATATTTCAACCTGGCTTTGTTGATCTTCAATAGCCCGTTCTATCACATCAACTCGTTCTTCAAGCTCTTTCCAGACGAGGCGAAGGCTAGCCAACAGTTCTTCTTCCTCAGCATGTATAACTCGATGTGATTGTTCGTTCAGGTCCGTTTTGGTTAAGCGTTTGATACCCGGATTTGAAAGAATTTTAAATACATAAAGGAAGAGACGTTCATATATCGCTACGGCCTCCCGTGAAGACCTGGCGATTCCTTTACGTACTAAAAGTTCCTCAATAATACTTTCCATATGGCTGAATGATGTATGAAGAGGACTCCATGAAAATTTTCTAACATAAGCAATTAATTCTTCATTTGTAGATTCTAAAAGGAATTTGTACCATTTATTCCAGCTTTCTTGATCTGCGGATTTGGGTTTGGTGGATGAAGCCAGAAAGCTTCTTATTTTGTGCAGTTGTTCGAGAGACTGCTCATCAGATATACCATTGACTCGAAGATGTTCCCATACTGCAATCCCGGGCGTTTTGTTTGCAAACAACGGAGGTCGCTCGACAGTGACTTCAGAGTTCGTAATGAATCGGAATGCTATCTGAAGGCTAGGATTCTCTTGTCTATGTTCAAAATAATTAATCATAGCTTCTTGAGCTTCCGATGATCTAAGTGTTAGCTTCTTTTCACGATGCTTCACTTGATTCATCGTTCGTCCAGATACCCCGGACATAACTTCAACAACATCTATATCTTCCCCACGTTCCAATTCAAGCACTTCATTTTCATTCAAGTGGATCCAATGTTCGAGTGTTAAATCGACTTGATATACATAACCGCGGATTGTGGCCCAAGCATCCCGGTCTCTTTTTAGAGAAAAGATATCCATTCTCTATCCTCCTCGTAAAGGAAAGTCACTTCTATGAAAGTAACGTCAATATGATGTTATGAAAATAGCATTTTTTAAACTTCTTACAATAGTCTCCAGTCAACTATAAATGTAATATAGCACTCGCATGTTTCATCTGCCAATTAGAACCAAGTAGATTAGCAGGATACAATGACTTCAGCTTTAACTTGACGACTCAAAGGTATAAACTTGAAGTACAGCATACTCTGGATGTAGATGATATAAGAACTTGCCAAATCAAGAAGCACGGTGAAAGAACATTACTGTTAACGGGTATAATTAATTGTTCGGATAAAAATTAATGATAATTTATGAGGTGCTGAAAATTGAAGGATGAGAAATCAAAAAAACAAATATACAAACAATATTTCATGGGCGTCATTGAGGAACTAAAAAGGATGGGCTATTCTGAGGCAGACGCGGAAATGATTTTCAATCGTTATTCTGATGATATCATAGATATTTGGGGGTTTTATTTAAACACTTATGATTTTGCTAAAGAAATCGATGAGTTACATAGGGCAGTTCAACGTGAATTTGATCCTAATAACCCTGATCACATATATATAGGCCATCTACGAGAACGCATTCGGAAGAATGAAATAATGGGGAATTCGTTAACATTTACAATTAATGAAGAAATCATGAAAAGAATTAATCAGTGGGATCAGTGTAAAGCGGTCGATGTAAGCGGGGCAAAGTTTGCTTTTACTTTTATACCCTCGAGCCTTGGTACATATATTATTGTAAGATGTGATGTGTGTGAACGTGAACTACATATTTCTGATGACCTCGAGTAAGTCCTCACTAAATTCTTCACTAACATCATCAATTCATAATTTGTGGATACGGCTGTTTTAATTTTACTTTTTGCATTGTTATTTTACCCGCGAAGTTAATCTTTGGAGCCACTTAGACTGGACATGTGGCTTTTTGACTTGACGAAATTATTTAGTTATAATTAACGCGAACATATATTCTGTTATTGTCTGAGAGGAAATCTATATCTTTTGTCGAAATAACACTCTAACGTGATTAGACTTGGAGTGTAGCTAAATGGTCCCGAATCCAACATTTATTTATCATATAACGAGCGTTGAGAATCTGCATTCGATACTCAACAATAATGGTCTCATCTGTATTAATCAATTACATAAAGACGGAAGCTCTTTCGTAAATATCGCTTATGAGCAAATTCAATCTAGACGCTCGGAAAAACAAGTTCCGTTACCTCCATATGGTAATTTACATGATTACGTTCCTTTTTACTTTGCGCCGCGATCTCCTATGCTGTATACAATTAATCAGGGGAATGTACCACAGTATCAAGGTGGGCAAAAACAGATTATTTATCTTGTATCAACCGTACAACAAGTGCTCTTAAAGAAGATCCCATTTGTGTTTACTGACGGCCATGCGATCATTAGTTATTCCGAATTTTTTAATGATCCGGCTGATTTAAAACAAATTGATTGGGGAATAATGAGTTCCCGATATTGGAATGATACTACAGAATATCCTGACAGGAAACGGAAACGTCAGGCGGAATTCTTGGCTTTCAAGTTCTTCCCAATTGACTCTGTTCTTGAAGTCGGTGTAATTAACGATGCTTTTCAGGATCAGGTATTGAAGATCTTACAAGGTAACTCGGTTAATATTCCCGTCAAGGTACGCCGAGAATGGTATTATTAAGGTGGTGAGATTATGATTGAGTATAAGAAAGGTAATTTGTTGGAATCCGAGGCTGAGGCTTTAGTAAACACGGTGAATTGTGTAGGAGTTATGGGGAAAGGCATAGCGCTTCAATTCAAACAAGCCTTTCCTGATAATTTTAAAGAGTATGAAAAAGCGTGCAAAAACAATTTAGTTATGCCAGGAAAAATGTTTGTCGTTCATACGGGATCTATGTTTAATCCTCAATATATTATCAACTTTCCAACAAAGCGTCATTGGAAAGGGAAATCAAGGATTGAGGATATAAAGTCCGGGCTTATCGATTTTGTTGAGAAAATCCGAGAGTATGGAATCAAGTCAGTCGCAATCCCACCTTTAGGTTGTGGTAATGGTGGATTGGACTGGAATCAGGTACAACCATTGATTGAAGCATCGGCAATGAAGGTTCCAGATGTCTTATTTATGGTTTACCCACCTGTTGGGAGTCCAGAACCAGATAAAATGCGTGTAGGAACTGAAAAGCCAAAGTTAACTCGGGCTAGGGCCCTTCTCATAATGCTAATGAATCTTTATGCTGCACCGGGATACAAATTGTCAATGTTAGAAATTCAGAAGCTCGCCTACTTTTTACAAGAGTCTGGTGAAGATTTAAAACTAAGATTTGTAAGTGCCCAATATGGTCCATACGCAGATAATTTAAACCATGTTCTTCAAAGACTTGAAGGGCACTATATACGGGGATATGGAGATCGAAATCGAGATGCTCAGATCTATCTTTTACCTGAAGTAGCAAAGGAAGCTGCAGAGTATTTGAGTCAGTTAAACGATGAGAGTACGAATAAAAGACTACAGGATACCAAACGAATTATCGAAGGGTACGAAACTCCATACGGGCTTGAATTGCTAGCTACAACAGATTGGATAATCAAGCACCATCCGGATGCTAAAGTTGATGTAAAACGTGCAGTTGACCATTTTAAAGCATGGAATGAACGAAAAAAGAGGGTTTTTAAAGAAGCTCATATTGAGATGGCATGGAAACACTTAGCAGTAATTAACTAAATCAATTCTTTTATCGCCCTGTCCAGAATTGAATTGGAAGGGCATTTCTTTTTAATCCTCATCCAAAATCAAACTCTCTGAAATAGAAAGATATTCAAGTGTGGTTCCAATAAGCTCATGCCGTAATTGTTGTTGAATTGCCCTCAGATTTACTCCGCTTTTAAGGAGTAGAAATCCTGTGGTTCTTCTTAGATCATGTGGAATAACCTTTCTATAGATTCCAGCTTTTTGAGCTAATGATTTAACAATGGTAACTAATTTATTCTTGGTAAGTTGTCGTCCATTTTTTGAAAAAACAAATTGACTAAAATCATTATCGATTGTCTCTTTATAATTTTTGAAATGCAATAATTCCTTAGCGGGGAATTTAGGGATGGCTATACCTTTTGCATTTGTTTTTTGCCCTTTATTCACTACAACCATACAATTATGAAAGTTGATTTGGCTAAATGTAAGGCTGCAAAGTTCATTGTTTCTTAGACCAGTCGTAATCGCAGTCCAAAACAATAAATAGTAATACTTTGAAAATGGTTCCTCTAATAAAGCTATTTTCAGAATTTCCTTGCACTCCATTTCTGACAGGAAATTAATATTAATATTCCTTTCATAATATTTGTTGGTATAGTTGGCCATCGGATTGTGACTAATCATATTAACTCTATCTAAAAAATTAAAGAAGCCTTTTAGCGAACTGATTTTGTTATAAATGGTTTTGTTTGAGAGTGATGGATTAGATGCTACAAAATGCTGTACAAATTGGTCAATAAACTCCTTACTAATCGGTTCAAAATCATTGGATTCTAGATAATACGTAAACCGTTCAAAGTCCAAACTTCCTTCAAATCCACTTTCAATTAGATACTCTTGTAATGAACCGAGGATTTTCACAGTTGCTAAAAAAGCAGGTTTCTTTAGACCACAGTGTTCACGCCAAGTCTGAAAATATGGAGAATCAAACACAACTCCGGAAAGTGACATATCGTCTCACACCTCAATCAAATAAATTCGAAGCCAACGAACGAGCAAATGGATGTTTTTCAATTGCTTGTAATAGCATGTTGTTAAAAAGTTGTAAATATATTGTTGTTGTGTTCAAGGATTTATGCCCAAGTAGTTTTGAAATAGCGACAATATCTACACCTTCTTCTAAAGCAAACAATGCAAACGAGTGGCGTAACGAATGGATCGATAGGCGTTCTTTCTGTTCTTCACTAATAGACTGGGCTTCAGAGATTAATTGACTGAACATTCTCTGTACTGTACTATCGTCCAATGAAGATGTGCCTTTGTTTGCGGAAAATACATATAGGTCTGGATAATTGGGAAGATTTCGAAGCGCACCATATTTAAAATTAATATATTTCCGCAGTATTTCTAAAGAAGTGTTTGTAATTAGTCGGTGCTCTTTATGAAGCTTATTTCCCTTTGCGCGCACTTTTATAGTTTGCGTTTCGAAACAAATATCTCCGATTTGAAGTTGTGTTAGTTCGTTCAACCGAATTCCTGAGCCAAGAAAGGTCCATAAAATAACAAAATTTCTGAATCCATCGTTACTTAGGCGGGAAAGATTTACGAGTTCCTCGATTTGTTCCTTCGTAAAGGCTCTTGGTAGATCTTCATCGAATTCGACACGTACATATAACGTTTCTTTTATCTTCTTTATGTCTATTTCAAAAAAACGTGTATACGTAACAGTAAAGAAATGCCTTAAAAATGATGCCTTTTTTGACCTTGTGTTTTGGGTTTTTACTGGTTTTAGATAGTCCAGTAATACTTTAGGGTTCTGTTCAAATGAAAGTAAAGAAGGGATTTCAGGTAACGACTTGACGTAAGTAACAAATTGGTTTAACTCGGAACGATATGTCTTTTGGGTATCGTCACTCTTCTGAATAAAATCAGAACTCTGTAAGTACCAATTTACTGCTTCATCTAAGGTTACATCTTTTGGTTGCTTCGGCTCTTTAAAAAAGCTGAGGTTACTTTTTTCTAAAGCTTGTTTCATATGATCATGACTGTTCGAAGCGGCAAGCTTTTGTAATTGAATCATTATGTTAGCGACAGGCGAGTTCCCTTCTTTTCTAAACATACGATCAGCTCCAAATTCCATCGATTTTTCGCATAGCATTATTGAGTTCCTGTTCTTGCCGATGCAAATATTTGGATGTGGTCTCAAGTCTGTTGTGCCTTGCTAAGCGTTTAATGATATCAGGATGCACATTCTTCTTTTGGCTGAGTTTAGTTATGAAAGTATGTCTAAAAAGGTGAAATCCTCCTGGAAAATCCCATCCGGATATCATTGCATATAGCCGATATCTATCCAGCATTTTTCCATAAAAAACACTTCTAGAAAGATCTCCCTTAAAAACAGATAGATCATGATCCCGGTTGTTAAACCAAGACTCCAAATATTGAAGTAATTTGTTTGGTAAGTTCATTGGTACGGGTTTCTCAGCCTTGCCTTTGCCGCGAATTTTGATGATTTTTGCTTGAAAGTTTATATCGTTCCAATTCAATCGTTCAACTTCACAGAATCGAAGTCCCAAATGAAGAAGGCATCCAAAGAACGCGGTATCATAATCGGGTTGTTCTGAATAACAAGCAATGGTGTTGAAAAATTGTGATATTTGTGTTTCGGTTGGGATGTCCCGATATAAATACCTTTTCACTTTTATTCCACGAATGGATCCGATATTTTTAGGGATAATTTTGTGTTCGTATAGGAACTTAAAAAAAGCAGTTACGCAATAAAACTTATTACTGCAGGTAATCTCACTATAATTGCCTTTTAAGTGGCAGCGCTTAAGGTGGTTTTCAAATCCCAATATATGATCCCGTTCAATCAACCAAACAGGAATCATACTAGCTGTAAATTCATTGAAATCAGCAAAGTTCTCCTCAAGCCAATTCAGAAACAACATAACATTTTGATTAATATCACGTATGTGACCTTCAGATATACCTTCTGATCTAAGATGATTGTTGAATTTTAGTAAAAAAGGGTGTAGATCATCTTCGGTTAGTTTAGATCTTTTTATTTTGCTTTTTTTGACAATAGTGAACTTCCGACACGGGAAATACAATTTGGAAATCCGAGATAGAAATGACTTTTTAAGCTCCGAATTAACGAAATTACTGCAATGAACAAGGCTCGATTCTGTAACGTCAAGATCAGTTAGCTTCCACATCGGCTTTTTGCAGTAAACAGAAATCCGTTCTTGAAATTCCATCGCTTCTATGTAGTTTCGATATAGTTCTATTGGCGGTTTGGCATCCCTAACCCATCTAAAAAAAGACTTCACAGTTTCCAATCTTATATCAGGCTCGATTTTATATTCCCATAGCCAGTTTGAGATGCTCTTTTTTGGTAAGTTATTTTCATCCAATAAATCATAATCAAATAGGGTTTCCATAATGTTCCTCACTTTGTTCATACTGACGTCCCAAACGTCAGTTCTAGGATGATCAATGTGAGGATTTTTTATTCCATTTGCAATTTCTCCAGTGGAAGAAGCACTCCACTGAAGATATTCAATCCCTTTCCACAATTCGTGATTGCGAATTGGATGAATATGAGGGTCATTTTTTTCAATGATTGACTCAGTTTCTTTCATGGAGGCCTCCTGCGATTTCGGAATTTTTCTGAAGGGAGAGCTTTTAATGGCAAATGTAACTCCAACAAAATTTGTTTTAATCCTTGGTAACCATGCAAAACATTCAATGCATTCTGCCGTACGTCAACTAGTAAAGAAGGCAAATAAAACGCAAAATGTTACACAATCTAAAAAATCACTAGTTTCAAAATGATACTGATGCTCATACCGGAGAGGTTTGTAAAAAGATAAGCATTCGTAAATAAGAAGTAGAAAACAAAAAAAGGAACCCAAAATCCACAGCAATATGCTGTGAGAAATTGGATCCCTTTCGCCCAGGCCAGAGATCTTATATTCTTAGAGGTTAAACCACTAAGAAATCGACAGAGGAGTTTTCCATAGGAAAAGTCAATATAACAATGTCGACATTTCTAGTATATTTCAGGCGTTATTTTTTTGTCAATTGAAACATCATAGAAACATCATAGATAGTCAAGTGTGACAGTAAAAAGCATTGCAGTCTCAAACTTAGAGATAGCAATGTTTTTTTGTGTAGAACGTACATTCGCTGACAATCTAACGTCGCTTCGGACAGTCATAATGGAATAAAGACGTACATTCTGGCAGGAGTGATGCACAATGTAACAACCGATATACATCGCAATTACGGGTACGCAGCACTATTATGGATCAACTTTTCTTAAACCGGGGCAGCTCGTTCATCTAATCAAGGACCCGGATAATCCGCATGATCAAGAGGCAATTAAGGCTGAAGTGATTCCGATCGGCAAAATTGGCTATGTCGCTAATAGTGCCCATACCGTACCGAAAGGATGTCGCAGCGCCGGCCGTATTTATGACACATTTGATCATAATATTTGCGGATTTGTCCGATTTGTAGTTAAAGATACTGCAATTGTCGAACTTGTGCCAAGTATAGAAGAAGTATACATCATCAAAACGATGGAGGATGTTTCGTTCTCCCCTTGCAGATAGGCAGGAAGAACTAGGTAATGTGTCGAATTCCCAATTATTTAGGGAATTACGAACGTATGTCAAGGATGGGAGAACGAGCATGACGGATAAAATGATACGGCTATTTAAAATGCTTCTGGCTATCCAAGCGAATCCAGGAATATCGGCCAAGGAGCTGGCGGCTAAATGCGAGACGACCGAACGAACGATTTACAGAGATTTAAGGATATTGGATCTGATCGCACCCATCACGAATGAAGGATATGGGAAGGGGTACCGTTTTGTCGGGAATTTTGCGATGTATCCGTTGAATTTCACCGAACAGGAAGCGTTGGTGTTTTCTGTCCTTCCCTCCGTGCTGGACACAAGCAAATTGCCGCCGGGTTTTGATTCCGCCTACGACAAAGTGATGGCTACTCATGTGAAAGAAACCAGGAAGCGTTACGATACATTGGAAAATGTCGCGGATATGATCCAAATGGGTACGCCGGCTTATCGGGAAAACAGTACGAACTTCTTGCTCCCAATTATGGAAGCTATGATAGCGAAGAAGACGCTCCGAACGGTTTATCATACACAGAGTCGAAATGAATTGACGGAACGCGAAATAGACCCGTACTATCTGGTGCCTCGCGATCAACGATTTTATTTAATCGGATATTGTCATGTCAAACAGGAAATTCGCACGTTTCGTTTAAGCCGTTTTCGCCATGTAGAGATGACGGGAAGCAATTTCGATAAGGGCGATTTTAACATCGCGCAGTACATGAAGCACACCTGGTCGATTGAACGCGGGGATTCCTTGATCACCTTTAAGATCAGGTTCCATGCGGATGTAGCCCGCTATGTGAAAGAAGAGGAGTTGTTCGTAAGACCGAAAATGACAGATTTGCCTGACGGAAGTTTATTATTCGAGGTCACCGTCAACCACGAACGAGAGTTTATGAATTGGGTCGTTCAGTATGGCCCTTCAGCAGAAATATTGGAACCTGTATCTATCAGAGAAACGTTCAAGGAGCAGTTGGCGCGTTGGGGAAAGCTGTACGAAAAGTAATGTGAAAGGAAGGTGTCCGTTTTGGAAGGCACGTTTCTGAACCGTTTGTATCAGGCGATCATGGAAGAACCTTTTCGTCGTAAGATCGTTTTAGCCCCTTCCTTCACAGAAGGACAATCTTGGCTGATGCGAATTTGCCGAGAAATAGGGCCGGTTACGAATGTAGAGGTACAGACCGTCCAATCATTCGTGAAAGGCCATGTGCAGTTTTCGTTATATAAACAAGAGATTACCTTAATCAGTGAGCAGCGTTCTTTCTGGATGATTCATCATTTTATGGAACAAATGGCTGCCGCACCGGATGCCTACATTTCCATGGACCAAGTAAAGCCTGGCATCGTGATGCACGTTCATCAGTCCATAATGGATTTACGTCATGCGGGGGTTAGATCAGAGGAACTTAGAGACGATCATTTTTTGAGCCGGGAAAAAGGGAGCTACGTACGAAACTTGCTGTCCGCCTATGAGCGTTGGCTAGAGCGACGAAACTGGACGGATTTCCCCGGCCTGATGCCGTATATAACAGCCGCATTGCCCGAAAACGTCGAACTGCTGATGCCTGATCCCATGCTGCTGAGCCCGGTTTCCGCTCGTATGGTAGAACGGTTATCGAATGGACGGATCACACGAATCCAAGTGGATCCTTTCTTTTTTGCCGAACAGTCAACGCTTTCCCTGCATGATGTACATATGTTTCATGCCACTGGCAAGCTGGCGGAAGTTCGTGAAGCGCTAAGACGCATCATTTCCGCTCGGATTCCGCTGGATGAAGTGGAAATGATCGTTTCGGATGCCGAATATGCGCTTGCCATCTCGACACTGTGCGCCTCCATGAATCTTCCTTGTTCATTTGCGGAAGGGCTTGCTTTTGAAACATCTAGAATGGGAAGAGCCGCTCATTCGCTGCTTAATTGGCTGGAATCCGGTTATCAGTCTCAGTTATTGGTGTCGATGCTTCAGCAGCAGCTTCTCTCTTTCTCGGATCGTGAAGAGGATATATCGAATATGGATTGTATCCGAACTCTGGAGAGAAGCGGAATCGGCTGGGGAAAAGAGCGATATGTAAAACTTCTTGATCCGAATCGTGTTTTGCTCGAAGAGCAATCGGATGAAACCCGCAATGGACGGGAGAGGACAGAAGAACAGCAGCAGGAATACAAAATAAAGCAGCATCTTACGAACATCATAAGGGGATTTTTTCCTCACGAATCGGCGATTTCATCTCCGGCAGGGATATTGGGTTGGTTAGTTCAGGTACTAGATCAATTTGGCATATGTAGAACGGAAGAAGACGCGTTGGTCCTGCAAGAGATGAAAGGGATGCTGCAGGAGTTGAAGGAATGTCCTGTCCCTTCGCCGATGTTGTTGGAACAAGCGCTGCCGTATACACGAGATATGCTGCAGGATATAAGAGTCGGGGTGCAGCCGCTTCCAAAGCCTGGCTTCCTGTATATATCGGGTATGGCGAACGGCGGTGTCAGCGGGAGAAAATATACGTTTCTTCTCGGGATGGATGAACATTCGTGGTCCGGCAGTGTTCAGCAAAATCCCATGTTACTCGACGAAGAGTGCAGACGAATCGGTTCCGGTCTTCAATCCGCCGCGGAAAAGAAGCGGGAGCGGCAGCGTCAGCGGGATGTGCGGCTTGGGATGATTGATGGCAGCGTCACCCTTAGTTTCTCGTCTTATGATTTGGCGGACGGAACGACGTCAAGCCCGGCATTTCAGCTTCTGCAGCTATACCGCAGAGTATCCGGGGATCCGAATGCAGACTATGAGATGCTTTACCGAAGCTTAGGGGAACCGGTCGGGTATTTGGGGGCGGGACAGCAGTCCACTGCCGAACAGAATGAACCGGCAGTCGATGGCACTCATTACATCTTCCAGCTTTTGCATGCCAAGAATGGCGGTTTTTCGGACCTGCAATCTCTCGTCGAATCGGTCTATCCTGCGCTTCGTCATGGAAGGAATGCGCTCGAAGCACGCGGCAGCATTCAAATAACCGAATTTGATGGATATATTGCGGGGGATGTGTGGTCCGATTATTGGAAGAAACAATCGGATCAGGCGCTCAGTGCAAGTCAACTGGAGAAGTATGCGGAATGCCCGATGCGTTATTTTTTTCAATATGTATTGAGAATCCGTGTTAAAGATCAGGTGGTATTCGATCGTTCCTCCTGGCTGAAGCCGAATGAAAGGGGCTCGCTGCTGCATGAGGTTTTCCGGCGTTATATGACTGAAGTAAGTGCAAGAAATCCGTCGCCTATTGTGCATGACCATGCGCTGCTGCTTCGCATCACGGAGGAGACGATTCTCGCGTATGCCGAGCGGATTCCGGCACCGAGCCCGCATGTATTTGAGAAAGAGCGAAAGTCGATCGTACGGGATGTCGAGGTGTTCTATCGAATGGAGGCGCAGGTAAAGTCAACTCCACGGTTTTTTGAACAAGAACTGATCGTAGACGGCTTGCCGCTGCATCTTAATTTAAACGATGAAATGACAATTCAATTGCGCGGTATTGTAGATCGGATTGATCAAGTCGCCCCTCACCAGTATCGGATTATCGATTACAAGACCGGCAGCCCTCGCCCTTATAAGGAGAATGGCATGTTCGCTGGCGGCACACAGCTTCAACACGCGTTGTACGCCATCGGTACAGAGCTTTGGATGCGGCAAACGGGAGTGGATAGGGAAGCGACTGTGCTGGAATCGGCCTATGTCTTCCCAAGTGAACGGGGGCGCGGGCAAGTGGTTTTGCGGTCACAAACCGAACGCCATAGAGTCACTGAGGTGATCCAAGGGATTCTTCATTCGATGGAGCAGGGATTGTTTATTCCTACCGCAGATCCCGGAACCTGTCGGTATTGCGACTATGCGGCCGTATGCGGAGATCACGCACAGCAAATGGCCGAAAAAAGAAACGAAGAATCGAATAGGGAGTTGCTGCGTACGTTGCTGGAGGTGGAGTACATTGAATGAACGATCAGATCAACACGCCAGAACGAGAATCCTGGAGGAGCTAGACACGACTTTTTTGGTGGAAGCTGGTGCGGGTTCCGGAAAAACAACCAGCTTGGTAGGTAGATTGCTGGCGTTAATTGAGACCGGAACGGCGAAAATTGAGCATATCGCGGCGATAACATTTACGAATAAAGCGGCGGATGAAATGAAGGAGCGTTTTCGTATCGCTTTGGAACGTAAAGCGGCGGATTCCGCCTGTGAATCCAGAAAGCGTATGGAAGAAGCATTGGCCAATCTGGATCAAATCTTCATCGGAACGATCCACTCCTTCTGTTCCTCGCTTCTTCGCGAACGTCCGATTGAAGCCGGGCTGGATCCTTCTTTCGAAGAGATGGATGACGAGCTGAATCGTGCGTTTCACGATCAATGCTGGGACGAATATCTCGTTCGGTTGCAAGAGGAGGATAGCCGGATCCTTCCATCCTTTGCCGAACTGAACATCGACGTCAGCACACTTAAGGATGTCTATGATCGGATATCGATTTTTACGGACGTCCATATTCCTTACGAACCGGTTAACCGTCCTGATTTCGACCTGATCCGCCTTTCCCTCCTTCCGATGATCGAGGAAGCCATAAAGTTTGTTCCGACGTCCGAGCCGGAAAAAGGATGGGATAAGCTGCAGACCAAGCTGCGTTCAGCAAGTCAGATGCTGCGTTTATTTGATATGCAAGACGATATGCACATGCTGACGCTCGCGCAATTGTTTGACGCCAAACTGGATGTGACGCAAAATCGCTGGCCGGATAAGAAACAGGCCAAGGCAATTGGTGAACAATTTCATGATTGGCAAATCACCGTCTTGTTCCCCTTCCTTCAATCGTGGCGGGAATACCTATATCCGATAGTCATCCAGTTTGTCTTGCCCGTCCTGGATTATTGCAGAGAGCGGCGTTTGCAAGCAGGAAAACTGAATTTTCAGGATCTGCTGCTGCATGCAAGCCGATTGCTGCGTGATTACCCTGAGGTTCGCCGTTATTTTGCGGGCCGATATCAAAGGCTGATGGTCGATGAGTTTCAGGATACCGATCCGGTCCAAGCGGAAATGATGTTTCTCTTGACCGGAACCGGGGATGCCCCGAACGAACGGAATTGGCGGAAGCTTACGCCAAGACCGGGCTCCTTGTTCGTCGTGGGCGATCCGAAACAATCCATCTACCGCTTCCGCCGCGCGGATATTTCGATCTATAACGAGGTCAAATCGCGGATTCAGGCATGCGGGGATGTGCTTCACTTGACCAGCAATTTCCGATCCGTCGATTCGATCGGCGCTTTTGTGAACGGGCAATTTGTCGGGAAACTTCCTGTCCGGGAAACCGATGTTCAAGCCGCTTATGTAAAGATGGAAACGAATACGCCGAATCCCAAGGCGAACAAGCAAGCGTACCATGGGATTTATGCGCTTACGTATCCGAAGATACCAGGTGGCAAGGATGAGGTGGCGGCGGTTGACGCACTGCGTATCGCCGCATACATCTCATGGGCTTGCCGTGACGGAAATTTGCAAATTCAGGAGCGAAGCGGTGCGGCTTGGGTCGTTAGAGACGCCCGTCCGAGCGATTTTCTGATTTTGACAAGAACAAGGCACTATCTGCATCTGTACGCGGAAGAGCTGGAGAAAAGGGGTGTTGCAGCGGAAACTGTAGGAAGCTCCGCTCTATATCCCGAGCTTCATACGCTGGGACAGTTGGTTCTTTACCTAGCCGATCCTTCCGATCAAGTGGCGATGCTGAGTGTACTGCGAGGCCCACTGTTCGGCATTAGCGACTCTGAGTTGATGCAGTACCGGGCTTTGGGGCATGCTTGGTCCATCTATCGGTTGCCAGAGCCTGGGGAGTGCGCAGGAACGATAAGTCGTGTTGTGGCTGCATGTTGGAAATTGCGGGAATATGCCGGATGGGTGAAAGAATTACCCGCATGGGCGGCTTTGTATCGAATCATAGAGGATACCAGCCTCCTGCCTTATTCCGCCGTACAGGAAGCGGGGGCGAATCGGTCGGGGACCTTGCTGAAGGTGATGGAGACACTGCAGCGTGACGCTATGCTCGCATCTGATTGGCATGCATTGGCGGACGCTATCTCTGCAATTCGGCAAAATAAAGGCATTGAAACCGCCAGCCTGTACGCAGGCAAAGGGCAAGCGGTACGGATCATGAACGTGCATAAAGCTAAAGGGCTCGAAGCGCCTGTCGTGTTTCTGGCTTGTCCTTGCGGAGAAAAGGATTATGATGCAGAGCAGTTTATTGATCGTACAGAGGCAGGGGCTTTCGGTTATTTCCTTATCCAGCAGGCTAGAGGATTTCAGAAAGAAACGATAGCGCAACCTGTAGACTGGGAAATGATGAGTGTGCGGGAGCGTGCATTCATGAATGCGGAGCGGGATCGGCTTCTCTATGTCGCGGCGACGAGGGCCAAACAAATGCTAGTCGTCAGTCTCTATCCGGATCAACCTGCGAAATGCCCATGGAGTTCGCTCATGGACGGGATGGAGCTCATACGTGAATTGGATGTTCCTGAGTCGGATGAGAAAGACAAACAGCGTGATATCGACATTATATCTCGGACATTTTCAACTATATTATCCGAACCCAAAGCGCCGTCAGTGGATCTGGATGCTTATTTAGCTCGGAGAGAAGAAATATTCAACCACCTTCGTCAATCGACTTATGCGGAGGCATCGGTTACCGGGCTTACGAAGAGTATTGGCGACGTGCCTGAATGGTCAGCCACGGGAAGGGGCCCATCTTTCGGCAGCGTGATTCATAAGGGACTTGAGGCGGTCGGAAAAGGATTAGCCTTGAGCGAACTTCAGGAATACGTTCAATACCTCTGCCAGAGCGAAGGGGTTGCAGACCAAGATGTAGCGGATGCTCTAACCATGCTGCAAGAGATACTGGCGAGTGAACTTTGGCAGCGGAGTCTGCGAGCGAAACAGAGGTTGTTTGAAATCCCGATGATAATTGTAGAGCGCAATCAAGTGGCAATGGAGCCAACAACAAATGATGAGACGATTTCGGAAACAGCATCTTCAGCATCTGAACGTCATTCCAACAACCATTACATCCTGATAAAGGGCGTCGTAGATTTTGCATTTGAAGAAGAGGACGGCTGGGTGACTGTCGACTTCAAGACGGATCAACTTGATGAGGGCAAGCTGCAGCAGTTTGTTCAGTTTTACGCGCCACAGGTGCAAGCTTACGCGAAAGCTTGGTCGGGGACGTTTGGTTATCGGGTGAAGGAAGCTGGTTTGTATTTTTCCAGTTTGCAGAAGTTTGTGCCGATAACTTTGAATTTGAACTTGTAACTCGTGAGATTGGGGGAGGAGCCTTAAACCATGAAAGGCTCCTCTTACTATGACTAATTTGCTGCCGCTTCGGCAATCGCGGTTCTGAAATGTTCTAGAATACGATTGTTGTTCCCTGATAACTCAGCTAATTCCATGATAATTCCTTTTATTTCATCATCCAATTTTTCTAACGGCATTTTACTGCTTATTTCTCGACTGTGCTCACCTTCGCGATATCTTCTTGCGGTCAATCCCTGCGCGATGGCAATTTGTGTAGCTTCTCTTAAAGCTTTTTTTGGATCAGTAATATAATCAGTATCATTTATCATATGTCTTTCTATTTTTAGTACGGAGGCAACTGTATCTAAACAAAAATAGTTTTCTAACTCACCCTTGGTAAGAATTTTTATGTATCCATTTCTAAGTTTGGGGTACTTTTGCTCCAGTTCCTTCTTTCTGGCTTCTGGCTGTGTTTCTCCATGGGAGTCCCTATCTAAGATAATTCGGAACGGTACATTGAAATCGAGCAGGATTTTTACGTTCGCATAATAGTCTAATTGTCTGCATCCATCCATTGAAATAAAATGAACCCCATCACGTTTATAGTTAAGCCCAAGCCTATCAGCCCAACTCTCAAACGCATGCTTGTCCGATATGCCTTCGACCAAACAGCACACTTTTCCAGTTAATAGCTCGCTTATTTTGATTCGTTCACCAAGGTGCTCCCTAATATCTTCATCGGGGAGATGCTGAAGTGAAGTCGTATGTCCATTGCTTCGTGTCAATAGTACAATGTCATCCCGATTGGACTCATCAATAAATAGTGTAGAGTGCGTCGTTATAATAATTTGATTTCCGGCATCAGCAAGGTCCTTCAAAGAATAAAAGAGTTCTTTTTGAGCTGAGAGATGTAGGAAAGCTTCTGGTTCTTCAAAAATGTATAATGTTGGCCGTACGTAAGTGGTTTCGTCAGTGTTAGAACCTGAAGCGAGTTCTTCAATCATTTTATTTATTTCCGTTTGAGCCCTTATAACAGCTACCAAAACTGAACGCTGCAAACCGCTACCGCGGTGGTTTAAAGCTGTTTCAATACCTTGAGCATCTTTTACGGTCATTGTAAATGAGAAACCTTTGCTGACATCAAGAGGGTCAATTTTTTGATTTAGATTTTCAGCTAAGGGCAATTGTTCTTTTAGTTTCTCTTCGACTTTATCAATAAATATTTTATTGATATGTTCGATACGCTGGTTAACAGTGCTTATCGCATCTTTGCTTTCTGGATCGGCATTTAACCATTTTCGCAAACCTACACGAAACAGTCGTCCAAATAAAGATGAATCACTGGTCATCTTTTGTTCAGAAAGGTGATCTTGTGATGCCGGTATGAATATAACTTCGGGCAATCGATCTCCAATATCTCCCCAATCATCTTCATACCAATCAAATGATAAGTGCTGATTTCCTTTGTTTATCACAGTTTCTTTAATTTGAGTAATATCGGATTCACTTGGTTTTCTAGATGGAACTTCAATTCCTAAGGTCTTAGCGACCTGCTTGAGAATTTTGTAGTCATTTAGCTCCTCCTCGCTCGGGAGGGAAAGTTGCTTATAAATAAATTGTTTGCTTGCGATTCTTCCATTTTGAACCTCGAAAGTCCGCTTTAATTTTATAAGGCTATTATCATCTGAAACGTCGGTAACTGTTGTGGATTCAAAATGTATTTCAATTTTGCACTGCTTAGTTGGTTCATCGTTCGGGAAATCTTCAATAAGCATTTTTTCCTTATCCAAGAAGATACATATTGCGCGTAAAACAGACGATTTACCTACATCGTTTTGACCTACAATAGATAACAAGTTTTTGTTCATTACTGCTTCGAAATGGTCTATACCTCTGAAATTTGTAACACGTATATAACGGATTAGCAAAAAATATTCAACTCCTTGAATTCAAGATAGTACAGATTAAAAATTTTCCCATAACGCATTTCCTAATATTTCGATATAAAAGTACTTATTTCCTCCATTTATTTCCTCCATGTAGTACTGAATTTTTTGGGATTAGAACATGTATTCGCTGACATAATAATGGCACTTAACCATCGTATAATTAGTTAAGAAGGTGAATTGTACGTCTCTGTCGAATTAATTAACATATTCAAACTTAGATTAGCTTGAACCTTTCGAACTATAAAAAATAAGGCAAGGAAGATATATGAATGAAACAATACGCGGCTGGTTTTACCGGTGCAGGATTATTTAGGCAAGAAATAAGAGAAGTTTTGCGTTTGAAGAATCAAGGTCTCTCTCACAGTGAAATACTAGATTATCTGATCGAACATAATCCATTTCACCTGCAAAGTGAATCAGGAATTAAAGAACGATTACAAAAAGTGAATCAGCGTATAAAGACATTTGATAAGACTCTACTTCATGCTTATTTACACGGTACCCGTTATGATGAAAATGCGTTAATCTTGTACAGCTATCTGGTTACGTATCGTTTCCCTTATGAATTCTTTATAGAATCTGTTTTGTATAACTACAATGAGGGCAAAACAGTAATCCGAATGAGCGATTTGGATTATTTTTTCGAACGTAAAGAATCGGAGTCGAATGAAGTGAAAAACTGGACTCCACAAACCAAAAAGAGGATGCGACAATCCATCACGATGTTTTTTAGAGAATGTGGACTTTTTGTCGATATCGGAAATGGCGAATATCAAGTAAACCCACTTCACATTAGTTTGGAATTGAAGCAATATGTCGAAGAAAAATACCCGTTACTATATAAGCTGACGACATTAAGGTAGGTGAATTGCTTGGCCACAACTTATGAACGTCTTTGCAAATTGGAGGGTCGAATCCACGAACCTGGCTTCACGACACCGAGAGGAATAGGAAGTGAGATCCCCCACTTTGTCTTTGACTATCCAGCAGAAGACGAACTGGAAGTGCGTTCGTTCGTAAAACGATTAGTTGCTCAATCCAGCTTGAAAATCTGTAACGTAAATCTGTTCGAACTCTTCCTTCAATTATTCGAAGACGAAATTGATGACTTAATTGAACTAGGAGACGAAGAAGGGTACGAAGGACTAATTGAGGCAACAGAGACCGTACTTGATCATCAGCAAACGTTGATTAATGCATTTATGGATCGAGTGCAGGACGCCGAACTTGTTTTTATAACGGGGGTAGGATCGGCTTTTCCTTTTATTCGCTCCAGTCAGTTGCTGAAGTTGCTAGCTAATAATGCATATCGAAGACCTATCGTTCTCTTTTATCCAGGGTACTTTACGGGTCTGCAGCTTCGTTTATTTAACCGAATAACGAATGAAGATCAATACCAGTTATCGAGAATTTCTTAGTAATGGGAGATGAGAATAAACAATGAAAATCGCTCAAATATTTAAAAAGGATATATTTCGCAATATTAACGGGGTTGTTCAGGCTGGACAAGTCGACCTTGATACTATAAAAAACGAACTTGATGAATATGTCATGACGGAGGAAGGTACATATTATCTCAAAACCTTTTATAAAAATTATTTAGCCGTTTATAACCAGCCAAGTACGAATATTGGTGTTTGGATTTCCGGTTTCTTTGGTTCAGGTAAATCACACTTTCTGAAAATACTATCATACTTGTTGGATAACAAAGAAGTAGCCGGACGTCGTCCAGTTGATTATTTTACTGAAAAAACTTCTGACATTGAGTTACTGGATATGATGCATTTTGCCGCGGCGAAACCTAGCGATGCCATTCTGTTTAACATTGATTCTAAATCGTCCGCAAACTCTACTGATAAAGAAAGAATAGTTGAAGTATTTTTACGAGTTTTTAATGGCCATCTTGGCTACTCCGATACACTTTGGGTTGCAGAAATTGAAAGACAGATTGATAGTGAAGGGAAATATGAAGAATTTAAACGCGAAATTGAAAAATGCTCGGGTTCTCCGTGGGAGGAGATACGTGTTAAATTTCGTTTGAAGCAGAAAGTTATTATTCAATCGCTCGTTAATATTGGAATTGATGAAGAAAGTGCAAGAAAACTGCTGGATACCGGGAAAGAATCATTCGAAATGACATCCGAGAAACTTTCGCAGTTAATTGCAGAGTATTGTCAAGCGCGTGGACCGGAATATCGGCTTATCTTCCTTGTTGATGAGGTAGGTCAATATATTGGAACGGATTCTGCATTAATGTTGAATTTGCAAACGGTTGTCGAGGATATTGGCAATCGTTGCCGAGGTCAAGCATGGGTCTTCGTTACCTCACAGGAGAAAATCGAGTCTGTAACTACTCTTCATAGCACAACCGATTTTTCAAAAATTCAAGGGCGGTTTGCAACCCGTATTAACTTATCGAGCTCCAACACAGATGAAGTTATCAAACGGCGCATTCTGGAAAAAACGGATGTTGCAGCAAATAGTCTTGAGGTGCGTTACGATCAAGAAGAACAAATGATTCGGAACCGTCTCTCCTTTGAACCGAACTCGACTCAGCTTCGACATGCTTACCGTACATCACAAGAATTTGTGGAACTGTATCCCTTCATTCCATATCAAGTGGAACTGCTAAAAGAAGTATTTAACAAAATACGTACACAAGGGGAAGGTGGGGCGCACCTGGCCCATGGTGAACGCTCCTTGTTAAAGGCATTTCAAGAAGCTTGTCAATTGAATGCTGATGAAGATATAACCAATCTGGTCACAATGGCCGAATTCTATCCATCGATTCGAAATTTCCTTGAAGGCTCAATTACAAGTACCATCGCAAAAGCAGAAGATCGAGCTCGTAACCATGAAGGCCTAGAGATGTTTGATGTCGATGTATTAAAAGTACTCTATATGATTAAAGGGATCGATGTGATAAAGTCTACGGCGACCAATGTAGCCACCTTATTAATGCCAACCGTTGATACGGAACGTTCTCCGCTTGAATATCGAGTAAAAGAATCGCTTTCCCGTTTGCAGCAAGCCATGTTAATCGAGCAAAACGCAGATCAGACATACACATTCTTATCGGATGAAGAGCAGGAAATCAATCGGGAAATTCGTAATGAGTCAGTCAACGAGACTGCAGTTAGGGAACACCTAGGGAAACTCTTTTATGAAAGAATGTATGCAAAACCGAAGTTTGATTACAACAAAAATACTTCATTTAGTTTTAATAAACGTTACGATAATTATATCCATGGCCAGATGACAAACCCTTTAACGATGCAAGTATACAGTGTGAACATAAGCGACGCAGAAGCATCACTGGAAGCCAATTCAGGTAGACTGGTTCTCTGTCTGGATCCGGAGTTGATTGCTGAAGCCGAAAGTGCTGTTCGTTACGTACAGCAAGTGCAGACCTACGTAAGGCGTAAAAAAGGGCCTAATTCTACACAAAATCAAATAAAAATTTACGAAGCGAAACAATCGCAAATTACAGATTTCGAGAAAAAAGCTGAACGTCTTTTAGAACGTGCTTGCGACCTCGCTAAGTTCTTTATTCAAGGCCAAGAACGTACATTCAGTGGCTCATTTGAAAATAAAGTAAATTCTGCTATGGAAATGCTTGTTCGCAGCACATATAGCAAACTCGGCTATGTGAATGAACCAATTAACCTTAAGGATGAGCGTAATGAATGGAAACGCTTAGCCCAAGACGGACTATTACTGACGACGGATGGAGTACAAAATCAACATGCTTATGATGAGATTAAGATGCGTATGGAAGAAGCTTTTCGTTTGAACGAAAATGTACCTTTAAAATCGTTAATCGAAAAGTATAGCACTGCTCCTTATGGCTGGAATGATCGCGATATTATTGGTCTTCTTTTTGCATTGTTTAGCGAGGGAAAGGTGAAGTTTACATATGCCCGCGAAGCCTTTATACCGGAGCATCCGCAATTTTTCGAACGATTTTCAAAACTGCAAGAGCGCGATCGCATTCTTGTCATACCAGTCGGAGAAGTTGACCCGAAAGTTCGTAGGGACTGCCTGTCTATTTTCCGGGAGTTGTTCGGTCGTCATCAGGTAGGTGAAAGTTATGAAGAGATGGCCGCGGCAATTAACGAGACGTTAAAATCTGTATTTCAAGACCCTCTTGACGATATTAAAGAACGAAGGAAACAATCAAACGATTACCCTTACCCGGGTGATACTGAAATCAGTCGAATTACGACTGGTGTTTTCCGGATCATTCAAATTTTAGATGCAGAAGAAAAAGTTAACCAGTTCATTCAAGCGGTAGACGATTTCGATGAGTGGCTTGAAGAGTTGGGCAGGCTGAATTCATTTTATAAAAAGAAACCAATTGAATACTTTGATGGAGCGGTTGCGTTATTACGCAAATATGACCGGGATTTTGCCTTAATGAATAGTGAGGAAATTCTCGGATACCGAAGAAGGATTACGGATATATTGTCAAATCCGAAGCCTTATTCTCTTATCCCGCAATTACCCGAACTTAAAGATCAATTAACGAAAGCTATAGATAAATATGTATTGCAGAAGCGGGAAGAGATTCTCAATCAGGTTAAGGTGCTGGAAACTCAAAATAATAGTTTGTTAGATTACTATCGTAATAATGAATCTGTAGCAAATATGATAAGAATGCAAATAGCAGAGCATGATCAGTTAAAGCATCGTATTTCGATCGAGACCTCATTGCTTGCTATGCGTGCTTTACAACAAGAAATTTCAGAGTGCTCTAAAAAGATGAATGATGAAGCGCGACGAATGGAAGTTGAGCAGAAATCCCGAGAGAAGGAGAAGTACAAAGAGGGTAATTCAAAGCCTCTTGCTTTGCGCGAGAAGAAGATTAAATACATTTCTGAGAAAGAGCTTTATCATTTCTTCTTCCAAAAGAAGACAAAAATTGAGACCTTGGATGAGCTGGATGAAGCACTGCGCAGTTTGCGTGAAACATTAATGAAGCAACTTCAGGAAAACACGCTGCACATGACAGAATAGGGAGAGTTTATTTTTATGAATAAATCTGAATTGAAATCATTTGCTACTTATGCACGCAGAGAGCTGCTTGAGAAAGTAGCTCTTCGTGCTAAAGGCTTTGGGATGGATAAGAAGAGCAACATATCCATTGTAACAAATGGGGAGCAATTGATCGTTAACGGTAAACAGTATCCTTCCACTATGAGGAATGCATTTGAATCGTTAAAACGTCAATATGAATCGAAGGGTTACGAACAACTTATTGAGGAAGCAGCTTATACTTGGTTTAACCGCATTATTGCTATACGCTATATGGAAGTACACGATTATTTACCAGAACGTGTTAACATTCTCTCCAGTAGTACTGGAAAAGTCGAACCGGATATTTTGCTGCATTATCAGTCCATGGAATTGGCAGTAGACAAAGTGCATATCCGAGACATTATAGATCATGGGAATTATGAAGAAGCATATCGTAAACTCTTTATTGCACAATGTAACGCTTTGCAACCTGTTTTACCGTTTTTATTTGAGAAGATTGATGATTACACTGAATTATTGTTGCCTGATTTTTTGTTGGACAGCGAATCCATTATAAATAAGCTTGTACAGAATGATGAATTGACTTCAAGTTTTGCAGAGGTAGAGGTAATAGGTTGGTTGTATCAATATTATAATATAGAGCCGAAGGCGATGGTTGACAAAAAAGTAAAAAACGGAGAAAGAGTCGATAAATTTGAAATCCCAGCTAAGACTCAGTTGTTCACTCCACAATGGATAGTACGTTATATGGTAGAAAATTCACTTGGATCAAAATGGTTAAATGCCTATCCAGAATCTATTTTAAAAAAACAAATGAAATATTATATTGAACCAGTTTCTCAGACGGAAGAAGTGCAGATGCGGTTAGATGCGATAAGACAAACTAATCTGGAACCTGAAAAAATCCGAATAATTGATCCTGCTTGTGGATCAGGACATATTCTTGTCTATGCGTTTGAGATACTCTTTTCTATATATGAAGAACGTGGTTATGTTTCAAACGAAATACCTACGCTTATCTTGGAAAACAATCTCTATGGACTAGACATCGATGATCGTGCCGCTCAATTATCTGCGTTTTCTTTATTAATGAAAGCACGTGAAAAGTCAAGACGTATATTTCGAAATCCGCCAACTATTAACGTATATTCTATTCAAGAATCCAATGAATTGTCAGTTGATGATTTAGTTCGCTTATTATCAGTAAACGAAACTGAATCGAGAGAGTTAAAAATTTTAATAAATTTTTATAAAGATGCAAAAAATTACGGAAGTATATTGGTACCAGAAAAGATAGATTCAGATAAATACTTGAAACGTATAGAGAAAATTTATGATGAAGGAATTCGTAGTTTATTTGATGTTGAAGCTATATGTCAACTACCGAAATTTGAATCTTTGTTAAGACAAACCAAATTGCTTGTAGAAAAATATGATGTTGTCATTACAAACCCGCCCTATATGGGGGCTGGGGCAATGAATGATCAACTTAATAATTATATTAAGGGGATCTTTCCGAATTCAAAGTCAGATTTATTTGCAGTCTTTATAGAGAGATGTAATGAGTTTCTAAATAATGGTGGATACCACGCTCAGATCAACCAGCATTCTTGGATGTTTTTAAGTAGTTATCAAAGCTTACGACAGAAATTGTTGCAGGATCATACTATTATCTCAATGCTACATTTAGGTGCTCATGCATTTGAGGATATTAATGGAGAAGTGGTCCAAAGTACCTCCTACATTATTAGGAGAGTGAAATTGTTTAATTACAAAGCTAAATATTATAGGTTAACTGATTATTCAACGGCCGATGAAAAAGAAAAAGCTTTTATAAGTAAACATGGCGAATATGTATCAAGTCAAGATAGCTTTTCCAATATAACAGGCCACCCAATATCTTATTGGGCTTCGGAAAAATTGAAAAAGTGTTTTGAATCAAAGGATACTTTTGGTAGTGCAGCTCCACCTAAGAAAGGTCTCGATACAAACGGTGAAAGCGGGAAGTTTTTTAGAAAGTGGTTTGAAGTTGATTTTCGAAAAGTGTGGTTAAATAAAAGTGATTCTAAGGATTATTATAAATGGTTTGAAATTGATAAAGGTGGGGGGGCTAGAAAATGGTATGGGAATAGGCTCGATATTATTAACTATGAAAATAATGGTTTCGAGTTAAAAAACAAACTTAAGAAAGCAAATATTAGGAATGAAAAATTGTATTTTAGGGATAGTTTGACTTATGGTGTTATTTCCACTAATAGCTTTAGTTTCCGAATCAGTTCACCTAATTCCCTATTTGATCAAGGAGGGCCTAATTGTTTCCCTAGCAAAGAAAATAGGAATTATATACTAGCACTCGGAAATTCTGTAGTAGTTAATTCAATATTAGAAACTATAGCTCCGACTATTAACTTCACGGTTGGGGATGTTGCTAAAGTTCCAGTCATATACCCTGATAAAAACAAAATTGATAAAATAAACCAAATTGTAAATGAAAATATAAGTTTGTCTAAGGAAGACTGGGATTCTAGTGAAATTTCATGGGATTTTATTAGTCATCCCTTCGTATTGACTAAAACTAATAGTAATCTCATTTCTGATGCTTATGATGAATGGGCAAAAATTACGGAATATAGGAATAATAAAATCATTGCAAATGAAGAAGCAATTAATGAATTTTTTATTAATCTATATGGACTAGAGAATGAACTTAAGGCAAAGGTATCTGTTAATAACACTTCAATTCGACGTGCAAATAGAGAATATGATACAAAGTCCTTTTTATCATTCTTTGTAGGGTGCGTAATGGGACGTTATTCGCTTGATACTAATGGATTGATATTTGCAGGAGGTAGTTGGAACCAAGGACATTATAAAAAAATGGCTCCTAATAAACATGGGATTATTTTGTTTACAGATAATGCTTACTTTGAAAATGACATTATAAATCGATTATATGAATTCATTGCAATTATATTTGGGAAAGAATCAGTGGATATAAACCTAAAATGGATTGCGGAATCATTGGGGCTAAGAAGGAACGAAACTCATGAAGAGCGAGTACGCAGATATTTTTTAGAGGAATTTTATTTAGATCATTGTAAGACTTACAGTGGAAGACCAATCTATTGGTTGGTAGATTCTGGTGAGCATAGAGGCATGCGTACATTATTATACATGCATCGCTACCAATCAGATACAATGGCAACCATCCGTTTTGAGCACCTGCAAGCCATTCAAGCCAAATATTTGAATGAAGTATCGACAATTGATAAGCGTCTCGTGAATCCATCACTTTCTGCGACAGAGAAACGTACTTTAGAAAAAAAGAAAGAAGACTTCCAAAAGCGTGTTGAAGAATTGACCGAATTCGATAAGGTATTAGCAGAGTATGCGAATGCTCAAATCGAAATAGATTTGGATGACGGGGTAAAGGTCAATTATGAAAAATTTAAGGGTGTGTTAGCAAAGATAAAGTAAGGGGATTTGAAATGGATATTTTTCAAAGTTTACGTGATAAGGTCGATATTGAAAGAAATGCCAAAGGTCGTGCGGTTGTCTTTTGGTATGATCCAAATACACAGGTGGAGTTCGATGAGCTCCACCGCCACTTTGAAACAGATGATGTTGAAGTTTGCCTTTTAACACCTGACAATTTCTTTCGTATCAAAGTGGATATTGAAATTAAACACCCTAATCAATCATTTATTCTGTATGCGCCGTTCGCACGTCCCTCGGATAATGATAATTATTTACTTGATATTTTGCTGTATGCATCGGAATTTAAAGCAGATGAGGTAGCCACTCTGGCTGAACAGTTGCAGATAGAAGACTATGTGATTCGACCGTTAATCGATCAATATGGTGCATTTTTCCGGAGTAATGAACGAAGACAGAAATTAAAGCGCTTATTACCGGCTCAAGCAGATCAGAATCGACTGGAAATTTCAATTGCCGCTGTCTGCGTAGGTTCCCCATCGCCATCAATTTCGGATCTTACGAGATATTTGTTGCTTACGGGGCTCGATGAATCCTCTAATGAAGCGTATAAAAATCTAGCAAAGTGGTTCTACATAAATCGAATTTGGGAAATCATTTGTTCATATTTTGGACTTTCTAGTCCTCAAGAAAATAACAAGCTTCAATGGTTGATGGATGTTTTTATTTATCAGCACTTGTCTCTAAATGCACAAAATATTGGTTGGACGAATAATGGATGGTTTTCATCACTTCCAAACATCTGCGCTTTGTTTATAGAGGACTGGTTCAGGGAATCACTTGACCAAGTTCGAATTTTAGAACATTACGTGAAAGACTTTGAAACACGGTATTCTGTTGCCAACTTACTGCATACCATCCCTGTTGAAAATTACGAAAAATCAACAACGCTACCAATTATCGATGCAATCATAATTACAAAGCTTGCAGATGAGCTGCAAAATCAAACCGCTGAAGTAGACATATGGTCGGAACGAATTCAAAGAAGGATGCAAACATATTGGGGCCAAAAAGGGGATACATCCTTAACCTACCAAACAATGCAACATATTGTAGAGTTATCTAAGTATCGTATGCAGTGGAAACGGTATTCAACTGTTTCAGAATCATGGGAAGAGATGCTCAGATGCTATGTAGAGGTACATTATCAAATTGACCAGCATTATCGGCAAATGATGCAATCCTTTATGAGACTGAATGCACGGGATGCCATTCAACCGGTTGTTGAACAGCTTTCAAACTGGTATGAGAATATTTATTTAACATGGTTAGCGGATCAAGTTAATCGATTATTGTTTGCCGGAAGCTTAGTTGGCGGAAAAGCTTTTCCACCGCAACGTAGATTTTTTTCAGATACGATACGCCCCATCTTAGACAAAGAACAAACAAAGATTTTTGTTATTATTTCAGATGCGCTTCGATATGAAGTGGGACAGGAACTTGCGGGTAAACTGAACGCCCGACCTAATGGAGAAGCTGCAATTACACCGATGCAGGCAAGTCTTCCTTCTTATACACAACTGTGCATGGCAAGCTTATTGCCTCATAGGCAATTGACTATTGATGACAACGGAACAGTCTATGCTGATGGTCTTTCTACAAGAGGTATGTCCAATCGTGAAACCATCTTGAAAAAATACAATCAAGATGCAGCCTGTTACTCGTTGCATGACTTGATGAACTGGTCTCGTACTGAGGCGGAAGATCGTTTGAAAGGAAAACGATTAATTTATCTCTATCATGATGTAATTGATGCTGTTGGCGATACAGCCAAGTCGGAACGAGAAACATACGATGCGGTGGATCGGACAATTGCAGCCTTAGAACAGGCTGTAGAGAGGTTGTCGCGACTACAGGCTAAACGAATCATAATAACTGCAGACCACGGTTTCCTGTTTCAATACAATAAAGTTGAAGCCGACTCTAAGGTTAATGCTGTCACAGGAAGTATTATTGACAAAAATCGCCGATTTGTCGTAGGGGAGCAGCTAACTGTACCAGAAGGGGCAGTAAAGCTGCCACCTGATCATACTCCACTTCCTTGCGAGACTGTTATTGCTAAAGGGTTAAATCGGTTCATTGGATCAGGTGGTTTGCAATTCATTCATGGCGGTGCTATGCCTCAAGAAATTATCGTACCCTTAATTGATTATCGTCGTACTGAAAGGGCCGAGCTGGTTGGTATAAGCGTGGCTATGGTAGACAAGGTAATTACGAATGTTCGTTTTTATGTATCATTATACCAAGAACAAAAAATAACTTCTGACGTTTTGCCGCGGCAATTGAGAATGGCATTTTATCAAGGAGATGAACGTATCTCCAATGAGGTAATTCAAACTTTCAATTCAACGGGAGAAGCGATGCAGCGTAATATCCAAGTTCAATTCATTCTGGCAGAAAAATATTACAGAATGGGAGAGACCTGTATATTAAAAATGGAAACCGTACGTGACGGTAAAACAGAATCATATCGTTCGGAAACCTTCACTATTCGAATGTACGAGGCACTTTACTAGAAAGCTTCTTCTTTAAGAGAGAAAGGAACATGGGAATGCTAAAAATTGGAGATAAAATTAAAGGCCCTTATTGGGCCGAAATCGTTGAAGTTAGAAAATGTGAACCTATTGATGATTTTCTGATACTGATTGAGGCCGTGGGTAGACAAAGCAACCAGTACTATGAGACCTATCTGGAAAAACATGAAGTAGAAGCTTTGGAAGCCTTACAAGAAGAAACGAAAGCGGCGATGGAACCCCATCGCCTTTTGCACTATTTGCGATATTACGTGCTACGAACCGAAGAACGCTATTCTAAATCAAGAATAAAGGGGAATAAAAAAATCATTCCGCTCCCGCATCAGATTGAAGCTGTTTACAGCCGTATGCTTCAAAACGGTCAAGTCCGCTTCTTGTTAGCGGATGATCCAGGTGCAGGAAAAACGATTATGTCCGGCATGTTAATACGCGAGTTGCTCGCAAGAAAAAGTGCAGATCGGATTCTTATTCTGGTCCCTCCTCTTGTCCTTAAACAGTGGCAAGAGGAACTGAATGAGAAGTTTGGCGAACACTTCACGATCATTACACGTTTTACACTCCGAGATTCAGGGGATGGAAATCCCTTTGAAAAACATGATAAATGTCTGGCTTCTCTATACTGGGCAATGCGTGAAGACGTAAAAAACTTGGTCATTACGGCTAATTTTGATCTAGTGATAATTGATGAAGCTCATAAAATGGCTGCATATACTCAAGGTGTTAAGAAGAAAAAAGTACAGCGAACCAAGCTTTATCAGCTTGGAGAGGCGTTGTTGCGTAATAGCGAGCATTGTTTGCTTCTTACGGCAACTCCCCATAAAGGAGATAAAGAAAACTTCAGACATTTGATGAGCCTTATTGATCATGATGTGTTCTCCAGCCTCAATACAGGAGACTCTATGTATGAGAAAAGCAATCCATACGTTATCCGTAGACTTAAAGAATCAATGGTTAATTTTGATGGCACTCCATTATTCCCTAAACGAACAACAAAGACGCTTCCTTTTGATTTGTCATCGGAAGAATTGGAGATTTATCAAGAAGTTACAGAATACGTGCGAGAGCATTTTAATCGGGCTAAGAGAAATAACAATCATAGTACGGCATTTGCTATGATGCTGCTGCAGCGGCGTCTCACTTCATCAATTGAGGCGATTTATCTCTCTCTCGTCAGGCGTAAAGATAGGCTGGAGCAAGTATTGTGCGGCGAGTTGAAGAAACATCAAATCACACAGGATACCGTTGAGGAGTTTGAAGAACTGAGCAGTGAAGAATTCGAAGCTATCGAACAATTGGTTGAAGGTGAGACGGACGCCTTAGACCTTGATGAACTTCAGCTTGAGATCGATGAATTAGCGCGTCTTATTCGTAAAATTCAAATGGTTCGTATGTCAGATACCGAACGGAAATATTTGGAGTTGGAGTCAACATTATTTGGTGCGAATGGATTACTCCTATCAGGTGAGAAAATTCTCATTTTTACGGAATCCAAGGATACGCTTGAGTATTTGGAACGGAGATTGCTCGCGCATGTTCCTTATGTAGCGAAAATCATTGGCAGTTACTCCATGGATCAGCGTCGGGAGGAAGTGGAAAAGTTTAGAAAAGACATTCAGATCATGTTGGCAACAGATGCAGGTGGAGAATCGATTAACTTGCAATTCTGCAACCAAATGATAAATTATCCTGAATTTCGAAAGCGCATAAGAATGCGGTGGCGATCATCCAGGAGCGGAT